>JARLFX010000388.1 GCA_031296355.1 Acidobacteriaceae bacterium
GAAACCAGGTGATGCGAAACGGCGTGGTTTTGTTTAGCAGTCGCGCCCCACACGGGGCGCGTGGATTGAAACTTACGAGCGCCTGGTGAAGATGGAGCGCACTGAAGTCGCGCCCCACATGGGGCGCGTGGATTGAAACTTTGTAGTGTGTCGTGGGATGCACGAAAAGCACCGTCGCGCCCCACACGGGGCGCGTGGATTGAAACGCGGCAGTCTTGGATGCTGTCGACGTGGCGTCCGATGTCGCGCCCCACACGGGGCGCGTGGATTGAAGCTCAAATCACCTGTACCGTGTCGGCGGTGAGTTGTTCAGGCCTCCTGAGTTGAAAACTCACGGCACACGCGCGCCACACGTAACCGCTACTCAGATTGAACTAGCAGGTAAATTAAAAAAGGAGAGACTGACGGGGGGCAGACCTCCTCCTTTCCTCGCTCCCAACTGGCCTTTGGCACTTGCACATCTAGCCAGATGTTGACCTCAGAGAAATCTGGCGTTTCGAAGGTTCGGCAATCGAGGTCCTTGTCACAGCTATTTAGTGCCTTCTGTTCATTGCCAGGAAAATCATGTTCTCAGAAGCGGGTAGAACGATGCCGATAGAAGCCGGATGCCTTTGTTCGCCCGAACACTGCGGCGGAATACAGAAACGTGAAAAGCCCGGAACGCATATTGTTGCCCACGTAGTTACATTGGCGCGTAAGCGCCAAAACACTCATCGAAGAATTGATTGGTAACGCGAATCCGGCTTCACTTGAGTTAGTACTAGAATCTCACTATGCTGACGATCTCCAAACCGCTGTCAGCTTCCCAGGTGCGAACGTACCATGAGCGGGAGTTTGCGTCGGAGCGGCAGAACTACTGGAGCCGCGACCAGCAGGGGTATAGCGAGTGGCAAGGTAAGCTGGCCGAGCAGTGGGGCTTGGCGGGTCCGGTTGGCAATGAGCACTTTGCGCGTCTGACCGAAGGCCAGCATCCGCACACGGAAGCGCAGCTCGTTCGCCATCAGGTCTCTAAAACCTATGAGGGGAAATTCGGCAAGGAAGTAACGAGCGTGGAGCATCGCGCCGGTTGGGATGCCACATTCTCTGCGCCGAAGTCTGTTTCTCTCACCGCACTTGTAGGTGGCGATGAGCGCGTGCGAGAGGCACATCGGGAGAGCGTGCGTGTTGCACTGGCCGAGTTGGAGAAGTACACGCAGGCCCGCATCGGCAACGTCCATGCGCCGGAGACGACAGGCAAATTCGTTGCAGCTACTTTTGAGCATGATACCGCGCGGCCTGTGGACGGCTACGCTGCACCGCAACTCCATACCCATGCTGTGATCTTCAACGTCACCGAGCGCGACAACGGCCAAACCCGCGCCTTGCAGCCGCAGGAGCTATTCGCGTCGCAGCGCGTCGCTACCAGTTTGTACCGTTCCGAGCTGGCGATGCGGTTACAGGGGTTGGGCTACGAGCTGGAGCGCGGCAAGCATGGGCAGCCGGAGATCAAGGGGTATGCGAAAGAGTATCTGGAGGCCAGCAGCCCACGCCGCGAGCAGATCAAAGATCATCTCCACGAGATGGGGATAGACGGGGCGGGAGCCGCGCAGGTTGCCGCGCACCGGACGCGGGACAGCAAGGAGCTGCTATCGCAGGGAGAGGTATTAGAGAGGCATCGGAATCTAGCCGCGCAGTATGGATATCAGGCCGACCGGGTTGTGGCCGAAGCGCGTGAACGTGGACAGCGCCACGTTCACGAACCCGCGCTGAATCGGAGCACAGTGGCCGCGCAACAGGCCGTCACTTATGCCCGCGACCATCTCTTCGAGCATTCCGCCGTGCTGGACCGGCGCGAGATTCTGGAAGCGGCGCTCAACCGAGGCATGGGTGAAACAACGTATGCCCACGTCCGGCAGGAGTTCGCGCAGCGGGCCGCGCGCGGAGAGTTCCGTACGGTCAATCATGCCGGAGCAGGGCAGCAGTACACGACTGCCGCGATGGTCCGCATGGAACGCGAGATTGTTACACGGATGCAGGAAGGCAATCAGCGCGGGATGAGTGACCCGATGCTGGTTTCTCCGCAGATTCGGATTGCGACGGAAGACCGCCACCCAGAGCTGAATGCCTCGCAGTGCCAAGCCGTTGACCAAGTGTTTCTTTCCCGCGAAAAGATGGTGGGATTGGATGGAGTTGCCGGGGCTGGCAAGACAACGACACTGGCTGTCATCCGGGAAGGCGCGGAGGCGCAAGGGTACAAGGTTGAAGGCTTCGCGCCCACGTCCCGCGCGGCGCAAAAGCTGGCCGATGCTGGTATGGAAACGTCCACGCTGCAAAAACATCTTGCACGCGGCCAGCAGCCGGACACCGGAGAACGCCGCCTGTATGTGCTCGATGAATCCTCGCTTGCGTCCACCAAGCAGATGCACGAGTTTGTGAATCGCCTGCACTCCAATGACCGCGTGTTGCTGGTAGGCGACCGGAGACAGCATGAGGCAATCGAGGCCGGGCGTCCCTTCGCACAGCTTCAGGACGCGGGCATGAAAACAGTGAAGCTCGAAGAGATCGTCCGCCAGAAAGACCCGGAGCTGAAACAGGTGGTCGAACAGCTTGCGCGTGGCGAGGTGCGCGAGGCCGTGCAGGGTTTAGAGCGGCAGGGCCGCGTCCATGAGATTCGAGGCCATGAGGAACGTATCACAGCCATAGCGAAGGAATATGCGAGGTCGCCGGAGGGTACGCTGGTAGTTTCCCCCGACAATCGCTCCCGCGTGGAGATCAACTTGGCGATTCGTGCCGAAATGCAGGAGCGCGGTTTAGTCAGCAAAGAAGAACATCGCATCGAGGCGCTTGTGCCACGCCAGGACCTCACCGGGCCGGAGCGCACATGGGCCGCGCGGTACGAATTCAACGATGTAGTGCGCTACGCGCGCGCGTCGAAAGAGACCGGCATGGAGCGCGGCGAATACGCGCGGGTCAAGAGCGTGGATGCGGAGAAAAATCTGTTGACGGTGGTGCGGGCCGATGGCTCAGAGCTGACCTATGATCCTCGACGGCAGCAGGGCGTTTCTGTTTACCGCGAGGAACCGCGCAGCTTCGCTGTGGGCGACCGCATCCAGTTCACAGCTCCAGCCAATGAATTGAAGATTGCTAACCGCGAATTAGGGACGGTGGAAGCCATCGGCCAGGACGGGCAGATGCGCTTGAAGCTGGACGGAGGCCGTGACGCGCAACTCGATCCGCACGAGCATCCGCATCTCGATCACGGTTATGCGGTGACGAGTCATTCCAGCCAGGGGCAGACCGCAGAGCGTGTATTGATTCACGTCGATACCGAGCTGGCCGCGAAAGACCTGCTCAACAGCCGCATGGCTTACGTTGCCGTCTCGCGCGGAGCGGAAGACGCGCAGCTTTACACCAATGATCGTGCAAAGCTGCCGGAAGCATTAGGGCATGACGTGTCCCACGAGAGCGCCCACATGCCAGCGATAAAGCCGGAACAATCCATCACGCCACCGCAGCCGGAAATCGCGCCGGTCATCGAACACGGCATAGGCTTAGGACACAGCCTCTAACCTATGAATCGTGGCCGTAGAATGATGTCTCGCGTTCAAGAAATGCACAGAAATCGAAGAATTGCCTGCACAATTACTACACAGCCAAAAATTGGCCATCTATCTCTCAATAAATCAGCAATTTCTAACAATCTGCTCACTCGATCAGGATGACACGGCTCTGGTTATGTGATGCGCTCAGGGTGACACGGTAGTTGTGTCGCGCTCAGAATGACAGCCACAATCATGATATGGACTTTGGAGACAGGACACTAGAAGCTGTTCTTACGTTTGCATGAGTGGGACGAAGAGTCTTGCGACCATGATGCAAGCGAAGGCGATGTAGTGGAAGCCTTTGAGGTTTGAGTCGAGTCGTTCATAGTCGCGGGCAAGCCTTCGGAAGCGGGCGGCCCATGCGAAGCTTCTTTCCACAACCCATCGTCTTGGCAACAGCACGAAGCCACGTTTGGCCATGGGGTGTTTGACCACGCTCAGTTGGATGCCGTGTTCTGCCGCAGCCTGGGCCGCGTTTTCGCCCGTGTAGCCCTGGTCCACATACGCCAGTTCCACGGTGTTGCCGGTGACTTCCTGCACATGTTCGGCCAGCGCTTTCACCTGCTCGCGGTCGCCTTCGGAGGCCGCAGTAACCTTCAACGCCAGCAGATGCCCCAGTGTATCGACAGCGATATGTACCTTCGATCCCTTGCGCCGCTTGGCCCCGTCGTAGCCGGCGCGAGCGCCCGATTCCGGTGTCGATTGTAAAGTGCGGCTGTCGATGCAGATCGCTGTGGGCTGGCCGCGTCTGCCGCCAAGCTCACGCAGCAGACTCTGCACATCGGCCACCAGCAGTTCGAACACGCCTGCCGCCATCCACCGCCGCATCTGCTGGTAGGCCACGCGCCACGGAGGAAGATCGTTGGGCATCAATCGCCACTGATTGCCACCCTTCACCACATACCGTACTGCGTTGAACACATCACGCAGATCATGCACGCGCGACAGGTTGTCCTCGCGGCTCAGCAGAAGATACGGCAAAACAAACGACCACTCCTCATCCGACACGTCCGTCAGATAGCCCTTCCGAACAGTCTGGCTCATGCCTACATGCTCGGAAATCTCGTCTGCTCAGAAAAGTAGCCAGACTGGTTCAAAGGTAAGAACAGCCTCTAGATGCGCCAGTAATCGGCACGCCAGTTGCGGATGCGCTCCTTGATCTGCTTGCGCGTGAGTTTGTGTTCAAGAGCGTGCTTGGCGAGTTCCACGACCTCGTCGTCGGAGGCGAAGCGCAGGCCGATGAGCTGATCCTCGCTGAGGTTGTCGATCTGCGCGTGCCACTCGGCGGGGGCCAGCGATTGCAAGCGCAGCCGCTCTTCCAGGCGAATGATGCGGTCCTGGACCTTGAGCGGGTATTGCCGCAGCCGCACCAGCACGATGAATACGGCGAGCGACAGGACGGTCATCCAGGCAGACCAGAAGCCCGGATGCAGGACGGCAAAGGTGATGGCTACGACGAGGTTGATGGTCAGAATGCCGATGAGGGCAATGTGAAAGAGCGGATCGAAGGCTGCGTGATGCTCAAAACTCTGGGGTGACTGCGTCATGATTGGCCGGAGTCTCTCTCAGGCCGGGAGTGAGTGTCGCCGCAGTAGGGAGCGATTCGGACAAGGTTGCGGCAGGAGCGTGGGCAGCCTGCGTTCCCGCGCTCACCGGATTGTCCCTGTCGTCCGGAGAGGCTGTCAACGCTTCCAGGTTGTCGGGCCCAAGAATTTGCCGGTCCTTCGGGATCAGGCGATGGTGACCGCGCACCAGATAGTCGACAAACAGGCCGCTGGCGAGGTATGGATTCGACAGTGTGATCGGTATGGCGTACCCCGTGGTTACCAGCGATTCGGCGATGCTCTTGTTGGAGCGGCTCATGCGGCGATAGCCGGGCACCTGAGGGATCTCGAAGACTTCCAGGTCGGTTTCGTTGTGCTTGCGGGCATAGCGCACCAGCTTGTAGGTGATCTGCTTGGGGGTGGTCATGCCGGCATCGGGGAAGATGCTGCGTTTGAACGTGCCCGGGAAATACTGGTTCATGATCTCGCGCGCAAAGTCCGAGCAGTTGTTGAAGAGCAGGTCGAACTCGGAGCGATTTTCCGCGCCATTCATGCGCTCGATGAACGTATCGTCCTGTTCGCGCGTGGTTTGGAAGCGGAAGGCGTAGATGCGGCGTTCGTAGGCAGTGCCGATCAGCTCTGTCCAGCCGCCATGCAGAAATCCGCCGCGCGGAACCTTGGTCCCCAGCGAGAGCAGATGCTCTTCGTGGTACTTGTCGCGGAGCCGATCGACCGTCTCTTTATTGACGCGCTGCGGCACGAGGCCGGGATCGTCGACGGCGTACAGATATGGCACCAGAGGGATCGCGATCCAGTCGTAGCCGGCGATGCCAGAGTAGCGCGCGACGACGGCGCCGAGTTCGCCGGGTTCACAGCGGCGCAGCGTAACGGGCGTCTGGGCGCATACATGCTCAAAGTAGACCGCGGTGTGGCCGGTGGGGTTCAATGTGCCGAAAAAACCATAGGGCTCTTCCATCAGAAGTGCGGCTTGCGCCGAGGCTTTAGGGCCGGAAGCCATAAGGCAAAACGCCGCCACAACCGCGAGCAGTGCGCTGCGCAGAGTCGACGATATCCCGGGTTTGGATCGATTTCCGATCATGGCGTCTGTGGCGAAAACACGTCTCCTCAAGCACGTTCAGTGACATGTCGAGCGATGAGAGCGAGTCGAGCAAGCTCACGACGACCTGCGGTTGATGCGAGGAAACGCAGACGTGTGGCTATATGTTTTGACACGGGAGCGAGAGAAAAAGTTGTGTCGAGCTGGGGGAAATCCTGAGGTCGCAGCCTGACATGTTGCAGCGTGTTCTGCTAACGTTCTCTATCGGCAAGATCAAACTGCCCGATGCTCCACAAGATAATTTTACGCTGGAACCGGATGTGAGGTGCATGATGCGCAGGCGTTGGCTTTTGTTAACGATCTTGATTCTTAGCGGGACAGCGAGGTCGCAGGTGCGCGTGCCCTCGGTTATCGGCAGCCACATGGTGATGCAGCGCAACTTGCCCGTGCATGTGTGGGGTACGGCGACACCGGGCGAGAAGGTTGAGGTCGCTTTTCGCGGCGAGACGAGCGGCACGGTGGCGAACGGCACAGGCGACTGGAGTGTGTATCTTGCGCCGGGCAAGGCGGGCGGGCCGTTCGAGCTGAAGGTGCAGGGGACGCGGGCGGGTGGCGCGCCGGAGACGCCGCTGGTGTATACGGACATTCTGGTGGGCGATGTGTGGGTGGCCTCGGGGCAGTCGAACATGGAGTTCGAGCTTGCGCGCGCAGCGACGGCGGGGCAGGATGTGCCGCGCGCGGGGATTGCCGACATACGGCTGCTGATGGTGGAGAAGCGCTCGTCGCAGTTTGCGGAAGAGGACGTGAAGACGAGCGGCTGGACGGTGTCGAGTCCGGAGACGGCGAAGAGTTTTTCGGCGGTGGCGTGGTATTTTGCGCGCGAGTTGGAGCAGCGCGAGCACGTGCCGGTGGGGGTGATCGACGCGACGTGGGGCGGGACGGTGGCTGAGTCGTGGCTGCGGCTGGGAGCGATCGGCGAGGATGCGTCGCTGATGCCGCTGTTCGTCTCGCGCGGCAAGATGACCGAGCACGGAGCGAAGGCCGAGCGCGAGGTGAAGGACGAGCAGCGGCAGATTGCCGAAGCGACGGCCGCGGGCAAGCCCGTGCCGCAGTTTCCGTGGCATCCGCCGCTGGAGAGTTGGGGACCGGGGCTGCTGTGGAATGGCATGATCGCGCCGCTGACGCCGCTGGCGATTAGTGGGGTGGTCTGGTACCAGGGCGAGAGCAATAGCGCGCTAGAACGCGCGCCGCTGTATGGGCGCATCTTTCGCGTGCTGATCGAAGACTGGCGGCGGCAGTGGGGCGTGGGCGATTTCCCCTTCCTCTACGTGCAGATCGCCAACTTCAAGTCGACTCCGCTGGAGGACTGGGCAGCGCTGCGCGAGCAGCAGGCGGAGACGCTGGAACTGCGCAACACCGCGATGGCCGTCACCATCGACGTTGGCAACCCGGACGACGTGCATCCGACCGACAAGGTGGACGTGGGGCTGCGGCTGGCGCGGGCGGCGCGGGCGCTGAGCTACGGAGAGGCCGTGGAGTACAGCGGGCCGGTGTTTCGACAGGCGACGCCGGAGGGAGCGGCGATTCGCGTGTGGTTCGAGCACGCGAAGGGGTTGACGGCGAAGGGCGGGGAACTGACGAGCTTCGAGGTGGCGGGTGCGGACGGCAAATGGCACACGGCGACGGCGAAAGTCGAGGGCGAAACGATTGTGGCCAGCAGCGCGGAGGTGGCGCTGCCGCTGGCGATTCGTTACGGCTGGTCGAACAGCCCGCAGTGCAATCTGTTCAACGGCGAGGGGTTGCCGGCGTCGCCGTTCCGCTCGGCGCGCTAGTGCGAGGGACGCGGCGGCATACAGACTGTCGTGTCCTGCACTTCAATCAGGCCGCTGGTGAGGCTCTTCTGGATCTCGGGCAGCACCTCGTCGACCTTCTCCTGGGTATCGATGAAGGAGATGACGATGGGCAGAAAGTCGGAGATATCCAGCAGCGCGGCCGAGTGCATACGATGCTCGTAGCCAAAGCCGGCGATGCCCTTGACGACGGTGGCACCGGCGATGCCCGACTTGTAGAGGATGTCGAGGATGCTGGAATAGAGCGGCATGCCATGATGCCTTGCACCATCGCTCAGGTAGATGATGACCTTGACGGCCTTGCCGGTGTGCAGCATGGAGGCCTCCGACTGGAACAATGGAGAATTCTAGCCCCAAACCGAGCGCTGCGTCGACTAGGGGATCATCTCGGCGAGCGCCGCGCCTGCCCATGTGGCCGCGAGGCCCAGGATGAGGCTGCCGACGGCGTAGAGCGCGGCCAGCGCGAAGGCGCCGGAACGCAGCGAGGTGAGCGTCTCCCACTCGTAGGTGGAGAAGGTGGAGTAGGCTCCGACGAAGCCGATGGGGATGAGATAGCGCCAGGCGGGGCTGAGCTCGACGCGGCGGCCGAGATAAGTGAGTGAGAAGCCGATGACGACGCAGGCGCTGAGATTGATGACGAAGGTGCCGTAGGGGAAGCGGGTTCCCATGCGGCTGCCGATGGTGGAGCCGACCCAGTAGCGGGCGATGGAGCCGAGTGCGCCTCCGGCGGCGATGAGCAGATATTTCTGCAAGCGTAGTTCCTCTCTTGCCTGGAGCTGCGATGCGCGAGGGCGTCGCAGCGAGGGCAATTCAGAATTGTGCAGGGGATCCGCCGGGACACAACTCCGCGACAGGACCGCCTGTCAGGAGTCATCATCTGTCCAGCCTATTGGAGAGGACAGCGGTTGAGGGCGAACTCCATCGCCGCTGAATTCATTACAAAGGGTGGGCGGGGGCGGTGTCAATCGATGCCAGCTTTCAGCTCTCAGCTTCTAGTGTCCCGCCTGTGAAGTCCGTGGGATGAATTGGATACCGGAACAGCAGGTTCTTCGACTCAACACCCCCGAGCTGAAGTACGCGCGGAGCCCCCGTTCGCTCAGGATGACACGGTAGTTGGTTATGTGCTGCGGTCAGGATGGGGCACGGTGGGATTGCGGCTTGGGAAGATTGGCTGGGTTTGGTCCGTGCTTTCCCGGGTCCGAACAGACGGACCCGGGGCACCCACTTTCTTGCTGATTCAAGGGCGAAAAAGAAAAGGCGTCGCTTGAGGCGGCGCCTTTTGTTGTGGTGCGGATGTCGAGTGCTAGTTGTGCATGCCCTTCCACTCGGTGTAGGGGCCCTGGAAGTCCTCGATGCCGTTTTCGTCGAAGTGCCAGAGGCGGGTGGCGACTTCGTCGATGAGGTCGTGGTCGTGGGTGACGAGCAGGACGGTGCCCTCGTAGCGCTGGAGCGCGATGTTGAGGGCGTTGATGGCCTCGAGGTCGAGGTGGTTGGTGGGCTCGTCGAGGATGAGGATGTTGGGCTTGGTGAGGATGAGCTTGCAGAAGACCAGCCGAGCCTGCTCGCCGCCAGAGAGGGCCTTGGTGGGCTTGGCGCCTTCTTCGCCGGTGAAGAGCATTTGGCCGAGGATGCCGCGAATCTCTTCGACGTGGGCGTCGGACTTCCAGCGATGCAGCCACTCGGCCACGGTGAGGCCGTGCTCGATGGTGGCGCCGATATCCTGCGGGAAGTAGCCGATGTGCGCTTCGTGGCCCCAGTTGACCTCGCCGGTGTCGAGTGTGAATTCGGGATCGGAGAGGCCGGGGTAGTTGGCCAGCAGGCTCTTGAGCACGGTGGTTTTGCCCGCGCCGTTGCGGCCCATGAGGCAGATTTTTTCGCCGCGCAGCAGATTCGCGGTGAAGCCGTCGAGGACCTTCTGGTCGCCGTAGGTCTTGGTTAGGCCTTTGAACTCCAGCACGTGCTTGCCGCTGGGACGGACTTGGTCGAACTTGATGAAGGGGCGCTGGATGTTGGAGCGGGCGAGGTCGTTGGTCTGGAGGCGTTCGACTTCCTTGCGGCGGCTGGTGACCTGCGAGGAGCGCGTGCCGGCGGCGAAGCGGGCGATGAACTCGTTGAGCTGGGCGATCTTCTTCTCGCGCTGCGCGTTCTGCGACTCCAGCGTGGAGCGGACCTGGGTCTTGGCCATCACCATGTCGTCGTAGCCGCCGGTGTAGGTGATGATGGTCTGGTAATCGATGTCGGCGGTGTGGGTGGTGACGCTGTTGAGGAAATGGCGGTCGTGGGAGATGGCGATGAGGGTGCCGTCGTAGTTGAGCAGGAAGTCTTGCAGCCAGTGGATGGAGTCGAGATCGAGGTAGTTGGTGGGCTCGTCGAGGAGCAGGGCTTCGGGTTTGCCGAAGAGTGCCTGCGCGAGGAGGATGCGGACTTTCTGGCCGCCCTGCAGCTCGCCCATCTTGCGCTCGTGGAGCGTGTCGGCGATGTCGAGACCCTGAAGGAGCACGGCGGCGTCGCTCTCGGCGGAGTAGCCGTCCTCGTCGCCGATGACGCCTTCGAGCTCGCCCAGCCTCATGCCGTCTTCGTCGGTCATCTCGGGCTTCTCGTAGATGCGGTCGCGCTCCTCGAAGGCAGCCCAGAGGGGCTTGTTGCCCATGATGACGGTGTCGATGACACGGTAGTTGTCGAAGGCAAACTGATCCTGGCGGAGGATGCCGAGCTTGCGCGGGCGCACCACGGTGCCCTTTTGCGGCTCGAGTTCGCCGGTGAGGATCTTCATGAAGGTGGATTTGCCGGCGCCGTTGGGGCCGGTGAGGCCGTAGCGCCGGCCGGGCGTGAAGGTTGTGGACACTTCCTCGAAGAGCACCTTGGCGCCGTAGCGCATGCTCACATTGCTGACACTGATCATTCGTTTTCCGTTTCGCTGGCGCGGACCGCAGGGATGTACCGGCAGCGCAAGCCGCGCAATCTCTTGAGTTGAATCAGGTGTGGGCCGCGCACAGGGGCAGCCCGGAAAGACTGTGTACCTCTTTATTCTCTCACAGAGCCCGGAAGGGAAGAGTGTCCGCGAGAGGGACAAATCTTCTGCGGACGAACAGTCTTCAAGGGCGTAGAATCCGCACCGAAAGGAGCCCACTTATGCGCAAAGTCGTTCTATCTGCAATCTTTTTGGCCGCACTTGCCAGCTCCGGCCAGAACCCGGGCCGCTTTGACGGCACATGGAACACGACGGTCACGTGCGAACCGAAAGGAGGGGCGCTCGGATACACACTGCACTTCGTTTCGACTGTCTCGGGGAACGTGCTGCATGGGGAGCGGGGAACGAAGGGCCAGCAGGCCTATCTCGCGATCGACGGGAAGATCGACAAGGAAGGGAAGGCGAAGCTGACCGCGACTGGGAATACGGCTTCAGCCGCCTACACGGCCTTCGCTAGGTTAAGGCCTGATACAGTGGCCCATCAACGCATCGTTGTGCACCGCGCCGCCGGCCAAACCATCAAGCAAACCGCGGAACTGACCGGATGCAGTCTTAGCCAGGTCAAGCGCATCTGGGCAATGCATCTGGCAACCGCCAGCCCCGCAGAGGGATAGCCCACCTGGGCTAGGCCCAAACATCGCTGTCATCGGGGTAACCTGTTCGTTTGATGCAGTGGGCTCTTGCCATCTCGATGCTGTTTGCTGAAGGGTCATTGACGGATTGCCGGGTAGCCGGTGATAAAGCCTAGACTTGGATTTTTAGGAGGCCATTCCCCAGACTCATGCTTATAATAAAAATTATCCGTAAGGGTTGAAATAGGACGCATGGTTAGGAGTCTTCAAGAAATGAAAGACCGTAGGCTTCTGAAAGTTCGCGTGATCATGTACTTCCTCCTCTGCGGCGTCCTTACATTCAGCGCACCTGTGTGGAAGAAACTTTTGACAGGCGGAACAATGGAATGGTCTGGCTGGTCTCTGGCGGGGTATTTCATGGTTCTCGTTGTGGCTGGCGTATTCCTCTGGGCAGCGTTGCGTCTCCTTTCACGCATACGTGCCTTAGCTTCAGACTGACGGAAACCATGCTGGAAGCGGTTCAGGGCCTCGCTGAAAAGTCGATCCAAGATGTCCACCAATATCGTGAATTCATTGGAGACTATGTCTTCAGCCGTAATGCCCATTCATCAAAACTAGGATTGAGCCCAGATCGTTGGCAAACCGGACACGACCCGATTTACGGCTTATGGCCGATGACACGACCGGAACCCAAAAGACGGGGAATCTCGAGTTGTGGGTCAGCTTGAATCCATGAGCATATACGACGGTCTAATGCGCCGACGCCATGGCCGTGACCAGGATAATCAGAATGAGTAGCACTCCCATCATCATGAGGTTCCACCTCACCTTGCCGGGCCGGTGCTTTTCTAATCGCGCTTGGAGGCACATACAAAGGAACGCAAGAACACTAACGATGGCTACATACATGCCACAGATGATTTCAAAGGCGAGAGCGTAAATGCAAGCAAATGGCCTTGGCTTTTGGACATCTGGCATTCTCAATCGTATTTATTCAGGATTCCGGCCGTGCAGTCGGCTATCAGTAAGAAACATCACTGTATCAAGCGACGGATTGCCATCAGTGACAGCAACTTGGGTGTGCCCCTACTTTGCCGCTTTTTCGGCCTTCGCTAGGTTAAGGCCTACACACATGGCCCGATCAAGACCGAAGGCGAAGAGTACAGCTATGAGGTCAAGTCGCATTCACGGAGACCGAAGGCAAGGGCGAGCGCAGTACGGGCCTGGGCATCGTGGGCCGACCCTGCCACTGGACTTTTGAAAAACAAGGGGCCGAGCCGGCGAAGCCGTAGACGCGTTTCCCCGGGGCGGAGGAGGTGCGCGTCTACTCCAGATGCTAGTGCAGAAAGATGGATGCTACGTGATTGACGACGAAGGCGGCGGAGTAGGCGAGCACGAGCATGTAAATGAACTGCAGCGCCGGCCATTTCCAACTGTTGGTTTCGCGGCGGACGACGGCGATGGTCGACGTGCACTGCATGGCGAAGGCGAAGAAGATCATCAGGGCCAGGGCCCCGGCCGTAGACAGGTCGTGGTGCATGGCGGCCTGGAGGTTCAGTGACTCGGTGTCGGGGTCCGCGCCGTAGAGCGTGCCCATGGTGCTGACCATGACCTCGCGCGCCAGCACGCTCGAAAGCAGGCCGATGCCGATCTTCCAATTGAAGCCGAGGGGCTGAATCACCGGCTCGATTACGTGGCCGAACCGGCCGATCATGCTGTCTGCAAGCTCCGGCGCGGTGTAGGAGCCGTTTTGCCCAGGCACCGGGGGAATGTGCGCGAGCACCCAGAGCGCCAGCGTGACCAGCAGAATCACGCGGCCCGCATTGCGCAGGAAGACCCGAGCGCGGTCCACGAGGCGCATCATGAGCGAACGCAGGGTGGGCATACGGTATTGCGGCAGCTCCAGGATGAACGGCGTCTCGCTGGACTTGAGAATGGAGCTCTTGAGCAGCCAGGCCGTGGTCATGGCCGCCACAAAGCCGGCGAGATACAAGCTCAGCATCACAATGGTGCGCAGGCCGAGCACGCCGTGCAGGTACATGGTGTTGGGAATGAATGCGGCGATGAGCAACATGTAGACGGGCAGACGTGCCGAGCAGGTCATGAACGGCGTGACCAGGATGGTCGCGAAGCGGTCGCGCTTGTTCTCAATGGTGCGGGTAGCCATGATGGCCGGCACGGCGCAGGCATAGGCCGAGAGCAGGGGGATGAACGCTTTGCCGTTGAGGCCGATGGTGCGCATCACGCGGTCGGCGATGAGCGCCGCACGGGCTAGATAGCCGGAGTCCTCCAGAATGCCGATAAACAAGAAAAGCAGGAGGATCTGCGGCAGGAAGACGAGGACGGAGGCGATGCCTTTCCACGCGCCGTCGAGCACGAGCGATTGAATCCAGCCGGCGGGCAGCAAGGGACGGATCAGGTTGCCGGCCGCGGCCAGGATGTCGCCGAAGCCGTCGGAAAGCGGCTGGCCGATGGAGAAGACGACCTCGAAGACGCCGACGACCACCACGAGGAAGAGCAGCGGCCCCCAGATGCGATGCAGGAGGATGTTGTCGAGCTTGCGGCTGCTCTCGGCGGAGAGCGGGGCACGGTAGCCGGTCTTGCGGCTGACCTGGGCGGCCCAGGTGTGGGTGCTGGCCGCGTTGCCGAGTACGGGCAGATTGAGAGGCTGGGCTGCCTTGCGCTGCTCCTGCTGACTGAGAAAGAGCGAGACGGACTCGAGGCCGGTGCCGTGAGTGGCGCTGATGAGCGCGACTGGCGCGCCGAGCTCGCGGGCGAGCTTGAGGGGATCGATTTCGCCGCCGCGCGCTTCCATCAGGTCGCTCATGTTGAGCAGAACCAGCGTGGGAAGGCCGAGCGCCAGCACCGGAGCGGCCAGCATGAGTTGCCGCGTCAGATGCAGGGAATCGAGGACGAGCAGGACGGCATCCGGCTTGGGCGTGCCGGGCATCTTGCCCTTGAGTACGTCGATGGAGACGCGGGCGTCCTCGGAGTAAGGGGTGAGGGAGTAGATGCCGGGCAGGTCGATGAGGGTCAAGTCGTCGCGGCCCACGCCGGCCATCAGGCCCATGCGCTGCTCAACGGTGACGCCGGGATAGTTGGCAACCTTTTGCCGCAGGCCGGTCAGACGATTGAAAAGAGTGGATTTACCTGCATTGGGTGGGCCGATCAGGACGACCGTCCGCAGCGTGCCCGACTGGGGCGATGAGGGAGGGACAAAGGCCGGGGTGTCGCAGCAGGAACTCATCGGGCGACCCCGGCCAGTTGGGGCTCGCTGACAGGCTCGGCGGAAACTTCGCCGGCCTGGCGTATGCGAATGGCCTGTGCGGTCTCAACACGCAGGGCGATTTCCATGCCGTCGATGGCATAAACGGTGGGGTCGCCGGCGGGGGCGCGGCGCAGCGCCGTCACGTGGGCGTCGGGTACAAAGCCCATATGCATCAGGTGGTTCTGCACGGATTCAGGTAGATCCAGTGCAATCAGAACCGCACTTTCGCCGACTTTGAGTTCACTCAGCACGTTCAACTGCCGGACTCCGAGTGGCCGCGGAAAAGGAAGCACCCTTAAACTGCGACCGGAATAGTCTGAATTCAGTGTACGACCATCGCGGTCAGAGTCGCAAATGATTGTCATGATCGCCTGATACCCATGTCTTTCTCTTGTTTCATCTTTTCGGCAGGAGGCCCGAATGTGGCTGATGGTACGGATTGGCCTGTGCGCCGAAGATGCTGGTTCCTCAGTCATCGGCGGCAACACTCCATTGTTGATTCCAAAAAGGGCGTAGGGATGTGACTTGAATCACGCCGGACGCGCCAAATACGGGAAAACGTCCAGGAGGAGCGGGCTGCCTGGCGGGGGCTATCTCATATATCTTGATGGAGTAAGACGGAATCCGCAGCAGGGATGACCCAAAACGAAAAGGAGGCTCCAGCGAGCGCTGGGCATATGCGGAACGCGATTCTGGTTGGCGTGTTGGGCGTAGCGGTCCTGCTTTTCTTTTATTCAGGGCGATCGAATGGGGGATACGGCGATCTGGCGCCGGTTTATGGGAGCATCCGGTGCGTGCTTACCGGGAAAAGTCCTTATGTAACCGAGAACGTTCGTCATGAGGTCGTTTCTCATGGCGCCGATCCAGCGGCATACCCGCCGGATTACTGGCAGCGGTATGCCATGCTTTATCCGCCGCTCACCTATCTGCTGCTGTCGCCGCTGGGATTGCTGAGTTTTCCCGCGGCGGGTGCGGTGTACTTCTGGCTGTGCGGTGCGATGTATGCGGCCTGCTACCTGATGTTTGTGTGCTGGTCCCCGCGCGAAACCCGTCTAGTCACGGCGCTGGGCGCGGCCTGCATCCTGGCCAGCAGCGGTGTGCTTTTACGCCTTGGCCAGGTCAGCACACCAGTGCTGGCGCTGTGTGCTTTCGGAAGCCTGCTGCTGTTGCGCGGGCGAAACCGCAGTGGAGGCTTTTTGCTCTTGCTGGGCGCATGTCTCAAGCCACAACTGGTGCTTCCGCTGCTGGTCTTCTTCTGCATCCGGCGGCAGACGCGGAAGACAGCCGCAATCGCGCTGGGTGCGTTTACGATGTTGTCAGCAGTGGCGCTGGTGATTCTCACCTGGCGGTTAGGATCGCTCACGTGGGTACAGGAGTTCAACGCGCAACTCCACGTGGATGGCACAGTTGGCCCGGTCCAGCGCATCGACACCGGTATTGTGAATCTGAGCGCGCTGACGACGCTCATCAACCCGTCGCCAGCCTTCTATCAGACGGTGGACGTGCTTGTTTTCGTGGGATTCGCTGGCATTCTCTGCGTGGGCTATTTCCGCGCCGCGCCGGGAGAAGAGCGGGACTGGATTGGCCTGGCGGGCATGAGCTTCTTCACTCTGCTGCTCACCTACCACCGTACCTATGACATGCGCTTGCAGATTCTGGCGCTGCCGGCGCTGGCCATGCTGTGGCGGCGTGCGCGGGTCCCAGCGGCGGCGCTGACGCTGGCCGGAGCTCTGCAACTGTTCTCCACGGCCATTGTGCTGGAGCAGTGGGCGACTCGACGGTTTGGGGAAGGGATTGCGGGCAGACTGTTTTTCCGGCTCTTGATTGAGCGGCAGCAGGCCATTTTTGTGCTTGTAACCGCGATCGGATGGACCTGGGTGCTGTGGGCGGCGGGTCGGCGACGGACGGGTGGAGCAGTTGCGGCGGTACACGCCGAGCGATGCAGCCCGGGCGTATAGGTTTCGATGGCTAAAGGCTGATTGGCATAATACGGGATCAAGTATCGCAATGCAGTATGCACTTGTCTCGCTGTGTCTGACATCACAGCGGCATAGGAACCCGCGGAAGAGACTCACTCTAGCGGTTTTTCTCCCTTGGCCGCGCTGTGAGGCAAAGCGAATGAGTGAACAGAAAATGGTCATTTTGGATGGGAACGAGGCGGCTGCTTCGGTTGCCTATCGGCTGTCTGAAGTTGTTGCGATCTACCCGATTACCCCCTCGTCTCCGATGGCCGAATGGGCCGATCAGTGGCAGTCCGAGGGCAAGAAGAATATCTGGGGCGCGGTGCCCATCGTGGAAGAACTGCAGAGCGAAGGCGGCGCGGCAGGCGCGCTGCACGGGGCTCTCCAGGCTGGCGCCTTCGGCACCACGTTTACCGCCTCGCAGGGCCTGCTGCTGATGATCCCGAACATGTACAAGATTGCCGGTGAGCTTACCCCGGCGACCATGCACGTTACGGCCCGCACGCTGGCGACGCACGCGCTTTCGATCTTCGGCGACCACTCCGACGTGATGGCCTGTCGGGCGACGGGCTGGGCGATGCTGGCGTCGAACTCCGTGCAGGAGTGCGCGGACCTGGCATTGGTGGCGCAGATTGCCACGCTCGAAGCGAAGATTCCGTTCATTCACTTCTTCGACGGCTTCCGCACTTCGCACGAGGTCGGCAAGATCACGCCCATCAGCGACGATGCGATCAAGGCGCTGCTGGACGATAAGCACATCATTGAGTACCGCCAGCGGGCACTGAGCTCGGATCGCCCGATCATTCGCGGCACCGCGCAGAACCCCGATGTCTTCTTCCAGGCGCGCGAAGCCTGCCAGCCGTATTACGACGCCGTTCCGGGCATCGTGCAGAATGTCATGGACAAGGTGGCCAAGCTGACCGGCCGCGCCTATCATCTGTTCGACTACTACGGAGCGCCGGACGCCGAGCGCATCATCATCCTGATGGGCTCGGGCGCCGAGGCAGCCGAAGAGGCCGTGGACGCGCTGCTGAAGAGCGGCGAGAAGGTGGGTGTGGTCAAGGTTCGCCTGTTCCGCCCGTTCGACACGAAGGCGTTTCTGGCCTCGCTGCCGGCTACGGTCAAGTCCATCGCCGTGCTGGATCGCACCAAGGAGCCTGGTTCGGCAGGCGAGCCGCTCTATCAGGACGTGATGACGGTGCTGGCCGAGCACGCGAGCGAGCTGAAGTTTGCCAAGCCGATGGTGATCGGAGGCCGCTATGGCCTGTCGTCGAAGGAATTCACGCCGGCCATGGTCAAGGGCATTCTGGACGAATTGAAGAAGGCCGCGCCGAAGAACCACTTCACCATCGGCATCAACGACGATGTGAGCCATTCTAGCCTGGAGTACGACGAGTCGTTCTCGACCGAAGACCCGAAGACGCACCGCGCGTTGTTCTATGGCCTGGGTTCGGACGGCACGGTAGGCGCGAACAAGAACTCGATCAAGATCATCGGCAGCGAGACGCCGTATTACGCGCAAGGTTACTTTGTGTACGACTCGAAGAAGTCCGGGTCGATGACCACCTCGCACCTGCGCTTCGGGCCTACGCCGATCCGTTCGAGCTACCTGATCACGCGCGCCAGCTTCATCGCCTGCCACAACTTCTCGTTCCTGGAGAAGGTGAATGTGCTGGAACCGGCGATCCCCGGCGCGGTGTTCCTGCTGAACTCGCCGTACTCGGCGGCCGAGGTTTGGGACAAGCTGCCGAAGACGACGCAGAACGAGATCATCAAGAAGAAGATCGAGTTTTACGTGATCGACGGCTATGCCGTAGGGCGCAAGGCCGGCATGGGCAACCGTATCAACACGATCATGCAGACGTGCTTCTTCGCGATTAGCGGTGTGCTGCCGAAGGACGAAGCGATCGAGCAGATCAAGAAGGCCATCAAGAAGACCTACGGCAAGCGCGGCGACGCGGTTGTGCAGAAGAACTTCGCGGCCGTCGACGCGGCGCTGGCGCACCTGGAAAAGGTGACGGTGCCGACGGCGGTCAGCTCGGAGTTCGACATTGTGGGCGCGATCACCGGCAACCCGCCGGAGTTCGTTGGCAACGTGCTTGGCCAGATCGCCGGCGGCAAGGGCGATTTGCTTCCGGTGAGTGCACTGCCTGCGGGCGGCGCTTTCCCGACCGGTACCGCGCAGTATGAGAAGCGCAACATTGCGCAGTTCATTCCGGTGTGGGACAAGGATGTTTGCATCCAGTGCGGCAAGTGCGCGATGGTTTGCCCGCACGGCGTGATTCGCGCGAAGATCGTCACCGGCGATCAAGCGGCCAAGGCTCCGGCCACGTTCAAGACGGCCAAGGCAAAGTGGAAGGGCCTGGACGATCAACTCTACACGCTCCAGGTTGCTCCCGAGGATTGCACGGGCTGCGGCGTATGCGTGGAGATTTGCCCGTCGAAGAACAAGACTGACTCAAGCAAGAAGGCCATCAATATGGCGCTCCAGGCTCCGCTGCGCGAAGCCGAGCGCGAGAACTGGGATTATTTCCTCTCGCTGCCCGAGGTCGACCGCGAGAAGATCAATCACAACCAGGTAAAGGATCTGCAACTCTTGCAGCCGCTGTTTGAGTTCTCGGGCGCCTGCGCGGGTTGCGGCGAGACGGCCTACGTGAAGCTGATGACTCAGCTCTTCGGCGACCGGCTCTACATTGCCAACGCCACGGGCTGCTCGTCGATCTACGGCGGCAACCTGCCGACCACGCCGTACACGAAGAATGCAGAAGGCCGCGGACCGACGTGGTGCAACTCGCTCTTCGAGGACAACGCGGAGTTCGGCTTCGGTATGCGCCTGGCACTTGACCAGCAAAAGGACTACGCTGAGTCGCTGGTGACGCGACTAGCCTCGACGATCGGCGAGACGCTGGCATCCGAGTTGATTTCGGCGCCGCAGAACACCGAGCCCGAGATCAACACGCAGCGTGATCGCGTGAAGACGCTCAAGACGAAGCTGGCGGCAATCGATTCGTCGGAAGCGCGCAATCTGAGCGCCATTGCCGATTCGCTGGTTCGCAAGAGCGTGTGGATTCTGGGTGGCGACGGCTGGGCTTACGATATCGGTTTCGGTGGTCTCGACCACGTGCTTGGCTCGGGCAAGAACATCAACGTGCTGGTGCTCGACACCGAGGTTTACTCGAACACGGGCGGCCAGATGTCGAAGTCCACGCCGCGCGGCGCGGTGGCCAAGTTCGCAGCCAGCGGCAAGGGCAATAGCAAGAAGGACCTCGCCATGGAAGCGGTCAGCTACGGCTCGGTTTATGTGGCGCGCGTGGCTCTGGGCGGCAATGACACGCATGTGATCAAGGCATTCCAGGAAGCCGAGGCGCACGATGGTCCGTCGATCATCATCGCCTATGCGAGCTGCATTGCGCATGGCTACGATCTGGTGCACGGTCTGGAGCAGCAGAAGCTGGCCGTGCAGTCTGGTTATTGGCCGCTGATGCGCTACAACCCGGGTCTGCGCGAGGAAGGCAAGAATCCGTTCCTGCTCGACTCGAAGGCGCCGGCGATTCCGCTCAAGGACTACACGTATCGCGAGGCGCGGTACACGATGTTGACGCGGAGCAATCCGGAGCTGGCGGCGAAGCTGCTGGTCGAGGCGCAGGACGACGTGGAGCGCCAGTGGCGCGTATACTCGGCGCGGGCTGCCATGCCGGGCCGCGGCGAGACGCCGAACATTGCGCCTAAAGCCGAAGAGAAGGCGGCCGTTCCGGCCGGAGGTAAACAATGATCGATTTTTCGACTACCTATCTTGGACTCAAGCTGAGCGGCCCGATCGTCGTATCTTCGACGCCGCTCACGGAGTCGCTCGACAACATTCGCCGCATGGAAGATGCAGGCGCGGCGGCCATCGTGCTGACCTCGCTGTTTGAAGAGCAACTTGCGCTCGAGTCGAAGGCTCTGGACGAAGATCTGGAGCGTGGCACCGAGTCGTTCGCCGAGTCGCTCGACTATCTTCCCGATCAGAAGGACTACCGCATGTCGCAAGAGGTCTACCTCGAGCACCTGCGACGGGCCAAGGCGGCGGTGAAGATTCCGATCCTCGCCAGCCTGAATGGCAACACGCCGGGAGGCTGGGCGCAGTTTGCGAAGGAGATGGAGGAAGCCGGTGCAGACGCGCTGGAGCTGAACACGTACGCGCTGGCAACCGACCGCAGTCAGACTTCGGCCGAGATCGAGCATCAGCTCCTTGAACTGGTCGAGACGGTTGTGCAGACGGTCAAAATTCCGGTAGCGGTGAAGCTCTCGCAGTCCTTCACTTCGATTCCGCACATCGTGGCGCGGCTCGAGGATGTGGGTGCACGGGGCGTGGTTCTGTTCAATCGCTTCTATCAGCCCGACTTCGACATCGAGACGCTGGAGGTGCGGCCCACGCTGCACTTCTCCACGCCCTCGGAGTTGCTGCCGCGGCTGCACTGGGCGGCGATTCTGTACGGCCACACCAACATCGACATCGCTCTTACCGGCGGCGTGCACTCGGCCGACGACGTTCTCAAGTGCATCATGGCCGGCGCCAGCATGTCGATGATGGCCTCGGCTCTGCACATCCACGGCATCGAACACATCAGCCGCGTGCTGGCGGATATGCAGTACTGGCTGGAGAAGCGCGAGTACACCTCACTTTGGGAGACGCGTGGCTGCCTCAGCCGCCGCTCGGTTCCCGATGTCTCGCCCTTCGATCGCGGCAACTACATCAAGACGCTCAGCTCCTACAGCCTGCGCCAGACAGTGGCAGCGTTCTGAGCTGAACGTGGTTCGATAGCATCGCGCGGCGGTCATGCCTTCGACATGACCGCCGCGTTTGTTTGTGCGGCAGGTTGGCAACCGCGTGCTGGATCGTTATGATGCGTGGGAGCTCTTCTTGAGGCAGAACCGATGAGAAAAAAGCTGTTATTTGCTGGAGTGACGGCGGCCCTGATTTCGATTGCCTGCGTGTGCGCGGCGCAACCATCGAAGCACTACGAACCCACGATAGCGTCGCTCGATACGCATCCGCTACCGCAGTGGTATGCGGGCGCCAAGCTGGGCATCTTCATCCACTGGGGGCTATATTCCGTGCCGGGTTGGGCGCCGCTCAATCATCCCGATCACGATTTTTCGTCGGATGACTACATCAAGTACGATCCTTACGCCGAGTGGTATCTGAACACGATGCGCGTCCCTGGTTCGCCCACGGAAGCGTATCACAAGGAGCATTTCGGCGCGGACTTCGGCTACTATGACTTTGCGCTCGCGTTCAATCGCGAGACGAAGAAGTGGAGTCCCGATGCGATGGCCGCGACCTTCAAGGCTGCAGGCGCGCGCTATGTGGTTTTGACCAGCAAGCATCACGAGGGGTTTACGCTGTGGCCGAGCAAAACGCCGAATCCGAACCCGGTGCTCAAGGCGGCGCAACTTCACGCCGAACGCGACATTGTGGGGAAACTCAGCGAGGCGGTGCGCAGACAGGGACTGCGCATGGGGCTCTACTACTCGGGCGGCTATGACTGGACCTTCGATTCGGGTCCGATCCTCGTGAATGCCGATTACCAAGCTGTGAAGCCGCAGAGCGAAGCCTATGGCAAGTACGCGAATGCGCAGATCCACGAACTGATTGCGAAGTATCATCCGGCATTGCTGTGGAACGATATCGACTGGCCGAAGACCGGAGACGCGCTCGGCGTGGAGGCTGACTACTACAACGCTGTTTCCGACGGCGTCATCGACGACCGCTTCGGCATTACCCATGCGGACTTCAAGTCGCCGGAGTATGAAAAGCTCGACAAGATCAGCGAGAAGAAGTGGGAAGAGTGCCGCGGTCTGGGCCGTTCCTTTGGCTATAACCGCGCCGAGGGCGAGGCGGAGACGATTGCGCCGAACGAACTCGTCGCGTTGCTGGTCGATATCGTGAGCAAGAACGGGAACCTGCTGCTGGACGTAGGCCCGGAGGCGGACGGTACGATTCCGCCGGTGCAGATGGAGCGGCTGAAGGCGCTGGGCGCGTGGCTCGCGCAGAACGGCGAGGCGATCTTCGACACGACGCCGTGGACGCAGGCCGTGGGCAAGAGCGCCGAGGGGGACGAACTGCGGTTCACGCGCAAGGGCGACGATCTCTATGTGACGGTGCTGGGCAAGCCAAAGGCGCGGACGATTACGCTGATCGATGTGCCGGCGAAGCAGGGAATTGCGATCACGCAGCTCGGCACCCAGAATGAGTTGGGAGCCAAGGTGCAGACGGGCGCCGCTCGGATCGTTTTGCGCGAGCTGCTGAAGGGCGACTACGCTTACAGCTTCAAGCTGGCGGGCTATTTGCGCTGATCGGTTTTGCCGAGCAATCGCAGCACGGCCTCCTCGAGTGTTTGCTGTGCTTCGGGGATTGCGGCTTGCATGATATCGCTGAAGCCTTCGCGTAGTTCGAGCGATCCGGCTCCGATGGTGAATATGTTTGCCTGGCGCGGTCGCGCGTCGTAGTACTCGTGCGCCAGTGCCAGTAGGCTTGTCGCGTCCAGATGATGCGTCATCAGGCGCGGCGGCTTGTCGTCGGCGAGCACGGGAGACACGGTGATAGAGCCGGGCGCCGTGTTCACGGAACAATCGAGAAAGAGGACGGTCTCGGCCGCGGCGATTTCGGCGGAGAACTCGGGTGTCCATTGCTGTGCCGCGATCACGCGCACGCCGGCGGTGTCCGCGAAGCGTTTTTCCGCCCATGCAGCGAGAAACGGCCCGATGCCGTCATCCTCGCGCAGGGTGTTGCCGCACGCGAGAATGAGGCATCGGGCCGTTTGGGTGTTCATGGTTACCGCCGCACCTAGCGGATGACTTGGTCGACGAGTTCGCCGTCGGCAGAGACGAGCGAGATGGCCAGCGGCATCTGTCCGGCCGCGTGGGTGGAGCAGCTCAGACACGGGTCAAAGGTGCGAACCACGGCCTCCACGCGATTGAGAATGCCCTCGGTGAACTTGCCATCCTTGATGTAGTACTTCGCGGCCTGGAGCACGCCACGGTTCATGGCGTTGTTGTTCTGGCCGGTTGCGATGACGAGGTTGGCCCAGGTGATGAGGCCGTTGTCGTCGACCTTGTAGTGGTGATGCAGGGTGCCGCGCGGAGCCTCGGCCTGGCCTGCGCCTTCCAGCCGGTTGACGCCCGCGGTGGCGCGCACGTGGGTGTCGAGAATCTGCGGATCGCTGAGAATCTGTTCGATCTTCTCGATGCCGTAGAGGATGTCGATGAGGCGCGCGTAGTGGTAGTGGAACGAACTCTGCACGGGGCCGAGCGCGATCTGCTTGAAGAGTTTCAGCTCGATATCGGCCAGCGGCGTGCCCATGGACAGTGCGATGTTGAGGCGCGCCAGCGGGCCGACGCGATAGCTGCCCTCGGGGTAACCGAGCGGCTTGTAATAGGCGAACTTGGTGTAGCTGTACGGCTCGACCGCCTCGCCGATCACTTCAGGAAACAGGTTGGCAGTGATGCCGTCGGCCACGATGCCGCCCTTGGCGTCGATCAGCCGGAGCGTGCCGTCGGTGAACTCGACAGACTCGTCTTCGTTGATCAGGCCCATGTAGAGCGAGGGAAAGTTGGCGAAGACGTTGATCTCCGGTTCGAACTTTTCCGCGATCTGCTTGTACCAGTTCAGTGCCAGCTTGATGTTGTTGTAGGCCTCGGGAACCATGCCGAGAATCTCGTCGCGCTTGGCCGGAGCGAGAGGCTCGGTGACGCCGCCGGGGATGACCCAGCCGGGGTGAATGCGCTTGTCGCCCAGCAGCTCGATGATGTGCTGGCCGAAGCGGCGCAGCGCCACGCCAGCGCGGCCGAGTTCGGGCTTGGCGCCCACCACGCCGAACAAGTGACGCGAGGCGGGGTCGGACTCCATGCCTAGCAGCAGGTCGGGCGAGGAGAGATAGAAGAAGCTGAGGGCGTGCGACTGCACCATCTGCGCCAGGTTCAACATGCGGCGCAGTTGCGCGGCGGTGTGCGGGATGCGCACGGACATGATCGCTTCGCAGGCCTTGGCCGAGGCGATGAGATGGCTGACCGGGCAGATGCCGCAGATGCGCGCCATGAGGCTCGGCATCTCGTAGAATGGACGGCCCTCGGAGAATTTTTCAAACCCGCGTACCTGGGTGACATGAAAGTTCGCGTTCTCGACGTTTCCTTTCTCGTCGAGATGAATCGTGATCTTGCCGTGTCCTTCGAGACGGGTTACCGGATCGATTGTGATGGTCTGGCTCATGGATCAAGCTCCAAATCGCGTGAGCGCCGGAATATCCAGCGGCTCACCAGTTACGAGCGCGGTCAACGCGGTGTAGAAAGTATCGGCGGAAGGCGGACAACCGGGAAGGAACACATCCACCTTCACGAACTCGTGGATGGGACGCACCTTGCGCAGGAGCGTGGGCACCACGATGCAAGGGATCTGCTGCTGAACATCGGCGTTCTCGATGTAGGCGCGATCGAGCACGGCCTTGGGGCCGATGGGATTGCGCATGGCCGGAACATTGCCCGTAATGGCGCAGTCTCCCATGGCGACCAGCAGCTTGGTGTGCTCGCGGATCTTTTTGATCTTCTTCTCGTCGTCCACCGAAGCTACCGCGCCTTCGACCAGCGCGATGTCCACGGACTCAGGAAATATTTTCGTGTCTACGATGGGGCTGTAGACCACGTCGACCAGCTCAGCCAGCGCAAGGAGACGCTCGTCCATGTCGAGAAACGACATGTGGCAGCCGGAACAGCCGTCCAACCAGACGGTAGCCAGTGATTTCTTGCTCATTGCGCCTCCCTCATCATGTTCAGGTACGGCAGAAAGTCCGGATTCTTCGGATGCTCGGTGCCGATTTTGCCGCGATCGAACAGCGCGCCGGTGGGGCACACCTGTACGCACTTGCCGCAGCGCGTGCAGCTTGAGTTTCCCCAAGTGTCATGCAGGTCGGTGATGACGATGGTGTCGATGCCGCGACCCATCAGATCCCACACATGCGCTCCTTCGATCTCGGCGCAAACGCGTACGCAGCGTGTGCAGAGGATGCAGCGATTGTGGTCTGCCGTGAATCGCTCGTGTGACGCATCGACAGGCAGGTCAGGGCAGCGATAGGGAAGACGCACGTGCGTCAGGCCCTGGCTTTGCGCCAGCGATTGCAACTCGCAGTTGCCGTTTGCCACGCACACCGCGCAGGTGTGGTTGCGTTCGGCGAACAGCAGCTCGAGGATGGTGCGGCGATGCTTCTGCAGCCGCTCGGACTGCGTGCTGACTTCCATGCTTTCTTCGACGGTGGCGACGCAGGCGGGAAGCAGCTTGTTGAGGCCCTTGATCTCCACAACGCACAGGCGGCACGCGCCCACGTCGCCGAGTCCATCCAGATGACAGAGGGTGGGAATCTCGATGCCGTTTTCGCGGGACACTTCGAGGATGGTCTGTCCGGCGCGAGCGCTTACGTTCTTGCCGTCGATGACCAGAGTTTTGACGTCGACTGTTGCACTCATGCCAGCACCTCCAGGCCATGTTCGGCGGCCAGTGCGGCCTTCATGTTGCAGACGCCGGCCGGACAACGTTTGTGCTGGATGTGCTCGATGTACTCATTTTTGAAGTAGCGGAGCGTGCTCAGCACGGGGTTGGGAGCCGTTTGGCCAAGGCCGCAGAGGCTGGTTTCCTTGATGGTGCCGCAGAGATCGACGAGCAGGTCGAGGTCGGCCATGGTGCCCGCGCCAGTACAGATGCGCGTGAGCAAGGTGTGCATCTGCGCCGTGCCCGCGCGGCAGGGAATACATTTGCCGCAGGACTCGGTCATGCAGAACTCGACGAAGAAGCGGGCAACGTTCACCATGCACGAGGTATCGTCCATGACGATCATGCCGCCGGAGCCCATCATCGAACCGGCCTGAATCAGCGATTCATAGCTGACCTCGATGTCGAGGTGCTCATCGGGAATGCAGCCGCCGGAAGGACCG
Source organism: Acidobacteriaceae bacterium (assembly GCA_031296355.1). Next base: position 26,768 of record JARLFX010000388.1, read on the forward strand.
CCGGTCTGCACGGCCTTGAAGGTGTGGCCGTCGGGAACTCCGCCGCCGATGCCTTCGATGATCTTGCGCAGGGTGATGCCCATGGGCACTTCAACGAGGCCGGTGTTGGTGATTTTTCCGGTGAGCGCAAAGACTTTCGTGCCCTTGCTTTTGCCGGTGCCAAGATCGGAGAACCACTTGGCTCCGCGGCGGATGATAGGCGCGATGTTGGCGAAGGTTTCGACGTTGTTAATGAGTGTAGGCCGTCCCCACAGACCGCTGACGGCGGGATAGGGAGGACGCGGCTTGGGTGTGCCGCGCTTGCCTTCGATCGACGCGATGAGCGCTGTTTCCTCACCGCAGACGAACGCTCCGGCTCCGAGACGAATCTCCACGTCGAAGTTGAAGGGTGTGTTGCAGATGTTGTTGCCGAGCAGGCCGCGCCGGCGCGCGTCGCGCAGGCAGGCCGTGAGGCGCGAAACCGCCAGCGGATACTCCGCGCGCACGTAGACGTAGCCCTTGCTGGCGCCGACGGCGTAGGCCGCGATGGCCATGCCTTCAAGCACGCGCTGCGGGTCACTTTCGAGAACGCTGCGATCCATGAACGCGCCGGGGTCACCCTCGTCGCCGTTGCAGATGACGTACTTCACGTCGCCCACGGCCTTGGCCACCGTGCCCCACTTCAAGCCGGTGGGATAACCGCCGCCGCCGCGTCCGCGCAGGCCGCTTTCGGTGATCTGTTTGATTACGTCCTGCGGTGCCATCTCGGTCAGCATCGTCACCAGCGCCTTGAAGCCATCGCGCGCGATGTAGTCGTCGATCTTTTCCGGATCGATGTGGCCGGAGTTTTCGAGCACCACGTGCACCTGCTGATCGAAGTGTTCGCGCAGGTCGCACTGCAGTTCCTTCACAGGCGCGTTGCCAAGGCTGGCGACTACTCTCTCGGCGTGTGCAGCTTCCACGTGCTGATAGAGCGTCTCATCGGGATCGACGAGCACCAGCGGCCCCGCCGCGCAGAGACCCATGCAGCCGGTGCGGCGCACGAACGCCTTCTTGCCCGAGTCGGCAACGGCCTTGGTGAGCGCGTCCTTCAGTTGATCCGAGTGCTGACTCAGGCAGCCAGTGCCCATGCAGACGTTGATCTCGTGATCGAACTTCGCATTTTCGAGGCGAACGGATTCGGCAATTTGTTCCAGTTCTTCGATGTTCATTCCACCGCCCACCTTTCCAACTGCGCGATCATCTGCTCGCCGGTCATCTGGCCCTGCAGTTCGCCATCGGTCAGCACAACGGGCGCGCGTCCACAGGCGCCAACGCAGCGCGCCGTCATCAGGCTGATTTTGCCGTCATTGGTGGTGAGGCCCTGTGCGATGCCGAGATGTTCTTCGGCCGATGCCACCAGCTTATCGGTGCCCTTGATGTAGCAGGCCGTGCCGGTGCAGATGGTCATGGTGTGTTTGCCGGGCGGTTTCAGGCTGAAGTAGTGATAGAAGGTCACTACTCCATAGGCCTGGCTGAGCGGAACGCGCAGCGAGCGCGCCACAAAGCGGATGGCATCGTCGTCGAGGTAGCCAAACGAAGACTGTACGGTGTGGAGAGTCTCAATGAGAGCGTGACGGGCAAAGCCATTCTTGCGCATGGTGCCGTTCACGATCTTCCAACGTTTGTCGTCGCTGGGTAGCGGCGGTGGTGCGAATGCTGGCACAGTTCCTCCCGAGTGCGGACCGCAAATGCGATTTTGGTGCTGCTTCACGGTTCTGCGAATGCTCACCGCAAGTTTTACGTGGTGGGATTGTATCAAGCCGTGATACTCGTCACGGAGTGAAACCACAATCCCATCCTGTGAAACCATTTATGGTCAGGCGAAGGTGGAATCTCTCGCGATGAGGCACGGATTTCTTCCCTGTACCATGAACTGCAATAATGCACGATTGGGATGATTCCGATTCACATGCTGATATGGAAGGGGCGTCCAGGGCGGCTCTCTCTTTTGAGAAAAGGCCACCTGGCAGCGTGGATGCTGTAAGCGACAGAATCGAAACCACAGTAGCAACTAATTACGGCCATCCCCAGGATCATGCGCGAGCCGTAATGCGGAGGTGAGGCGTTGAAAGGTGTGTTCGTCATAGGCGCAGGTCCGGCAGGAGTTTTCGCGGCACGGCGGATTGCACAGGCCGGTTATGAAGTTTCCGTGTTCAATCGCGACATCCGGCCGGGCGGTTTGGCGCAATATGGCATTTATCCGCTGAAAACGAAGATGAAGTCGGGCTTGCGCAAGCAGTTCGATCAGACGCTTGCCCTGCCCAACATCCACTACTTTGGTCACGTGAGGATCGGTGCGACTCACGACTTGTCGCTTGCGGAGATCGAGTCTTTTCGCCCGGCCGCGATCATCTTCGCCTCGGGCGCGCAGGGGGCCAAGCGGCTAGGTTTACCGGGAGAAAACGCCTACGGCGTCTATGCGGCAAAGGACTATGTGTACCACTACAACCAGCTTGAGTCGCACGCCGCACGCGACTTCTCTTCGCATCGGCACATTGCCGTGGTCGGCGTGGGCAACGTGGCTATCGACGTGGCCCGCTGGTTGCTCGAAGACAAGCCTGCACGCCACACTCAAAGCGTGACGATCATCGCGCGTCGCGGCCCGCTCGACGTCAAGTTCGATACCAAGGAGATCGGGCACGTGGAGCCGTACATTGCACGCGAGGAACTGGTGGCCGAACTGGAGCGCGTGCGCGCGCGCTGCGAGTACGCCGGCCAGGATGCGACGCCGGAGGCGGTTATCGCACGCCACTTTCCGCATGTGGGCGCAGTGGGCGCTGTGCCAGCGGCGCCGCGTCTTCGGTTTCGATTTCTTTCTTCGCCCAAGGCATTCATCCCGAATCGCGAGGGCCGTGTGTGCCAGTTGGTTTTAGCCGACAACGAACTGGTGCGGAACGACGATGGCAGCGTGGCAGCGCACGCCACCGCGCAGCAGACCGCGCTCGATGTAGACACGGTGCTGTTCGCGATCGGCGACCGCCACGATCCGGAGATCGGCCTGCCGATGGGACCGGAAGGGTATGCCATTCAACCGGGCGAGGAGCCTGGCTCGCTCTCCTATCAAGTCTGGGACCCCGTCAGCGAGCGAGTGCATCCCGGCCGCTTTGTGGTTGGCTGGGCCCGGCGCGCCAGCACGGGACTTGCCGGCATTGCGCGCCACGACGGAGAAGTGGGCGCGGACCGCGCGCTCGAATACCTGAAGGGCGCGCCCGATCCGGGCACGCTTTCCGCCGACGCGATTCGTGCGCGGCTCGCCGGCAAGGGGCTACGCATCGTGGACAAAGAGGATCTTCGCCTGCTGGCTCGCGCGGAAGAGCGTCGCGGCCGAGTGGATGCACCGAATTCATTCCACATTGTCGAAGAGGCTGCGATGTTTGAAGCCATTGATGAAGAGCGCGCGCTGGAGGCGCGCGAGGCTGAAGACTAGATCTCTACCGACTATGGCGTCCAGCTACCCGCCGCGAGCCGCGCAGCGGAATTAGCCGGTACGCTATTCTTTTCTGGAGGACGCGAGGCGACAGAGATTGAGCAAGACAAGCCAGTTGAACTCCGTTCCCATTCGTCGTGGCATTGCCGTGCGCGGGGTTGTCCAGGGCGTAGGCTTTCGTCCGTTCGTCTATCGTCTTGCCACAGAGGAAGGGCTTGCGGGCTTCATCGGCAACGATACGGACGGCGTAAGCATTGAACTAGAGGGGCCGTCCGCTCGCATCGAGGCTTTTCTCGCCCGCCTGCGTAGCGAGACGCCGCCACTGGCCCGCATCGACGCCGTCGCCGTCCGCGAGTTGCTCCCGGCCGGTGAGCGCGGATTTCACATCGTCTCCAGCCAGGTGAAAGGACAGGTTTCCACCGGCATTCCCGCGGATGCCGCCACCTGTCCCGACTGCCTTCGCGAACTGCTCGACCCCGCGGACCGCCGCTACCGATACCCGTTCCTGAACTGCACCAACTGCGGCCCACGCTTTACCATCACCGGGCGCATTCCCTATGATCGGCCGCAGACCTCCATGGCGCGGTTCACGATGTGCCCAGCCTGCCAGGCCGAGTATGACGACCCGCTCAATCGTCGCTTCCACGCGCAGCCAAATGCCTGCTCCATCTGCGGTCCGCGTGTATGGCTCGAAAATCCCTCAGGTGCACGTATCGAGAGCGACAATCCCATTGCTACGGTCATCGAGCGGCTGCTGGCCGGCGAAGTCGCGGCGATCAAAGGGATCGGCGGTTTCCATCTCAGTGTCGATGCGACGCAGGATGCCGTCGTACAGCGTTTGCGCGAATGCAAACATCGGTATGGTAAGCCGCTCGCGGTGATGGTGCGCGACCTGGACGCCGCGCGTGAGTTGTGCGCACTTACACCGGCCGAAGAGGACTTGCTGGTGAAGCCCGCGCGTCCCATTGTGCTTGCACGAGTGCGTGAGAATAATGGAATCGCGGCATCGGTGGCGCCGGGCATTCCGTGGCTCGGCGTGTTTCTGCCGTATGCGCCGCTGCAGCATCTGCTTTTTGCCGATCGCCGCGTGCGCGCACTGGTGATGACTTCGGCCAATCTCAGCGAGGAGCCCATCGCCATCGACAACAATGAAGCGCGGGCGCGGCTTGGCGCTATCGCCGATGTTTTTCTGATGCATGATCGCGAGATTTTGCAGCGTTGTGACGATTCGGTGGCTGCTGTGGTGGATGGCGCGCCGCAGCTTGTACGCCGTGCGCGCGGCTATGTGCCGCTCGGTGTGCCGCTGCCGCTCGATGCACCGCCGTTGCTTGCGGTCGGCGGGCACCTGAAGAACGTGTTCACGCTGGCGCGCGGCCGCTTTGCGTACCAGAGCCAGCACCTCGGAGATCTCGAGAACCTTACGGGCATCGAGTTCTTCGAACATGCGCTCGCGCACTTGATGCACACGTTCGAGGTGGAACCGCAGCTCGTCGTGCACGATCTGCATCCCGGGTATCTCTCCAGTTCGTGGGCGTGCGACTGGGCATCCGCGCGTGGCCTGCTTGTGCACGCCGTGCAGCATCATCACGCGCACGTGGCAGGGTGCATGGCCGAGCACGATCTCGCTGGTCCGGTGATCGGTCTGAGTCTTGACGGCACGGGCTACGGCACGGACGGCCGTATCTGGGGCGGGGAAGTGCTGATCGCGCGCCTCGACGGCTTCGAGCGTTTTGCGCATCTGGCATACGCACCCATGCCGGGTGGGGAAGCTGCGATCCGCGAACCCTGGCGTATGTCGCTGGGCGCGCTGCACGCCGCTGGTTTGCCCGTTACATCGCCGGAGGTGTACACGCTAGCCGGCGCAGGTGAAAAGGAAGCGCGCCTGTTGCAGCGGATGATCGACCGTGGGCTAAATACACCGCTGACCTCGAGCTGTGGTCGTTTGTTCGATGCTGTCGCCGCCGTGGTGTTGCGCCGCCGCGTCGTCGACTATGATGCGCAAGCCGCCATTGAGCTTGAAGGCATTGCCGTGGATGAGCCCGACGCGCAGTCCTACGCGACGGAGTTTGTCGTGCACGATGGCGCGCAACCCGCACCGGCAGAGATTCAAGTGAAGGCTTTGTGGAACGAGTTACTGGAGGATCTTCGCGCAGGAGTTACGCCCGGGCGCATCTCCGCACGCTTTCATGCGGGCATCGCGCACGCCTTTGTTCAGGCAGCGGTCCATGCACGCGCTCACTCTGGAATCGATCAGGTGGCGATGAGCGGCGGCTGCCTGCATAATCGCTTGCTAGCGCGGCTACTGCGCGAAGGCTTGGAGGCTCAAGGCTTCGCGGTCTTTCAGCACCGCAACGTGAGTCCCGGTGACGGCGGCCTGAGTTATGGACAAACCGTGGTGGCCGTGGCTGCTCGGGAAAAGAAGTCTTAGCCGAGCAGCCGGACCAGTTCCTGTGCCTCATGGCGCGGACCGAGGATCGAGATGCGAGGGATGCGTCCGCGCACCATCGCGACCTCATCGCAGCGGTGCAGCCGCGGGCAGTTCTGGCAGTCCTTGAAGATCTTGTCGGGTAGCTCGGCTTTGTCGTCGACGGTGCGGAAACCGAACTTGAAAAAGAAGTCGGGAATGCGCGTGAACAGGCAGACGGACTGGATGCCGTGCTGTTCGGCCTCCTCAATGAGCGCGCCGAGCAGACGGCCGCCCGCGCCTTGTCCCTTGGCTTCGGGCTTGACCACGATCGACCGTACCTCGGAGAGATGCGGCCCATAGAGATGGAGAGCGCCGCAGCCGAGAAAGACACCGGCATCGGACTCGGCTACTGTGAAATCACGAATGTTCTCGCAGATTTCCGCGAAGGCTCGCTTGAGAAGAGTGCCATCGCCGGAGAGCGAGTTGACCAGGTCGTAAACGTTGGATGCGTCCTGAAGAAGCGCTTTACGCACCAGCATGAACAACCTCCTGCGCTAGCTGCTGCACGCGCTCTTTTGTAGCCGCCAGGGCCTGGCGAACACGCACGCGCGCAGTGCCGCCGATCACGTCATGGCAATCGAGAGTGGCCTCCACGGTAACCGCTGCAAAGAAATCCTGCTCGAACTCTTCGCCGAACTTCTTCAGCTCGTCGAGCGACAACTCGCCCAATTCCACGCCCTTATCGATGGCGTAGCGCACAGCATGGCCGATCTTTTCGTGGGCGGTACGGAAGGGAACACCTTTGTACACCAGGTAGGTTGCAGCAGCCATAGCGTTCAGATAGCCGGTCTGCGCGGCCTCATTCATGCGCGCGAATCTGAATTCGAGCGCCGCGGTGAAGCGAGCGACGAGAGTGAGCATCTGCGGCACAAACTCGACGGCAAACGCCGGCTCTTGCGTCTCCTGCATGTCTTTATTGTAGGCGAGCGGCAGGCCCTTCAGTTGCAGGGTCACGGCCTCGGCGGCGGCATGGATACGGCCGACTTTGGCGCGCAATAGTTCCGTCAGATCGGGATTCTTCTTCTGGGGCATCGCGCTCGATCCGGTCGAAAAGGCTTCGGGCAGAACAACGAAGCCGAACTCCGCCGTGGCGAACAGCGTGATCTCTTCCGCAAACCGGCTGAGGTGCAGACCGACAAACGTGAGGGCTTGCAGGTATTCGAGCACAAAGTCGCGATCGCTGGTCGAGTCCATCGAGTTGGACGTGGGAGCCGTGAAACCCAGCTCCCGCGCGGCGATGGTGCGATCGAGCGCAAGCGTGGCTCCGGCCACCGCGCCCGAGCCGAGTGGGCAGTAGTTCAGCCGCGCCGCGCAGTCTTTCAGCCGCGTGGCGTCGCGTAATGCCATTTCGACATAGGCCAGCAGCCAGTGCGCGACAAGCACAGGCTCGGCGCGCTGGAGATGTGTGTAGCTGGGCATGACTGCGTCGCCGGTCTTTTCAGCCAGTTCAACCAGTGCATTTGCCCACTGGGCGAGCGATGCGACGGTTGCCTCGATTTGCGCACGCACGTAGAGGCGCAGGTCGGTGGCGATCTGCTCGTTGCGGCTGCGGCCGGTGTGCAGCTTCAGGCCCAGCGAGCCTATCTTCTCCACGAGCGACAGTTCGACGAAGTGGTGAATGTCCTCGGCGGACGGATGTGTGCGAACGGCATCTCGACCCGCATCGGTGGAGTGGGCAGCGGCAATCGCGTCGAGCGCAGCGCGCAGCTCCGCCGTCTCGCCAGCGGTGAGTACGCCGGCGGCGCACAGCGCGGAGGCGTGGGCCTTGCTCGCGGCCACTTCGTGTGGAAGCAACCGCCAGTCAAAGACGATCGATCGCTGCCACAGCTCGAATTCCTTATCGAGCGGCTCGCGAAATCTGCCCGACCACATCTTCATCGTATCGACTCCTTCGGCCGTGAAGGATAAGCGGCCGAGCTAGAACAGGGAAGCGGCACATAGAACGATGTGCCGCTTCGCATTGAGTTTGAGAATAATTCGTCCTGCCGATGACGCGCTCAGCCCTGCTCGAGGTCAAAGCCCGGCACATTGGCCAGGCCGCCGAGCAGCAGGAGCAGCAGAGCTTTCTGCGCGTGCAGGCGATTCTCGGCCTGGTCGAAGACGATCGACTGCGGACTATCTATGACCGCGTCGGTTACCTCTTCATTGCGGCGGGCCGGCAGGCAGTGCATGAAGACCGCATTCGGCTGAGCCTTTCGCATTAGCTCTTCGTTGACCTGGAAGGGGCGGAAGATCGGCGCGCGCTTGGTAGACTCGTGTTCCATACCCATCGATACGCACACATCGGTGTAGATGGCGTCGGCGCCTTCAGCCGCTGCCTGCGGGTCCTGCTGTAACCGCAGTTCGCAGTGGTTGGCTTCGGCGATCTCGCGGGCGATGGTGACGATCTCGATGTCGGGCGAGTAGCCGCGCGGCGTCGCGATGGTCACGTTCGCGCCCAGTTGCGCGCCGGTGAGCATGAGCGAGTGGCAAACGTTGTTGCCGTCGCCGACGTAGGTGAAGTTGAGTCCCTGCGCGCTGCCGAAGTGCTCCTGCAGCGTCATGAAGTCGGCCAGAGCCTGGCAAGGATGTTCGAAGTCGGAGAGCGCGTTGACCACCGGCACGCGCGCATTGGCGGCCATCTCGGTCACGGTGTCGTGCGCGTAGGTGCGCAGCACGATCACGTCAACCCAGCGCTCGACGTTGCGCGCCACGTCGGAGATCGATTCTCGCTCGCCCAGCGGCGAGTTGGTCTGATCCACGAACATGGCGTTGCCGCCCATGGTGTTGATGCCGGCCTCAAAGCTGAGACGCGTGCGCAGGCTCGCCTTCTCGAACATCAGCACCATCTGCTTGGCGTCGAGCGCGTGACGGAACTCGCGCGGATTGCGCTTCACTTCGTGACCGAGCTTGAGGATGGCGCGCACCTCGGCGCAGGACAGATCGGAGATCGAGCAGAGGTCTTCACCCGCCATGCGCGCTGCCGCGGCCAGAATGTCGGGGTCCTTGGTAACGGGAACGGCCGGATCGAGAATCGCTTTGCTAGCCACGGTGGTGTCCTCCTGCGGGCTGGGCTGCCGGTTGGGCCGCGTGCGCGGTCAAGATTTCGTCGAGCGCGGCGATGGCGGTGTCCACGTCTTCGCGCTTGAGGGTGTAGGGCGGCAGGAAACGCAGAGCCGTGTCGCTAGTGCAATTGATGACGACATGCCGCTTGAGCATCTCCGCCACGGCCGTCTTGCCGAGTTCGGGCGAGCTGAGTTCGGCGGCGATCATCAGGCCCTTGCCGCGCACGTCCACGATGGATTCGTGGCGCTTGGCGAGAGCGCGGAGTTGCTCCTGGAAGTAGTCGCCGACGGCGGTTGCATTGGCGAGCAAGTCTTCCTTTTCGATGGCGTCGATCACCGCGCAGGCTACGGCGCAGGCGAGCGGGTTGCCGCCGAAGGTAGTGCCGTGCATGCCCGGATGGATTGCGCGCGCCACTTCTTCCGTGCAGAGAAGCGCTCCCATCGGGATGCCGCCCGCGATGGCCTTGGCCAGCGTGGTTACGTCGGGCTGAATGTCGTAATGCTGATAGGCGCACCACTTGCCGGTGCGGCCCATGCCTGCCTGAATCTCATCGACGATCAACAACGCGCCAGTGGAACTCGCCAGAGAGCGCGCTTCGGCGAAGAATTCGTGCGAGATAGGCAGGATGCCGGCTTCGCCCTGGATCGCTTCGACCAGGATGGCGCAGACTTCGTTCGAGAACTTTGCGCGCAGATCGGCGATGTCGTTGATGCGGACAAACTCCACGCCCGGCATCACCGGCGCGAAGGGTTCGCGATACTTCGCTTTGTGCGTGGTGGCTACCGAACCGAAGGTGCGTCCGTGGAAACTGTGCTCCAGCGCAAGAAACTTGGTGCCGATGGTCTTGCCTTCAGTGCGCAACAGACCTGCATGGGCGCGGGCCAGCTTGAGTGCGCCCTCCCATGCTTCCGTGCCGGTGTTGGCGAAGAAGGCGCGATCCATGCCTGTGCGCTCGGTAAGGCGCAGCGCCAACTCGGCCTGTCCCTCGTGATAAAAGAGGTTCGAGGTGTGAATCAGCGCGCGGCTCTGGCGAGCGATGGTTTCCACAATCGCCGGGTGGCCGTAGCCGAGCGCATTCACGCCGATGCCGCTGAGGAGATCGAGATAGCGCTCGCCCTTCTCGTCGATCAAATGCACACCCTCGCCGCCAACGAACAGAATCGGGTTCCGTTCGTAGGTCGAGAGCAAGAGCCGCGATTCAGCGGCACGAATTTGGTCCAGTTTCGTCACTTCTCTCTTTCTCCTCAGGCCACCATCACTTCGGTGCCTTGCGCTACGCGCGTGCTGCACAGGTCGGGCAGCGTAGCGGCTGCCTCCGCGGGCAAAATCCGCACGCGCTTTACGCCATTTAATAAGGCTTCGCGGCAGGCGCCGAGCTTGGGCAACATGCCGCCGGTAATGATCGCTTTTTTCGCCATCTCGGCAATCTGATCGATGGAGAGCCATCGCAATACTTCGCCGTTGGCGCCCTTCACTCCGGGCACATCGGTCAAGAAGACCAGCGCGTCCGCGCGACAGGCTGTTGCACAGGCCGCGGCCATCTCGTCGGCGTTCACGTTGTAGTACTCGCCGTCGAAGCCCAGGGCCATCGACGAGATCACGGGCACGCCATTGAGTTGCCAGATGGCTTCGATCCAACGCGGATCGCTGGCTGCAATCTCGCCGACGAAGCCGAGGTCGGGCTCGGTACGCTTTTTGCGCGCGCGAAAGAGCAGTCCATCGCCGCCGGAAAGTCCCACGGCCGGCTGCCCGAGCGCGCCGAGCGCGGCGACCAGGCCCTTGTTCACCTTGCCGGCCAGGACCATCAGCGCCACGTCGCGCGTCTCGGCGTCGGTCACGCGCAGTCCGCCGATAAACTCGCTCTGCTTGCCGAGCGATTTCAACATCTTGGTCAATTGCACGCCGCCGCCGTGCACCACGGCAACCTGGTTTCCATCGCGGACCAGATCGGCGATGGCGCGCACACAGCCCTGCAGCAGCGCCGGATTCTCCAGGCCCGCACCACCCAGCTTGACTACGTACTTCATTCGAGCCCCTCCGCCTCACCCCAGCCCATCATGAGGTTGAAGTTCTGCACGGCCTGTCCCGATGCGCCCTTCAAAAGATTGTCGAGACAGCTCACGATGACCGCGCGCTTGCCGCCGGGCGCAAGCTGGAAGCCGATGTCGGCATAGTTCGTGCGCACCGAGTACTGAATCTGCGGCAGCGTGCCGTCGTAGAGCCGCACCATGGGGCTGCCTGCAAAGAAGTTGCGGTAGAGCGCGGCCACGCTGGCTTGCGTCTGCGGTTTGCGGAAGCGCACGTAAATCGTGGACAGAATGCCGCGCGGAATCGGTAGCAGGTGTGGTGTAAAAGTGATCTGCTCCGCGCCGAGGCCGATCTGCTCCAGCAGCTCGCCTGTGTGCCGATGCGTGAAGACGCCGTAGGCGGAGAGGTTGTCGGCCGCATACATGAAGTGCGTCTTGGCCGTCGGAGCCTTGCCCGCACCGCTGACGCCGCTCTTCGAGTCGGCGACGATTCCGGCGTCGAGATCGAGAACACCCGCCGCAGCCAGCGGGCGGAGCGGCAGGATCACCGAGGTTGCATAGCACCCCGGATTGGCAATCAGTTTTGCGTCGCCGATCTGGTCGCGATGCAGTTCGGGCATTCCGTAGACGGCCTGCGACTGAATGCTGTTTGCCTGCTTCGTGCCATCATCCGCAAAAGCGTAGACGGCGCGGTTGGCTGCATCGGTCATGCGCCATGCTCCGCTTAGATCGACAACACGCAGCCCGCGTGCCAGCGCCTGGGGCACCCACTGCCGCGACTGCTCGTGGGGTGTGGCGAGGAACAGCACCTTCACTCCGCGTTCGGTGAGCAGTTCCCACGAAAACGCCTGCTGCCGGAGTGCGCCGCTGCCCGCGCTATCAGCGAGATGCGGATGAATCTCGGCAAGCGGAATGCCTCCGCGGGCCGCGTCTTTCTCATCCAGCCGCCCGGCAAAGACCGGCGGCGTTCCCTTCAGCCGTGGATGGTGCAGCAGCAGACGCGCCAACTCCGCGCCGGCGTAGCCGGTAACGCCAACGATCGCTGTTTGAACTGCGTCCTTCATGATTCCAGCAAATTCCTTATCTTCAGCTCAACTTCGGTTGCACGTTTCGGGTCTGGGCAGATGATCAGTACGGTGTCGTCACCGGCGATGGTTCCAGCTACCTCGTTCCAATCTTCCTCATCGAGCGCCGCAGCCACCGGCTGCGCGCCGCCCATCACGGTGCGGATGACCACCTGATTCATTGCGCGGTTCACGCGCAAGCCGAAGCTGTCGATCATCGCCTCAAAAGAGGGCGGACCGTCATCCTCTTCATCGGCGGAGTTGCGGGCGCCGTTGCCGTTGCCCGAGGGCAACGAGTAGCCGCCGGGCCCTTTGAACAGATGGAGTTCGTGAATGTCGCGCGAAAGGGTTGCCTGCGTCACTGCGAAGCCGCGCTTGCGCAGCTTGCGCCGCAGCTCGTCCTGGCTGGTCACCGGCGCGTGAGCCACCAGTTCGCGAATCGCATTGTGTCTGTCGAGCTTCATGGCTGTTTTCGCCAAAGGGAAAGCGCGGCTCAAATGAAGCGCCGCGCTTGCATAAATATACGGCATCTCTGTATAAGTATGCAAGCCCGTGCGACGCCGCATCCCATGTGCCGCGACGAACGATTCGTTCGCCGCGAGAAGTGTTCGGATGCAGTGTGCACGTGTCCCGGCCAGGACGGCCAGAGGGCGAGTTGGGAGGCCGATTCCCGAGAGGGAAGTGGAATGTCTGGGCGGCGCGTCAGACGGCGGAAATGCGATGTTCGCAGTCTAGGCAGTGGCTAGCAGCTTTTTCCGGCGTTTGTTGTCGTACATGGCCTGATCGGCGCGCATGATCATCTGCTTGAGCGACTCATGGGGCCCCAGGATCGGCGCATACCCCATGCTGAATGCGAGTGGGAAAGGGCGGGTGGATTCAGCCGCCTTGGAGCGTGCGCAGGCCGTCAATCGCTCCATAGCGGAGTCAATTGTCTGCTGCGCGAACTGACCGGCGACGACGAATTCGTCTCCGCCGATTCGCCCGATTACATCGGTGTCACGGAAGGTGGAGCGTAGCAGCTTGGCTGTTTCGACCAGCATTGTCGACCCCGCCGCGTGGCCCAGTGTGTCGTTGATCTGCTTCAAGTTGTCCAGGTCCACGAACAGCACGCCGAATTCCTGCTGCGCCCGTTTGGCGAGCAGCAGGGCTTGTTCGGCCAGCAGGTAGAATCCGCGTACATTGTGCAGTCCGGTCAGCTCATCGCGCAGCGTCAGATCTTGAATCTCCGTCTGCATTCTGTTAATGCGCGAAGCCATGACGAACAGCAACACAGCGCTCAGCAGGGTGGCACAGGCCGTCAGAACGGCGGAAAGGGAGTGTGTCGGCAGTACGTTGGCCTGTTGCAACTCAATTCTGCACAGTTCCAGCAGAAAAGGAAACACAAAGAGCGCAGGGAGAACCACTCTCCCGATCCGACTGCCGATTCCGTAGCCAAGAAAGAACGACAGAATTCCGTACTCGGCTCTTCGCAGCAAAGTGACGACGGTCAGTAGCAGCAAACAGACAATCGTCTGAGGAGCCGCCAGAATCTTCAGACCGAGGGGGTCACCCTCAAAGAGGTCGAAGAAAAGATCCATCATCAGCATCAACATGAGCAGGCACAGCAGACAGGCAAGGGCATCGGAGACAATGCTCAGGACAGGCCTTCGGCTGCGGACCAGGAGGATTGTCGTAGCCAGCAGGAAGAACATTGCCGGCGCTACGAGAGAGGGAGTGCCTGTTGCGCCGCCTGCCAATCTTCCCAGCAACGAAGCGAATACGTTCGGCCGGATGAGAGCACGTACGGCGAATGCTCCGATTGCCGCACCGGCGGCGAGCGCCAGGAGCGCCTGCCCAAGCAGGACCATTCGCCTGGACCGGCCTGACTCAAGCAACAGAAGCGCGACGGCGCAGAGAAGCGCGGCCCCAGCCGCAAAAGGCGGCATCGCCGTCAGTGATTCCGGCAGCAACGGCTGCAGCGCTCCCCACGCACGCGCAGCAAGAGCGGCCAAACACACCTGTAAGACCAATACAATACAGACCTGTTGTACGAAGAAGAGTCGGTTGAGCAGGTCTGAATCGGGCTGGTCCAGATGCAGATTTGCGAATCGTTTTCGCATGACTCGGGTTCACTTATAGCAGCAGTTTTCCTCATCGTGGTATGCCACTTTTGTTCACAGTACCTTCGTGTTTCCAACTTAACCGGGGTGTAAAGGAAACGCTGGCCAAACCGCGCTTGCACAATGAAAATGCCATAACCCGGTTCGCGCTGCTACACTCTCGGTTGGCCCTGCCCGGGCCGGAACGGTATCGAGAAGCCGAAGAAATGACTGCATTCACCCCACTCGCCACAATCAATGACCTCTTCCTCCGGGTTGCTTCAATGGGCAACCCGCGCGCCGTCCTCTGGCAGGACGAATTCGGCAACTGGCTGCCCATCTCGTCGGACCAGATCTACCAGCGTGTTCGCAAGCTCGGTGAGACCTTCCTGAGCTGGGGAACGCAGAAAGGCGAGCGGATCGCGCTCATCAGCGAAAACCGCTGGGAGTGGGCCGTTACCGACTTTGCCGCGCTCGCCATCGGCGCCGTCAACGTGCCGATCTATCCGACACTCACCGGCCCGCAGATCGCCGTTCTGCTGAAAGACGCCGGATGCCGGATCGCCGTCGTCTCCACGCGCCAGCAATATGAGAAGCTGAGCGCCGTTCGTGCGCACACCGACCTGGAGCGCATCGTAATCATGGACCCGCCTCCGATTCCGAATGGAGCCATTCCCTTCGGCCAGATTCTGGCCGGCGCCGATGCCGGCGGCTCCGAGCGTGACGCCGTCTTTGACGCGCTGGTGCGCTCCATCCAGCCCGGCGATCTGGCCTCGCTTATTTACACTTCCGGCACTACCGGCGAACCCAAGGGCGTGATGCTGACCCACGGCAATATCGCCAGCAACCAGAATCTGGCTGCCGCCGAGTTCACCTTCGACCGGAACGACGCCTGCATCTCGTTTCTGCCGCTCTCGCACATCACCGCTCGCGCCCTGGATTACGTGATGTACACGAGCGGAGCGCAGGTGGCCTATTGCTCGCAGTTCGACAAGCTGGTGGACGCCATGAAGCAGGTGCGCCCCACGGTCTTCGTGGGCGTGCCGCGCGTTTACGAGAAGATCCGCCAGGCCGTCGAGCAGCGTTCGGAGGCCTCCGCCGTCAAGAAGCGAATGCTGGGCTGGGCACTGAGTGTCGGCGCTGGCAACGGCAATGCGGTTTATCACGGGCAGAAACCGTCGTCGTTCACCTGGAAGATTGCCCACAAGCTCGTCTACAACAAGGTGCGCGAGGCTTTTGGCGGCCGGGTGCGCATCTTTGTTTCCGGCGGAGCGCCGCTGGGCATTGACACCGCGAAATGGTTTGCTTCGGCGGGCATTGCCGTTTGGGAGGGCTATGGCCTCACCGAGACCTCGCCCGTGATCGCGCTCAACACGCCGGCCAGCCAGCGCATGGGCTCCGTCGGGATGCCGCTTGCAAATCTTGCGCTGAAGTTCGACGCGGATGGCGAACTGCTTGTCCGCGGTCCGAGCGTCTTTGTGGGCTACTGGAATAAACCCGAAGCCACCAAGGAGAGTGTCGATGCCGAAGGCTGGTTCCATACCGGCGACATCGGCCGTCTGGACGCCGACGGTTTTCTGTACATCACGGATCGCAAGAAGGAACTGCTCAAGACCTCGGGCGGCAAGTTCGTGGCGCCGCAGCCGATCGAGAACAAGCTCAAGAACAGCCATTTTGTAGCGCAGGCGGCGCTGGTGGGCGACAGGCACAAGTTTGTCGCGGTGATTCTGTCGCCCAATTTTGCTTCGCTGGAAGCGTGGGCCGAGCAGCAGGGGATCGCCGCGTCGCCGCGTTCGGCGCTGGTGGCCGATAGCCGCGTCATTGCGCTTTATGGCGAGATTGTGCGCGAGGCCAACGCGGGCCTTGCCAACTTTGAGACCATCAAGCGATTCCGCGTTGTGGCCGATGAGTGGTCGCAGGAGACCGGGGAGCTGACACCGTCGATGAAGCTCAAGCGCCGCGTGCTTATTGCGAAATATGCGGCGGTGGTCGACGAACTCTACGCCGACGAAGCAACCGCACGCGCCGAATAGGCGTCAGTTCGGGGCTGAACGCTCCACGCTTGCCCCACATTCTCTGCATGGCGCGGAAGAAGGGCGCTCCCCAGGCTCCCGCGCCAAGAATGCTGCCGAACAGGATGATGGCGTCGATGCTCAGCCGTCCAGCGCTCGACCAGTAAGCGTTGGGCTCCAGGTTCAGCCAGAGCGCGAACTCGTCGAGCGTGAGCGCCGCGCCCACGCCATAGCCGACGGACATGAGCCGGCTCATCAGGATCGACATGGGCGAGTGGGACCGCCCCAGGTCGAGGAGCCATCCGTAGCCCACGGCAAGCAGGATCAGGATGCCCCATACGAGATGGTGAATGTGCCGCCCGCGCACGATGACCCAATCGAAGGGCCCCAGGTCGCGCAGCACCAGGTCCACCAACAGGCGCACGCCGATGAAGGTGACCACGAATGAGATGGAGGCGATGAACATCCGCCGCCGCGGCCGGTCGGGAATGGTCGAGCGGATCAGAAAGCCCAGGCGGGTGAGCTGCAGCAACACCAGCAGCACAACTACCACCACGCTGGCGAACACCAGCAATAACAAAGCGCCAGTTCCAGGCATATTTCAATTCAATCATCTTCGCCCGTTTTTCCCAAGGCAGAACTCTGCGGTACGGCGCCGAATTGAGTGAGCGCGGTCACGAAATCTCTTTACAAGTCCGGAGTACACTATTCAGGGTGCCGGGCCGGAGATTTTCCGTTGCTCGTGCCATCCAGGGAGTTGCTCCCGGCCGGCCTCAGGCGGGTCGTGCTATTTCGATCAGGAGAGATCTGCAATGCGAGTTGCTTTGTTGACCGGCGGCGGCGACTGCCCCGGCTTGAATGCGGTGATCTATGCTGCCGTGCGTAAAGGCATCCAGACCTACGGCGATGAGTTCATCGGCTTCCTCAACGGATGGCGCGGTGTTCTCGATAACAACTGGATTCCGCTGACACTCGAAAAGATCGATGGCATCCAGCTCAAGGGCGGCACCATCCTCCACTCTTCCCGTACCAACGTGAAGAAGATTCCCGGCGGAATCGAGAAGGTGCAGGAAGTACTGAAGGCCAACAAGATCGATGCGCTCATCGCGCTGGGCGGTGACGACACGCAGTCCGTCACGCTGTTCCTGGCCGACAACGGCATCAACGCCGTGGGTGTGCCGAAGACCATCGACAACGACATCAACGGCACCGACGCCACGTTCGGCTTCGATACGGCCGTCTCCATTGCGACCGAGGCCATCGACCGCATCCACACTACCGCCGACTCACACAACCGCGTGGTGGTGGTGGAGGTGATGGGCCGCGATGCGGGCTGGATCGCCTACGCCTCAGGCACCGCCGGCGGAGCGCACGTGGTCCTGGTTCCCGAACTGGAGATCGACATCGACCACGTCTGCAAGCTGCTCAAGTACAACTACGACCATGGCAAGCACTACGGTGTCGTTGTGGTTGCCGAGGGCTGCCACCTGCCCGAGGTTGGCCAGGTGACCGGCTCGACCGAGGTTGATTCCTTCGGCCACGCGCGCCTGTCCGGCATCGGCGAGGCACTCGCCGACTTGATCGAGAAGAAGACCGGCTTTGAGACGCGCTCCGTGAACCTGGGCCACACCCAGCGCGGCGGCGTGCCCACGGCCTACGACCGCCTGCTCGGCCAGCGCTACGGCCTGCACGCCATCGACATGGTCCACGAGAAGAAGTGGGGCCGCATTGCCGTGCTGCATGGCACGGAGATCACCGACATCACGATCAAGGAAGCCATCGCCACCAACCGCCGCTTGAGCGAAAGCTTCTTCAACGTCATCCGCGACCTGGAATCCAAGGTCGACTAATCCGGCGTCGCAATCGGCAGAGGGCCGCCCAGCAACGGGCGGCCCTCTGCTTTTTCCGTCGTACAGTGGTGCTATGCGGCTTCGCCCTTACATCCCCGAGGACTTTGCAGTTCTCTATGCAATTGAGGAGCAGTGTTTCGAGTCGCCCTTTCGCTTTGGGCGACAATCCATGAAGAAGCTGCTTGAAGCCCGCTGCTCGGCGGCATGGATTGCGGAGTTGGATGGTGCGATGGCAGGTTTTGCCATTGTGGAGTGGACTGAAGCCACGCAGGAAATCACCGCCTACATTCAGACACTCGAAGTGGCGCCGGCTTTCCGTAGCCGTGGCCTGGGCGCGGCACTGCTGGCACAATGCGAGAACTCCGCCCGAGAGGCGGGCGCATTCATCCTCTGGTTGCACGTGGCGGACGAGAATGCCGGAGCCATCCGCCTATACGAGTCGCACGGTTTCAATCGCCTGGCCAACGAAGCGGACTTCTATGCTCCGGGGCGCGGCGCGCACGTCTATGCCAAGCCGCTCGTTTGAATCGCATGAGACGGCCTTAATCTGCGTTTCCGTACAATAGAGTTAGAAACTCATGTCACTCAGCAATCCGAACTTACCGAAATTGATCCTGGCGTTGCGAAACTATTCCCGCCAGACATTTATTCGCGACCTGCTTGCCGGCATTACCGTCGGTCTTGTTGCACTGCCGCTTGCCATGGCGTTCGGCATCGCCTCCGGCGTCACACCGCAGGCGGGCCTGTATACCGCCGTGGTCGCGGGTTTCCTGATCTCCGCGCTGGGCGGTTCGCGCACGCAGATCGGCGGCCCCACTGGCGCATTCGTTGTGATCGTTGCCGGCATCGTGGCGCGCTTCGGCCTCAGCGGTCTTGCGCTGGTCACGCTCATGGCAGGTATCATTCTGATCGCCATGGGGCTCACGGGGCTGGGGTCCGCGGTGCGCTTCATCCCGCGGCCCGTGGTGATCGGCTTCACCAATGGAATTGCGATCCTGATCGCATCCACGCAGATCAAGGACTTTCTGGGCCTGAAGATTGGCGCGGTGCCCGGTGAGTTTTTGCCGCGCATGAAGATGCTGCTGGCGCATGGCAGCGCATTTAATCCGCCGGCGTTGCTGCTTGGCGCGCTCACGCTGGCGATTCTTATCTTTCTCCCGCGCATCACCAAGCGGGTTCCCGCGTCCATTGTGGGCGTGCTGGCCGCTACGGTGATCGGCGTGGTCTTTCATCTTGCGGTCGAGACCATCGGCTCGCGCTTCGGCGGCATTCCGCAAGGGTTTCCGCGCTTCGAGTTGCCCGACTTTCACGCGGAGAATATTATCCCGCTGATTCCGTCCGCATTTACCGTTGCGCTGCTGGCCGCGCTGGAGAGTATGCTTTCCGCGGTCGTTGCCGACGGCATGACCGGCGACCGCCACAATCCAAATGTCGAGCTTGTAGCGCAGGGAGTTGCCAACATGGCTTCGCCGCTGTTCGGCGGCATTCCAGCCACGGGCGCCATCGCACGCACGGCCACCAATATTCGCTCCGGGGCGCGTTCGCCTGTTGCGGGCCTGGTGCACGCCGTTACGCTGCTTGTGATTCTGCTGGTGGCCGCGCCGCTTGCCAGCTACATTCCGCTCACCGCGCTGGCCGCTGTTCTCTTCGTCGTTGCATACAACATGGGCGAGTGGCGCGAGATCGGTGGCATCCTGCAACTCGGCTTTACGGCCATCGCGGTTTGGCTGGTCACCTTTGCGCTCACGGTCTTCGCCGACCTCACCGTTGCCGTCGGCGTGGGCATGGCGCTTGCCGCGCTCGTCTATATCTATCGTGTGGCGGACACCACCACGGTTACGCCGGTGACCGACGACTACATTCGCGACGGCTTGTCGCACACGTTGCAAGGGCGCATTGTGCCTGCGTATGTCAGCCTGCTGCGCATTCACGGGCCGTTCCTGTTCGGTACGACGGAGAAGCTGGCCGACGCCACCGCAAATCTCGATGTCTTCGAGCCGATCGTGATTTTGCGGCTGCGCAACATGACGGCCATCGACGCCAGCGGCATTCACGCCATCGAGACGTTTGCGAAGCGCCTGCGTGCAAGCGGCCGCGATCTGCTTCTCTGCGGCGCGATGCAGCAGCCATCAAAGCTGCTGCATCATCCGCGCTTCATCGAGCAGGTGGGCAGCGAAAACATCATGCCCAACATTCAGGCGGCTCTCGATCGAGCGAAGGAGCTTTACCAATCGCGTCTGAAGGAGCGTGCCAGTTGACTGCTGCTACTTCTGCGGCTTATCGAAGGGCTGCTTGTCGGTGATACGTGGCCGGTCTTCTGCCTGCAACTGCTTGGCGATCTGCTCGACTTCGCGGAAGACACGCAGCAGGTTTCCGCCCAGAATCTTGCGGCAGTCCTCGGCGGAGTAGCCGCGCTCCATCAGCGCAGCCGTGATCTTTGGCAGGTCGGCCAGGGAGTCGATACCCTGAGGCAACTGTCCGCCGACACCGTCGAAGTCCGAGCCGAGGCCGACGTGATCGACGCCCGCCACCTTGGCGATGTGATCGATGTGATCGATCAGCAGCGAGAGCGGCGGACGGGGAATGCGGTCGGCAAACGAGCGTTCCAGCTTTTCGACCTCCGCGTCCGGAGCCTCTTTGCCCTCGGACTTGTACTTGTCTTTCAGGGCCTGGACAGCCTTGTCGACCTCGGGCTTCTGCGCCTTCTGCGCGTCCTTGTAGGCCTGCGAGAGGAAGGCGGAGTAGAAGTTGACCTGCACCACGCCGCCGTTGTTGGCCACGGCGCGCAGCATGTCGTCGGTCATGTTACGCGGGGCGTCGCACAGCGCGCGGGCCGAAGAGTGCGAGGCGATGACCGGCGCGCGCGAGATGACCAGGGTGCGATAGAAGGTGCGGTCCGAGACGTGTGAGATGTCGACCATCATGCCGAGGCGGTTCATCTCGTAGACCACATCTTTGCCGAACTCGGTCAACCCTTCCTTGGTGTGCGGAGTCGTTTTGTCGTCGATGTCGCCCGAGGAGTCGGCCCAGTCGTTCGAGTTGGACCAGGTCAGCGTCATATAGCGCACGCCGAGCGCGTAGTAGTCGCGCAGCAGGCCGAGCGAGTTCTCGATGGAGTGGCCACCCTCGATGCCCATCAGCGCGGCCAGCTTGTGCTGGCGATGCGCCAGTTCGATGCCTTCGGGTGTCGTCACCAGCACCATCCGGTCCGGATGCTTCGCAGCCTGTTGGCGCACGGCATCGATCAGCGCCAGGGTGCGATGCGCGTATTGGCCCTTGTTCGCCTTCGGCTCAACCCAAATGGAGAAGAACTCCGCGCCCAGGTTGCCCTTGCGCGCCGATTCCAGATTCAGGTTGCCGCCATTCAAGGGATCGGCCAAGTCGTAGTTCTCGTCGAGAATACGCTGCGGCGTGTCGGCGTGGGTGTCAATGACGATGGCGGAGTTGTGGACCTGTTCGGCAGTGAGTTTGGCAGTCATCTTAGGGGAAGGCTTGGCTGAGGGTTTCGCCGGGCTCTGTGCGCTGACAACGAGCGGCAGCGCGAGGAGCAGGGAAGCGGAGACGATCGAGAGCGCACGCGTAAACATAGGCTTGGCGTCAGTGTACAACGGCGAGCCTGCTGCGAACCGTGGCAAATAAAACACTTCGCCGTAGAGGACGGCATTTCCACAGCGCGCAGAGCAGCCGCTTGCCACGGTTACTAGAATTGAACTTGCCATGGCCGAATTCACTCACCTGCACCTACACACGGAATACTCTCTGCTCGACGGCGCCTGCGACGTCAAGAAACTCACCAAGCGCGTTGCCGAACTGGGCCAGAAGGCCGTGGCCATGACCGACCACGGCAATATCTATGGCGCCGTGCACTTTTTCAATGCGGCCAAGGAGGCGGGTGTCAAGCCGATCCTCGGCTGCGAGCTGTATGTATGCAAGGCTGAAGATCATCGCGCCGAGACGCCGAACGACCAGTACAACCACTTGCTGGTTCTGGCCGAGAACGAAGAGGGCTATCGCAACCTGATGCGTCTGACGTCGGAGGCCTCGCTGCACGGCTTCTATCGCAAGCCGCGCGTGAGCAAGAAATTCCTCGCCGACAACGCGGAGGGACTTATCGGCTTCTCCGGCTGCCTATCAGGCGAGCTCTGCGAAGAGCTGATGGCCGGCCGCTACGACGCAGGCAAAGCGGTTGCGGCGCAATACCAGGACATCTTCGGGCGCGGCAATTTCTATCTCGAACTGCAGAATCAGGGCCTGGAAGACGAGCTGCGCATACAGAAGGATCTCTTCCGCCTGGAACAAGAGCTGGACATTCCGCTGGTGCTCACCAACGACTCGCACTATCTGTGCGGCGAGGATCACCACGCCCACGACGTGATGCTATGCGTGCAGACCGGCTCGAAGGTGCATGACACCAACCGCTTTCGATTCGACAGCGATCAGTTCTTTGTGAAGTCGGCCGAGGAGATGGGGCGTCTGTTTCCGGATTCGCCCGGCGTTACGCAGCGCACCATGGAGATAGCCGAGCGCTGCAACTTCAAACTTCACGGCGTCGAGGATCCGTTTCCAGAGTTTGCTGTTCCGCCGGGACACTCCATCGACAGCTTCTTCGAGCACATTTGCCGTGAGGGTTTCAAGAAGCGCACGGAGACGGCTGTCCGGCATTTGGAGAGCCGCGGCCAGTTGCGCAATCCGATTTCCGCTTACGAGGCGCGCCTCAATTACGAGATCGGCATCATCAAGCAGATGAAGTACTCCGGCTACTTCCTGATCGTGTGGGACTTCATCAAGTACGCGCGCGATAACGATATTCCGGTCGGCCCGGGGCGCGGCTCCGGCGCCGGCTCGCTGGTGGCCTACTGCATGGAGATCACCAATATCGACCCCATGCAGAACGTGCTGCTGTTCGAGCGCTTCCTCAATCCCGAGCGTGTGTCGATGCCCGATATCGACGTGGACTTCTGCATGAACCGGCGCGGCGAGGTCATCGACTACGTGACGCGCAAGTACGGCCGCGATCAGGTTGCGCAGATCATCACCTTCAATACCATGGCGGCCAAGGCATCGATCAAGGACTGCGGACGCGCGCTCGATCTGCCTTATGGCGATGTCGATCGTATCGCCAAGCTCATTCCAGCCACGGTTGGCATGACCATCGACAAGGCACTGGAAGACGTGCCCGATCTGCGCAAGATCTACGACAGCGAGGCGCAGGTGCGCGAGCTGATCGACACCGCAAAGAAGCTTGAGGGCCTGGTACGCGGCCAGGGCGTGCACGCTTCCGCCGTGGTGATTGCGCCGCGTCCGCTCATCGAACTCGTTCCAGTCGCGCGCACCAAGAACGACGAAATCGTCACCGCCTACGACATGAAGGCGGTGGAGAAGATGGGCCTGTTGAAGATGGACTTCCTCGGGCTCACCACGCTTACGGTCATCGCCGACTGCCTGCATCTCATCGAGAAGAATCGCGGCGAGAAGGTGGACATCGAGAAGATTCCGCTGGACGACGAGGAGACCTATAAGAAGGTTTTCCAGGGAGCGCTCACCTCTGGCGTGTTTCAGTTCGAGTCCAACGGGATGCGCGATATTCTGCGCCGCTACAAGCCGGAGAAGCTGGAAGACCTGACGGCATTGACTGCGCTGTTTCGCCCCGGCCCGATCCAGGGCGGCATGACGGACGACTTCATCGAGCGCAAGTGGGGCCGCCGCAAGGTGGAGTACATGCTGCCGGAGCTTGAAGGCATCCTGAAGGAGACGCTGGGCGTCATCGTCTATCAAGAGCAGGTGATGCAGATCGCCAACAAGCTCGCCAGCTACTCGCTGGGCGAAGCCGATCTGCTGCGCCGCGCGATGGGCAAGAAGAAGCCCGAAGAGATGGCTAAACAGCGCGAGCGCTTCATGAGCGGCGCTGTCGCCCTTGGGCATCCCAAGGACATTGCGGGCGAGATCTTCGATCAGATGGAGAAGTTCGCCGGTTACGGCTTCAATAAGTCGCACTCGGCGGCTTATGGGCTTGTCTCTTATCAGACCGCGTATCTCAAGACGCACTACCCGGTTGAGTTCATGGCCGCGCTGCTCACGTCGGAAACATCGAAACCGGAGAACGTCGTCAAGTACATCCAGGAGTGCAAGGAAATGAGTATCCGGGTCGATCCGCCGGATGTGCAGGTGAGCGGTGCGCAGTTCACGCCGCACGGCGAAGCGATCTGGTTCGGCCTCGCGGCGGTGAAGAACGTTGGCGGAAACGCCATCGAATCGATCATCAAGGCGCGCGAAGAGGTGGGTGGCCGCTTCACGAGCTTGTGGGAGTTCTGCGAGAAGGTCGATCTGCGAGTGATGAACAAGCGCGTGATCGAGTCGCTCATCAAGTCCGGCGCGCTGGATACACTTGGCAAGCGCGGCCCACTGATGGCTGCCGTGGACAAGGCCATGGAGCGCGCTCAGAAGGCGCAACGCGACGCCGCGCAGGGGCAGGCAGGTCTCTTTGGGCTCTTCGACGACGCTGCACCGGCGAAAGGAAATGCCGGCGACGATCTTCCGCATGTCTCGGACTGGGAAGAAGGGGAGCGCCTGGCCAATGAGAAAGAGGTTCTCGGCTACTTCGTCTCGGGGCATCCACTCGATAAATACGCAGAGAAAATTCGCAATCTGCCCGGCGTTATTTCGGTCTCCGAGGCGCTGGAGCGCAAACCGCCGGAGCGTCGCTGGGGCAAGGATATGGACCCAGCCGACGAATTGCTTGTCGCGGGACTGCTGCAAGGCGTGCGTGTGCAGAAGAGCAAGCGCGACCAAAAGCTTTATGCGATGGGAATGCTAGAAGACGCTACAGGCAAGATCGATATCATCTGTTTTCCGCGCGACTACGAGCGGCTCGCCGAGCAACTAAAGATGGAAGCGCCTGTATTGCTGCGTGGGGTGTTGATGGGCGATGAGGATGCCGCGCCGAAGCTCTCGGTCAGCGCCATCCAGGCGCTTGAAGCGGTTCCGATCAAGCTGCCGAATGGCATTCGCATCCGCATCAATCTGGATCGGGTGACGGAAGCGACCTTTCATGCGCTCAAAGGTACGGCCGATGCCGCGCCAGGGCCTGGCAAGGTCATGCTGCATCTTGAGAAGAAGGGCGAATACGCCGTGATTCTGGAGCCCGAGCAACTGAGCGTGGCCGCCGACCGCGGCTGGATCGAACGGGTTGAAGAACTGATCGGCAAGGGAACCGTGCAGGTGATGTAAGGCATCGATGGGCAAAAAAGAGGGAGAGGAATAGGCCCTCTCCCTTTGCTGTCATGCTCCAGGCAGAAACTCAGTGTCCCAAGCGGTCGAGATCGAGATTTAGCTCAAGAACATTCACGCGCTGCTCGCCGAGCAGGCCAAACTGGCGTCCGGTCACGTGCTGTGCAATCAACTGCCGCACCGTCTGTTCGCTCAGCCCGCGCGCCTTGGCCACGCGCGGAGCTTGAAAATACGCGGCATCGGGAGTGATGTCCGGATCGAGACCGGAGCCCGACGTTGTGACCAGATCGATCGGCACCTGCGAACGGGGATTTTCCTTGCTCCGCTTGTCGATGTCACCCTGCACACGCTGCACCAGCTTGGCGCTCGACTGCGCGAGGTTCGATCCACCCGAAGAGGTTGCGTCATAGCCGTTGCCAGCGGCTGAGGGGCGCGGTTGGAAGTAGCGATCCGAAGTGAAGCCCTGCGCCAGCAGTTCCGAACCAATCACCTGTCCGTTGCGCTCAATGAGACTGCCAGCGGCCTGATGCGGAAATAGCAGCGAAGCGATTCCCGTTACCGCAAGCGGATAGGCAATTCCGAGCAGCAGTGTGGTTAGCAGCGTGAAGCGAATCGCGGTTCCCCACAGCGGGTGCTGAACCGGCGCGGCTTTTGCAACCGCAGTGTGCTCTGAAACCAATGTCGTTGTCGCGTGCATTGCCAAATCCTTTCTAAGCCAGGTGCATTGCCACAAGCATCATGTCGATGGCCTTGATGCCGATAAAGGGCACGATTACGCCGCCCACGCCGTAGATCAGCAGGTTCTGCCGGAGCAGGGCCTCGGCTGCCTTCGGCTGATACTTGACACCCTTCAGCGCCAGCGGAATGAGCGCGATGATCACGAGGGCGTTGAAGATCACCGCCGACAGGATCGCCGACTGCGGGGTGGCCAGATGCATGATGTTCAGGGCGTTCAGCACAGGGAACGCCACGGCAAACATGGCAGGAATGATCGCGAAGTACTTCGCCACATCGTTCGCGATCGAGAACGTGGTGAGCGCGCCGCGCGTCATCAGCAGTTGCTTGCCGATCTCGACGATCTCGATCAGCTTGGTGGGGTTTGAGTCGAGGTCAACCATGTTGCCGGCTTCCTTGGCTGCCTGCGTGCCGGAGTTCATGGCCACGCCCACGTCGGCCTGCGCCAGCGCCGGCGCGTCATTGGTGCCATCGCCGGTCATCGCCACCAGCTTGCCCTTGGACTGTTCGCGCTTGATGAGGTCCATCTTGTCTTTTGGTTTGGCCTCGGCCAGAAAGTCGTCGACGCCGGCTTCGCGTGCGATGACCGCGGCTGTCAGTGGGTTGTCGCCGGTGATCATGATGGTGCGGATGCCCATGGCGCGCAGCCGCGCAAGGCGATCCTTCAAGCCGCCCTTCACGATGTCTTTCAGATGAATTACGCCGAGCGCAGTCGCGTTTTCAGCGACGACGAGAGGCGTTCCGCCGGCGCGCGCGATGTCTTCCACGTCGTCGCGCACCTTCTTCGGCACGGTTGCTCCCTGGTCTTCGATAAAGCGCGTGATCGCATCGACCGATCCCTTGCGGATGCGAATGCCGGCGAGGTTTACGCCGCTCATGCGCGTCTGCGCGGTGAAGGGCACAAACTCCGCGTGTGTGCCGCTCAGGTCGCGTCCGCGCAGGTTGTATTGTTCTTTGGCGAGAACGACAATCGAGCGACCCTCCGGCGTTTCGTCGGAGAGGGATGCGAGCTGCGCCGCGTCCGCCAGACGCTCCGGCGTCACATCCGGCGCGGAGCGGAACTCGGTTGCCTGACGGTTGCCGAGAGTGATGGTGCCGGTCTTGTCGAGCAGCAGCGTGTTCACGTCGCCGGCTGCTTCCACCGCGCGGCCACTCATGGCCAGCACGTTGTACTGCACCAGGCGATCCATGCCGGCGATGCCGATGGCCGAGAGCAGCCCGCCGATGGTGGTGGGAATGAGGCACACCAACAGCGAGACCAGCACGAAGATCGTCTGCGGCGCTTTGGAGTAGATGGCGAACGGTTGCAGCGTGACGACCGCGAGCAGGAAGACGATGGTGAGCCCGGAGAGCAGAATGCTGAGCGCGATCTCGTTCGGCGTCTTCTGCCGCGAGGCGCCTTCGACGAGTGCGATCATGCGATCGAGAAATGTCTCACCTGGATTAGAGGTGATCTTTACCTTGATCCAGTCCGAGAGCACTTTTGTTCCGCCGGTCACGGCCGAGCGGTCGCCGCCGGCCTCGCGGATCACTGGAGCCGATTCGCCGGTGATCGCCGACTCGTCGACCGAGGCGACGCCTTCGAGAACCTCGCCGTCGCCGGCGATGTAGTACCCGGCTTCGACGTAGATGATGTCTCCCGCGCGCAGTTGCCCGCTCGATACTTCCTCGAAGTTGCCATCGGCCTTGTAACGCTTGGCGACGGTCTCACCCTTGGCCTTGCGCAGCGTGTCGGCTTGCGCCTTGCCGCGACCTTCGGCCATGGCTTCGGCAAAGTTTGCAAACAGAACCGTGAACCAGAGCCACAGTGTGATTTGCAGGTTGAACCCGAACCCAGGGCGGTTGTGGATCACGTTGTCGATGAGCAGCGCCGACGTGAGCAAGCTGCCGATCTCCACGACAAACATGACCGGGTTCTTTACCATCCAGCGCGGATCAAGCTTGCGTATTGAATCCATCGCCGCCTGTCCGATGATCTTGGAATTCCAGAGGCTTGTTTTTTCAGCCATGACCGTTCGTCTCTTCCTGGTTCAATGCGGTTAGAAAAGCTGTCCGGACTTCAGCAGCAGATGCTCGAGGATGGGACCGAGGCTCAGCGCGGGGAAGAAGGTGAGTGCGCCGAGGATCAGAACGACACCCACCAGCAGCACCGTGAACAGCGGCGTGTGCACGGGGAAGGTTCCCGGCGATGCCGGGACGGCCTTCTTCGCAGCCAGGTTGCCTGCAAGCGCGAGCACCGGAATCATCATGAGGAAGCGACCTGCCAGCATGTCCCAACCCAGCGCAACGTTGTACCACCAACTGTTCGCGCTCAGGCCGGCGAAGGCGGAACCGTTGTTGCCCGCGCCCGAGGTGAAGGCGTAGAGGATCTCGGTGAGTCCGTGCGGGCCGGCGTTGTTCAGCGCGGCCAGACCAACCTGAGGCCACAGTACAAAGGCCGCGGTGAGGCTGAGGATGATGAGCGGGAAGATGAGCACGTAGAGCATGGCCATCTTCACGTCGTAGGCTTCGATCTTCTTGCCGAGGTATTCCGGCGTGCGACCGACCATGAGCCCGGCGATGAACACGGCCATCACCACGAAGATCAACATGCCGTAGAGCCCGGAACCGACACCGCCGAAGATCACTTCGCCGAGCATGATGTTCAGCAGGGGAATCATGCCGCCAAGCGGGGTGAAGCTGTCGTGCATACCGTTCACCGCGCCGCAGCTTGCGTCCGTCGTGACAACTGCAAACAGCGAGCTCTGCGCAATGCCGTTGCGTACTTCCTTGCCTTCCATGTTGCCGCCCGGAGCTGTCGACGTTGCGGTTTGCGCGGCTCCGTGCAGCAGCGGATGCGGATGCGCCTCAGCCCAGTAGATGGTCGCGAATCCCGCGGCAAACAGCAGGAACATCGCTGCGAACACAGCCCATCCGTGCCCGTGCGATTGCGCCATGCGGCCGAGCGTGTAGGTGAGTCCGGCAGGGATGATGAAGATGGAGAGGATCTGCATAAAGTTGGAGAAGGGCGTGGGGTTTTCGTATGGGTGCGCGCTGTTCGCGTTGAAGAAGCCGCCGCCGTTGGTGCCCAGCATCTTGATGGCTTCCTGCGAAGCGACAGGCCCTTGTCCGATGGTCTGGGTTTGGCCTTCGAGCGTGTGCGCGACGGTGTAGGCATGCAGATTCTGCGGCACGCCCTGCGCCACCAGCAGAAGCGCGTAGATGAGCGATCCCGGCAGCAGCACGTAGAGCATGGTGCGCGTGGTATCCACCCAGAAGTTGCCGATGGTCGCCGAGTTGGTGCGCTTGATGCCGCGCACCAGAGCCACCGCCACCACGATGCCCACCGCAGCCGAGAAGAAGTTATGAGTCGCCAGAGCAGCCATCTCGGTCAGGTAGCTCATGGTGCTCTCAGGCGTGTATGACTGCCAGTTGGTGTTGGTGGTGAAGCTGGCCGCCGTGTTCCAAGCCAGATCGGGTCCGACGGCCGGAAGCCCTTGCGGGTTCCAGAGTCGGATTACGGTCTGCAGTCGCTCGATCGCGTAGGTGAGCACCAGGCTGACAGCGGAGAATCCGAGCACAGCAAAGGCATACTGTTGCCAGTTCATCTCGCTCTCGGCATGGACGCCGCATAGCTTGTAAAGGAGCCGCTCTATCGGTCTCAGTACGGGTGTGAGCCAGGTGCGCTCGCCTTCCAGCACGCGCGCCAGGTACACCCCCATGGGACGCACTGTCAGCAGCAGAGCGACGCAGAAGATCCCGAATTGAATCCATCCATTGGTTGTCATGTCAGAATTTCTCCGGGAACAGAAGCGAAAACGTCAGGTGGGCCATCAGGAGGATGGCCAGAATGAGCGCAACCGCCGTAATCCAGTCCATCGTTTACCTCAGTTTCTGGCATGCCTTGACGTAGAGAAACGCCAGGCCGAAGAACAGCGCCGTAAAGAACAGCATCGTTAGATCTTGCATCGCGAATCCTCGATCGAGCCGCGGGCGGTGTACAGCGCCACGGCTACAAGATCGAGTCTGTCCCCGGTGGAATTGAGAGGGTGGAAGGAATTCCTAAAGAAGTTATAAAGATCGATCTATTCTTCGCTGCCCGTCCAGCCTTCAGGAACAAATCGATAACCGATCCACGGCTCGGTCTGGATGTATTGCCGATCGGTCTCGGTCTCAAGCTTTTTCCGCAACTGTCCCACGAATACGCGGAGGTACTCGGGCTGATGGGCGGACTGGGCGCCCCACACCGCGGTCAGCAACGCGCGATGCGTCATGACCTTGCCCGCATTGCGCGCCAGGTGCAGCAGCAGGTCGAACTCCTTCGGCGTCAGATGGACCGGTTTTCCCTTCACAGTGACGGAGTGCGCCGCTTCATCGATGGCGAAATCCCCGGCCTCGACGACGGCTGTCGCGGCCCGTTCCGGCGCACGCCGCAGGTGAGCGCGTACGCGTGCCAGCAACTCCTGGATGCTGAACGGCTTGGTCACATAATCGTCGGCGCCCGCGTCGAGCGCCTCTACCTTCGAGCGCTCGTGATCGCGCACCGACAGGACGATGATGGGAATCTTCGACGATGCACGGATGGCGTGGCAGACATCGACACCGCTCATCTCGGGCATCATGAGATCGGTCACGACCAAGTCCGGCTTCCAGTCGCGAAAAAGCAGCAGCCCCTCCTCGGGATCGTTTGCGATGCGCACGTCGAAGGCCTGCGCGGTGAGCGCGGCGCGCAGCACGCGCGTAATCTGCGATTCGTCGTCGATAACCAGAATTCGTTCGGCCATGGTGTATCCCTCGTGAAGCTTACCATCCGGCGCCGGGCGGTATCATTCCCAAGAAGACGCATGGAAAGACTCAACCAGTTTCGCACCGCGGCGCCGTGGGCCAGCGCGACGTTTACCACGGCGGCAACAACGCTTGCGCTCACGTGGCTAGGCTTCGGCTCCACGGCGGCGGGCATGGTCTTCCTGGTGCTGGTCGTTTGGATGGCGACGCGCGCGGGAATCGCCATCTCGATTTACAGTGCGGCCTTGTGCGCACTCTCGTTCGACTTCTTCTTTCTGCCTCCGCTGCATACCTTGACGCTTGCGGGGCCACAGGAATGGGTAGCCATTTTCACCTTTCTGGCCAGCTCGCTTGTGGCCAGCCGCGTGGCCGAGCGTGCGCGCCGCCAGACGCGGAAGGCCGAGCAGCGCCGCGAGGACGTGGAGCGGCTTTACACGCTTGGCCAGGAGATGATGCTCTACGACGATGCCCCGGGGCTGATGAGCGAGCTGCCACGCCTGGTGGCCCGCATCTTTTCTCTCGAAGGCGTGGCGCTGTACGTTCGCGAACCGGAACAGTACTTTGTTTCCTCTTCGGCGCTGCCGGAGAGCCTGCGCGCCAGCCTTGCGGCGCTGGGCCACACGCTGCCTACGCCGGAGATGGTTCCGGGCGAGGTTGCAGCCATGCCTCTGATGCTCGGTATGCGCAATGTCGGTGCGCTGGGATGGCGTCCGGCGGCGCTGTCGCGGGAGGTGGCGACGGCTGTGTGTGCGCAGGTGGGCATTGCGCTGGCCCGGGCACAGGCTATCGAGGTCGCGGCTCGGCTGGAGGCGCAGCGCGAGGGCGAGCGTCTGCGCACGGCGCTGATCGACTCGCTGACGCATGAATTGCGCACGCCGCTCACGTCGATCAGAGCCGCCGCGACCACGTTGATTCAGGGCGGCGAGGGGCTGGACGAGGCCACGCGGCTGGACTTGGCGCAGATCGTCGACGAGGAAAGCGCACGGCTGGATGCGTTGATTGGCGAGGCGGTGGAGATGGCCGAGATCGATGCCAACGTTGTGAAGATTCATGCAACGCCGCAGCATCCGCGCACGCTATTGCAAAATGCGGTGGAGAGATCGAAGACCGCGCTGGCGCGCCACAATGTTGTGCTGGCCGCGGAAGAGCCCGATCCGCTGGCGCTGTTCGACGCGCAACTGCTGGCCCGCGTGTTGCGTCATCTGCTGGAAAACGCCGCGCGGTATACGCCACCGGGCAGCCGCGTTGTCTTGCGCAGCCGCTGCACGCCTGGACGCCTGGAATTCACCGTCGAAGACGATGGTCCCGGCATCGACTCCGCCGATCTACCGCTGATTTTCGAGAAGTTCTATCGCGGCAAACACAGCTCGGGCAAAGGGAAGGGAACGGGCATGGGGCTTGCGATTGCGCGCGCAATTCTGATGGCGCATGGCGGCGGCATCACCGTTGAGAGTGAACCGGGGCGCGGGACGGCTTTTCGTTTTTGGATTCCGCTTGCCGAGAAAAGCGAGTCGCAGGCATAGAGCCACTGCTTATTTCGGCTCGGCGCTCCAGTCGCACTCGATGTCGCGATGCGCCCGGGCGCTGTCCGATGCCCACTCCAGGATGCGCACGGTGCGCCATGCGTCGATGGCGGCCACGGGCGCTGGCGCTTTGCCGAGCAGGGCATCACGCACGCCGGCATAGAACAAGCGATAATCGCCCGCCGCGGTTTCGACCGGATGCGTCACGCTGCTGCCGTTTGCGTCGACACGGAGCGTGCCCCAGCGTGCGGCCGGCTCCTTGCCCCAGTCTTGCGTGTCGATGCGAGCGATCGCGTTGAGCGCATCTTCCTGGGGGTCCAGACCGGACTTCCAGAAGTTGCCGCGCGTTCCGCGCAGATAGAAGCGCGGCCTCGCAAGCGAGGCCAGGCAGTTCGCGCCAAGGGTGACGGAGAAGCCGGTGTAGTAGTGCAGGCGGATGGCGAACGAGTCGTTCGGGCCCTCGCCGTCGCGCTCGCGCCGCACCTCCGCGCCAACCGACTCGGGCAGTCCGAACAGTGTCAGCGTCTGGTCCACGAGGTGTGTTCCCAGGTCGAGCAGAATGCCGCCCTCGCTGGCATCCTCTTTCCACGCGCGCGAGGATGCGGCTGGCTTCCAGCGATCGAAGTTGGATTCGTAGTGCACGAGGTTGCCGAGCGCTTTGTCCTGGAGCAGAGTCCGCACGGTGCGAAAATCGCCGTCCCAGCGCCGATTGTGAAAGGGAATTGCGTGCAAGCCGACGCCGCCGGACAGCTCGATCATTTGCGCGATCTGGTTCGAGGTCAGCGCCATCGGCTTATCGACTACCACGTGTTTCGCGGCCTCCAGCGCGCGCAGCGCAAGCGGGAAGTGCGTGCTGTTGGGCGTGGCCACGACGATCAACTTGATGCTGGCGTCGGCGAGCAACTCGTCGACGGTGCGATAGGGGACGATGCCCGGATAGCGCGCGGCGGCATTGTCCGAGCTGCGTTCCACCACCGCAGCCAGCTCCAGACCTTCCACCGAAGACAGCAGAGGCGCATGAAAGACACGCCCCGCAAGACCGAATCCGACCAGCCCCACACGAATCATTGCCGGTTCTCCCAAGCGCGAACTCGTGTGTCGCGCTTGTCAGCCTTCGAGTTTATAACGAGTTTCGGCCAGGCGGTAGAGGCGCCGCCAAACCAGCCGATTGATGGTAACCACGATCAGCGCCATGAGCACCGTGCCCAGCAGCAGGGTCGAGAAGCGGCCTGCGTCGCTGGCAGCGCTGATCTGCGCACCCAGCCCGATCGTTTCGAGCGTCCGATCCTTCAGATGAAAATACTCGGCCACAATCGAAGCGTTCCATGCGCCACCGGAGGCCGTGACGAGGCCGGTGATGAGGTAAGGAAAGATGCCGGGCAGGATCAGCGTGGTCCACTTTTGCCAGTAGGTGAACTTGTAGAGCGAAGCGGCTTCCTTGAGATCGGAGGGGATGGCCATTGCCCCCGCGATCACGTTGAAGAGGATGTACCACTGCGTACCGAGCAACATGAGCGCGATGGAGCCGATGCCGAGGCCGCCACCGACGCGGATCAACCCCAGCAGCAGGACGGGGAAGAGCGCCGTGGCCGGCACCGAGGCCACGACCTGCGTGATGGGTTGCAGGATGCGCGCCAGCTTGGGATGGAACCCGATGCTGACACCCACTGGAATCGTCCACAGGGCGGCGATGGCCAGCGACGCATTGACGCGCAGGAATGTCGCTCCCGCGCCGAGCAGCAGCACGCGCACATCCGCCCATGTGACGCCGTGCAGCATGTGCACGGCCTGCATCGCGCCCCACACGGCAACCAGCGCCGCGAAGATTCCGAGTCCGACCTGCACCATGCGGCCGCCGGGCCGGTCGCCGTCGTCGATGGGCTGCACATGCTTGCTGGCCCGTGTCGAGGCCAGGCTGCGATAGATGCGTTCTTCGAGCGACTCCCACATGCGTACCGGCAATTGCGTGAGCACGCTGGAACGCTGGAACAGCGCGAGGATCGGCGAGGTGACGCGGGTGGTCGACTCGACTTGCTCGAACTTGAACTTGTCGCTCCAGGCAATGAGCGGCCGCCAGAGCAACTGGTCGGTGGCCACGATGATGAGTACGAGCACCAACAGGCCCCAGAGCAGTGCGTGCGAGTCGACCGGATCGGCCGAGGCCGCCGTTTGCAGGTAGCTGCCGAGGCCCGGCAGGCGGAAGAAGCGATTGCCGAGCGGGAACATTTCGCAGACGATGAGGAAGAACCATCCGCCGGCGACCGAGACGATGGAGTTCCAGATGAGGCCGATAGCGGAGAAGGGCAGCTCCAGTTCCCAGAAGCGCTGCCAGGCCGAGTAGCGATAGATACGCGAGGCTTCGATCATCTCGCGGGGAATGCTCTTGAGCGATGAGTAGAAGCTGAAGGCCATGTTCCAGACCTGGCCGGTGAAGATGAGCAGGATCGAACCCATCTCGATGCCGAGCTGATGGCCGGGCACCAGGGCCATCATGGCGAGCATGACGCCGGGCAGGAAGCTGAGCACGGGGATCGATTGCAGGATGTCGAGGACGGCGATCATCCACGCTTCGACACGCGGATTGTAGGCGGCGATATAGCCGTAGCCGATGGCGAAGACCAGGCTGAGCAGGTAGGCGATGCTGATGCGGACGATCGAATAGAAGGCGTACAGGGGCAGCGCGCGCACGGAGTGCGAGATCTCCACCGCAGGCGCGGGCTGGCCGAGCCAGTAGCTGCCGACCTGAAGCATGGCAAAGAAAAGCGCCAGGCCGCAGGCGCCGATGAGCAGGTCTGTGACGAAGGGCCAGCTTCGCACGGCCACCAGGGAACGGCCGAATGTGGGATGCACCGTCACTCGGCCTCCTCGCTGTCGGCAACCTCTTCTTCGAGCGCGTCGGGCATGACGAAGCGCCGCCGGGATGCGTCGAAGTCGAACAGCTCGGCGTAGCGGCCCCAGGTGATGGCCGTTTCCATCTGGCGGCGCGACTCGTCGTCGCTGAACTGCTCGTCGAGCATGTCGAGAAAGAAGTCCTCGCCGACGGTGTGGTCGCTCTTGGAGTCGAGCGCGCGGCGAATCTGACGCAGCAGCAGGATGTTTTCGACGGCGGCGTCGCGGAACAGCTCTTTCTGGCGGAGGATTTCGCTGTTGCCGAACTGCGTGCCGGCCTCGGTGATGGCGACGTCGCCTTCCTCGACCTTGAGGAAACCGAGCAGGTGCGCCGCGTCGACGATCGGCAGCAGGTCGTCGATCTCGAAGGCGAGATCGTCGGCGAGGCGATAGATATCGTCGCGTCCGCCCTTGTCGAGGAGCAGTTCGAGCAGGCCGGCGATGCCGCCGGGGCGCGCGTGGGGCAGCATCTGGTAGCGCATCTGGCGCTGATCGCGAGGGCGGCGGCCGAGCGGATCGGGCGCCTGGGCGGGCGTGACGTCGGGCCGCGTGAGCACCTTGTAGATGTAGTCGACGAGCTGCGTGAAGGGCTCGGACTTGCGGTCGCGGGGCTGCGGCAACTGTACGCGGAAGTCGGTGCGGATGTGGCCGGGATTGCGGCCGAGCACGATGATGCGGTCGGCGAGCAGCACGGCTTCTTCGATGTTGTGGGTGACGATGAAGACCGACTTCGTGGGCATGGTTTTTTTGGCCCACAGTTCGAGCAGCTCCGAGCGGAGGTTTTCGGCAGTGAGCACGTCGAGCGCGGAGAAAGGCTCGTCCATGAAGAGAACTTCGGGCTCGACGACCAGCGCGCGCGCAAAGCCGACGCGCTGCTTCATGCCGCCGGAGAGTTCCTTGGGATAGGCAGCTTCAAAGCCGTCGAGGCCGACGGTGTCGAGCATCTTCATGCTGCGCTCGTGCCGCTCTGCGGGGGGCACGCCGCGGGCTCTCAGCGGCGCTTCCACGTTTTCCAGCACGGTGAGCCAGGGGAAGAGCGCGAAGCTCTGGAAGACGATGGAGACGTTGATCTCAGCGTCGGCGATGGGCTGCTCGTGCCAGTACACCTGGCCGGCGGACGGCCGCGAGAGCCCGGCCAACATGCGCAGCATAGTGGACTTGCCCGAGCCTGAGGGCCCGAGCAGCGCCACGATCTCACCGGGCACGATGCTCAGGTCTGTCGCCGAGATCACCTGGATGCGGTTCTCGCTCGGCTGCGCGTAATACTTCTCGATGCCGGCGGCGCGAATGATCGCGTCGGTCTTGGCCGGCGATGCGGTGGACTGGAGTTCGGCTTCGTGCATGGCTTCTCCGGTCGGAGCCGCGGGCGCGCCCGCGGCTCGGTGATCCAGGTAGTCTACGAGCGTCCGATGACATTCTTGTCAACGAGCGCGTCGCTGCGGAGTTGGGGGCTGTCGCCTGACGGTGCCGTTACAGGACGCAGCGTTTCCAGGGTTGTCGGTGTCGAGCCCGCGCTGCCTGGTGCGCAAGCATTCTCCCTCAGGTTACACAATCGGCCGCAATTTGTCCGCACGGCGGGGTATGATCGTCGATGGGCGGCTACCAGCCAAACTTCAGCGGCTAAACAGCATCCAAGAGAGCGTATGCCTGAGAATCGCGTCAAACCCAAGGTGCTTGTCGTCGACGACGAGCGCGTCATTGCCGATACGCTCGCCATGATCCTCAACCAGAGCGGCTTCGATGCGCGCTCGGTCTACTCCGGCGAAAAGGCCGTGGAGACGGCCGGAACCTTCGCGCCCGACATGCTCATCACCGACGTGATCATGGCCGACCTGAACGGCATCGATGCGGCGATCCAGATTCGCGCGCTGCTGCCGAAGATCAAGATCTTGCTTTTCAGCGGACAGGCGGCGACGGCCGATCTGCTGGAGAAGGCGCGGGCGCAGGGTTACGAGTTCGACATTCTGGCCAAGCCGGTTCATCCGCAGGATCTGCTCAACCGCCTGCGCAGCTGATCCATTCCAAAGAGTGGGGCGGCGGACCGGAAGGCTCGCCGCCATTTTATTTTTAGAAATCGCGACGGCCTTCGAGCGCGCGCGCCATGGTGACTTCATCGGCGTATTCGATATCGCTTCCGGCGGGGACGCCGGTGGCGATGCGCGTGATGCGCACTGGGAAGCGGCGCAGAAGTCCGGCGATCCACGAGGCCGTGGCTTCGCCTTCGAGTGTCGGACTGGTGGCCACGATGACCTCATCGACTTCGCCGCGCTCCACGCGCGCCTCCAGCGAACGGCCGCGCAACTGATCGGGGCCGATGCCCTGCAGCGGCGAAAGCGTTCCGTGCAGCACGTGGTAGAGGCCGTTGTAATCGCGGGTGCGCTCGACAGCGTCGATGTTGGTCGGTTCTTCTACAACACAAACCACGCGACGATTGCGCGACGGGCTGGCGCAGTAGGCGCAGGGATCGACGTCGGTCACGTTGTTGCAGATGGAGCAGAGGCGCAGGCTGGCCTTGAGGTTGCGCACGGCCTCGGCCAGCGCGGCGGCGTCGTCGTCATCCGCACGCAGCAGGTGGAAGGCGTAGCGCTGCGCAGTCTTGGCGCCCACGCCGGGAAGCTTCTTCAATTCGTCGATCAGCCGCGCCATTGGCTCGGCATAGCGTGCCACTTCCGGGCCTCCGTATTCCGTTTAGCCGAGACCGGGCAGATTGAGCCCGCCCAGCAGTCCCTGAACGCTCGACTTGATGGCTTCGTCGGCCTTGTTGCCGGCGTCGTTGACCGCGGAGACGATCAGGTCTTCGAGCATCTCCACGTCCGGCTGGCCGGCGGTAAGGCTCAGCGCGGCGCTGGGCTCGATGCGCAGCTTGAGCAACTGCTTTTTGCCGTTCATGGTCGCGGTGACCGCGCCGCCGCCCGCCAAGCCTTCGACCACGGTCTGGGCGAGCTTCTGCTGCATCTGCTCCTGCATCTCGTTGGCCTTGGAGAGCATTTCGGTCATCTTGAGCGGATTGAACATTCGATCCTCACCTTTGGAACTACTTGGCGCGCAGGTCGAGCACGCTGCGCACCTCGGCCTGGAATATCTCCTTGGCCTTTTGCACGAGCGGGTTCTCCATTGCGGCTTGCTGCACGCTGCCCTCGGGAACGGCCATGGTTCCCGAACCGGTCTGCGCCGTGCCGCCCTCGCCGGGCACGACCATGAAGCGCGCGGGGCCGCCCAGCTCTTGCAGCCTCTGCTTGATGACTTTTTCGGCTGCCGCGTTGACGGTGAGAGCGAGCATCTTTTTGCCGATGCCGCCGACTTCGATCTTGAGGTTGGAGCCGTCGAGCGTCCACAGCGCGCCGGAGAGCAGTTGCGAGGCGGAATCGTGGCCTGCTCCGGCGAGGGTGAGGCAGCAGGCGCGCTGGATGGCGGTCATGTCGGTGTTGGAGCCAGTGGCCGGCGCGGGCTGCGGAGCTTCGGCAACGTCAGGTTCCGCGGGCTCGATTGCAGGCACGCTGGGCGCGGGAGCCACGGGAAACGGCATCACCTTGTGGGCCACGGCGGGCTGCGGCGCGGAGTGCGCGGAGATGGAGGGCGCGGTTTCCGAGATGAGATCGGGCGCGGTGGCTGCCGTCTGCACGGGCGCGCTGGACCGGGACCATCCGCCACTGCTGCTGGAACCGAAGGGCGACACCGAGGGCGCTGCCGGCTTGGGTGCGGATGCCGTGGCGCGCGGTGTGCTGGGAGCGGCGCTGGGGCGGGCGGGCGGAGCCGCGCTGCGCGCGGGCGCTCCGGCGGCGACGGCGCTGAGGAACTCTTCGAGCGGCAGGAGACGCTGGGCGTGGACCAGCTTGAGCAGGCCCAGTTCGAGATGGAAGCGCTGCTCCTGGCGATAGTTCAGATCGTCGAAGGTGCGCAGGATGATTTGCAGGTTGCGGGTGATCTCCTCTTCGCTGAAGAGCATGGCGGTGCGGTTGGCGCGGGCGCGTTCGTCGGAGGAGATTTGCAGCAACTCGGTCTGCTCGCCGCCGATCTTGGCCATGAGCGCGTTGCGCAGGTAGCGGACCATCTGCCGGGCGAGCGAGGACGGGCTGTGGCCGGCGTTGAGCAGCACGTTGATCTGTTCCATCAACTCGGCGCTCTGGCCCTGCGCCACGGCTTCGAGCAGTCGCTCGAAAACAGCGTTGGGGACGGAGCCCATCAGTTCGCGAATCTGCGCGGCGGCCAGCACCGGACGACCGTCTTCGACGGGCGCGGAGGCGATGGCCTGGTCCATGATGGAGAGCGCGTCGCGCATGGAGCCGTCGCCGGCCTCGGCCAGCAGAGCGAGCGCGGCGTCTTCGGCGGTGACCTGCTCGTGCTCGGCGATCATCTTCAACTGGGCGAGGATGTCGTCGAACTTGACGGCGTGGAAGCTGAAGTGCTGACAGCGCGAGCGGATGGTCTGCGGAATGTTCTCGGGCTCGGTGGTGGCCATCATGAAGACCACGTGCGAGGGCGGCTCTTCGAGGGTCTTGAGGAGCGCGTTGAAGGCCGCATCGGTGATCTGATGGGCTTCGTCGAGGATGTAGATCTTGTAGCGGTCGCGGGCCGGGGCGTAGCGGGCGGCGTCGCGCAGTTCGCGAATCTCGTCGATGCCGCGATTGGTGGCCGCGTCGATCTCGATGACGTCGACGGCCGAACCGGAGCGGACCTCGGTGCAGGACTCGCAGACGCCGCAAGGCTCGGCGGTGGGCCGCTCGGCGGAGCCGACGGCGGTGCGGCAGTTGAGCGCCTGGGCGAGGATGCGGGCGATGGTGGTTTTGCCGATGCCGCGATGGCCGGAGAAGATGTAGCCGTGGGCAACGCGGTTCTGCTCCAGCGCGTTCATGAGCGTGCGCGTGACGTGATCCTGGCCGGCGACGTCGGCGAACCGCTGCGGACGATACTTCCGGGCAAGAACCTGATACTCCATGGGCACGCACTCTCCTGGGCTCGTGATTGCGTTCACGGCCTAAGGGCGATTGTATCGTTCCGGGGTGGCGCGGGCGCGGGTGGAAAAGTGTGCGCTTTGCTGGGCTACTTCGCGGCAGACTTGTGAGTTGCCGCCTTCTTCGCGAGGGCCGCGCGGCGGCGGACCTCTTCGCGGGAGTACATGGTGCCACGGCACTTCGGCTTGCCGCAGTTGCAGGCGTTTTCTTCGTCGCCGCCGTCGTAGAGGCAGTAATCGTAGGTGAGTTCTTCGTTGGCGGCGATGGGCTTGATGGCCTTGATCCAGACGCGGCCCTTGATCTCTTCGGTCTGGCAGTTGGGCTCGCAGCTGTGGTTTAGAAACATGGCCATGCAGTGGCCGTCGATGACGGTGCGCCCGGAGCCGAGTCCAAACAGGTAGGTGATGGGCAGGTCTTCGTAGCGGATGTCGGCCTGGGCCTTGGTGAGGCGCGGGCCGGTGTATTCGGCCAGCAGCGTGCCTTTGCGGATGGGAGCGGTGGTGTAGCAGCCGGCGGCGTGGATGGCGGAGGAACGGATGATGAGGGCCATGTTTCGGGGGTGTCTTTTCCTGGGACAACTTGAGTAGGGTACGGATGGCATCCTACCATTGGAGATGTGCGGATTGGGAGCGAGACGGGCGTGAAGCGGTTTTTAGCAATGCTGGCGGTGACGATGGGCGCATGGTGCGTGGCGGCGGGCGCGCAGCAGGCGCAACCGGCGCAGCCTGACGCGCCGGCCAAGCCCGCGCAGGAAGCGAACCCGTTCCCGGGCGAGAACAGTAACGCTCCGGTGATTCCGACGGACCTGAGCGCAGCGCCAGCGGCGAGTGACGCGATCGACTACGGCAAGGTGGCGCTGGCGGATGCGGGCGCGGACCCGGTGCACAGCCCCGACGACGGCACGCCCGCCGCCAGCAGCGATGCGGGCAGTGGCGGATCGAGTTCGAGCAGCGCGGGGCTCGACGACCTGATTCAGGGGCCCGCCGAGACGGAGCGCAAGGGCCGCCATGGCCGCAAAGGCGACGACGCGGAACCCGTGAAGCACACCGGCCCGGCCGAGGACGAGCAGGTGGGCGCGTACTACCTGGAAACGAAGAACTGGACCGGGGCGCTGTCGCGATTCCAGTCGGCGCTGGTGCTGGACCCGGAGAACCCCGATGTCTACTGGGGTCTGGGCGAGGCGCAGCGGCACCTGGGCAAGCTGGCCGAGGCCAAGGCGAACTACCGGAAGCTTGTCGAGTACGACCCGGACTCGAAGCACGGCAAGGAAGC
Source organism: Acidobacteriaceae bacterium (assembly GCA_031296355.1). Next base: position 68,121 of record JARLFX010000388.1, read on the forward strand.
GCAGAAGCTGCTGAAAGAGCCGGAGCTGGCGAACGCGCCGGCGGTGGCGGCGACGACGGCAACGCCCGTGCAGCCGTCGCAGCCGTAAGCCGGTACCCCTTCGCTCTTGTGAGTTGTGTGCTTTCCCAGGTCCGAAAACACGGACCTGGGGCACCCATTTTCGTGCTTGGGTGGGAACACGAAAGTGAGTCGCATTTTCGACTAGTTGAGGCCAGAGTAGCGCATGTAGGCGGCGAGGATCGGTTGACCCCAGAGGCTGGCGACGATGCCGCCGATGCAGAGGAACGTGCCGAGCGGGAGCTTGGCGAGCGCGGGGTTTTCTACGCCTTCGCGTGGGCCGCGCACGAGTACGACTACACCGACAACTGAACCGAAAACTACGCCGAGCGCGAAGGCGAGCAGCGCGCCGGGCAGGCCGAGCCACGCGGCGAGCAGGGCCATGAGCTTGGCGTCGCCGAGGCCGATGCCCTCGCGGCGGCGGATGAGCCAGTAGAGCCAGCGGATGGCTAGGATGAGGAAGGCGGCGGCGAGGATGGCAAGGATGCGATCTCGCCAAAAGCTTCGCATATATGGCGAAATGAAAAAGTTCTCTAGAGTTATCGGAGAGACGATACTTCCTGCAAAGAAGTAGCTATAAAGAGCGGCAACAAATACTCCGCCGAAAATTCCAGGCAGCGTTAGCTTGTCCGGGAGCCAAAGGTTCTCGGCATCGAGTGCAGCCAGTGCTACGAGCAGCCAAAGAAGTGCGAATGGCCCCAGGAAGCCGACGATCAGCAAAGGGAGGGTCAAGTACGACAATTCGAGATACGAAATAGAGAAATAACCGTAGTGCCACGCGCTTATAGCCCATAGCACTCCGACCAAGAGTTCGACTGCTGGATAGCGCCAACTGATGGCGGACTTGCAGGTGCGGCAGCGGCCGCCGAGGGCGAGCCAGCTCAGGAGCGGGATGTTCTCCCACCAGGTGAGGGTGCGGCGGCAGGTGCGGCAGTGCGAGCGGGGCTTGACGATGCTTTCGCCGGCGGGCCAGCGGCTGAGGCAGACATTCAAAAAGCTGCCGAAGGCGAGGCCGGCGAGCGCGGCGAAGGCGGTGATTAAGGCTCGGATCATCTGCGGTTTGAGTCTACCAGTGAGAGGACGCGGAGGCGACGCGCGACGCTCACCATGGTGGCGCGGTGCAGGCGGCTAGCAGATTCGTCGAAATAATCTGCAAAGTTTCGGGCAGTTTTGAAAATATCGGGGTGGGGGTGGGGGTGGGCCTTCCAGGATTCCGACCGATCCCATGCCTGAAACGATTGTGCGCCAGGCGAAGGTAATTTTCTGCAAAGGGCGAGAGGGATTTTCGGGGGCGGGAGGGGCGGCTGCATCGCGCGGTAGACTGGAGGAGATGGACTCCGCACGCGACGCAGACTGTCCTAAGCTTCCCACGCCTGCCCCCAAGGCCGCAGTAGTTACCGATCCGGCGAGGGCCGGTGCGCTTTTCTCGGAGTCGGCGGCTATTATGGCCCGGCTGCGCGCGCCGGACGGCTGCCCGTGGGACCGCGAACAGACCTTCGACACCATTCGCAAATACACACTGGAAGAGACCTACGAGGTCTTCGACGCCATTGAGCGGCGGGACTTTCCGCATCTGGCCGAGGAGCTGGGCGACCTGCTGTTGCAGGTGCTGTTCCACGCGGAGATGGCGGCGAACGAAGGGCATTTTACGATTGCCGACGTGCTGAACGAGCTGAACCGCAAGCTGGTGCGGCGGCATCCGCATGTGTTCGGCGAGGAGGCCTCTCGCGCGGCTGGGAACGCGGCTAGCGTGGATGCCGACGTGGCGGGCTCGGCGGCGAAGGTGCTGGCCAACTGGGACGAGATCAAGAAACTGGAAAAGGCCACGAAACCCGAGGCCGATGCTTCGCGGCTGGATACGGTGCAGCGGGCGATGCCGGCGTTGGCCGAGGCGGCGAAGCTGGGATCGAAGGCGGCGAAGGCGGGGTTCGACTGGCCGACGTGGCGGGAGTTGCTGCCGAAGGTCGCCGAAGAGACGGCGGAGCTGGAGGCCGAGGCTGCTTCGGACGATCCGGCGCGGAAGCCTGCCGTGGAGGCAGAGCTGGGCGATCTGCTGTTTACGGTGGTGAATCTGGGGCGTCATCTGGGCGTGGACGCGGAGATGGCTTTGCGCGGGTGCAATAGGCGATTTCGCGAGCGGTTCCGGCTGATGGAGCAGGGGTCGGAGAGGCCGCTGGAAGAATTGAAGCCGGAGGAACTGGAAGAGCTGTGGGCGGCGGCGAAGAGGAAGCTGGCGGGGTAGGGATGCTAGCGGAGTTCGTGCCGTGCGCGCGCGGATTCCGTGGTTTCCCCGGTCTCAAAATCGAGACCGGGGGCACCCGGCGGGGGAGAACAAGTCGGCGAATTGGCTGAAGCCGTGGCGGGGTTGGAGCAATGGGCTGATGGCGTCAGGAAGGCTCTGAAGAACAGTTCATTCGTGAAGAGGCAGGAGCACCTCAGGGGCTAAAGGCCGCAGTTTTATTGGCCGGTCGACGTACGGCGTGAAGGCCGTACCCTTCACGCCGGAGTTTTTAATGGCTTTCTTGGAAGCAACTGTTCTTGAGCAGGATTGTGACGGCATGATTGTGATTCGGAGTTGCAAGGGGCACGACGAGCTTGAGGCGTGCGTGCGGATGCAGATCGACACATGGGGCTACGACCCGACGGACGTGATTCCGCGCAAGGCGTTTCTGGTGATGCAGAAGGTGGGCGGGCAGGTGCTCGGCGCGTTCGACACGGAGCAGCCGGGGGCGGCGCCGGAGGGCGAGGCGCGGTCGCTGGTGGGCTTCGCCATGTCTTTGCCGGGGATGAAGACCGGCGAGGGCGCGCCGCGAGCATATCTGCACTCGCACATGCTGGCGGTGAAGCCGGAGTACCGCAATCGCGGGCTGGGCGCGCAACTCAAGCTGGAGCAACGGCGTGAGGCGCTGGGGCGGGGCATCGAGCGGATGGAGTGGACCTTCGATCCGCTGGAAATCAAGAACGCGTATCTCAACATCCACAAGCTGGGGGCGGTGATTCGCCGCTACAGCGTGGATTTCTATGGTGTATCCTCATCTCGATTGCAGGGCGGGCTGCCCACGGACCGGCTTACGGCGGAATGGTACATGAAGTCGCCGCGCGTGACCGGGATTCTTGAGGGACGCGAGCGGCCTTCATTCCGGATCGAGGAACGCATCGAAGTTCCCGCGGCGATCTACGCGTGGAAGGCCAACGATCAGGATCGCTCCCGGGCCATGGAAGTGCAGTTGAGGAATCGGCAGAGGTTTCAGGAAGCGTTCAGCAACGGTTTGGCCGTTCTCGGATTCGTCCGCGACGAGGAGGGGAACGGAGTCTTCGAGCTGGGCTCAGCGGCCCAGTTGGAGCTGGAATAACCGGCCACAGAGGCAGTCATGAGACACCCACAGCCTAACGATTCAATCACCATGCACCAGGACTCGAACACCCTATGAGAATTGACGGAATCATACTTCGCGAACTGCGTCTTCCCCTTGTCCGCCCGTTTGAAACCAGCTTTGGAGTTACACGCGACCGGCGCGTTTTGCTGGCCGAGATTCGCTCGGAGGGTCTGAGCGGCTGGGGCGAGTGCACGGCCGGCGAGCACCCGTACTTTTCCGGCGAGTCGACCGACACGGCATGGCAGATTCTGCTGAACGAGCTGGGACCGATGCTGGCCGGGGCAACGCCGGAGCACGGCGGGGACATTCCGAAGATCTTCAAGAAGGTGCGCGGGAACCCGATGGCGCGGGCGACGCTGGAAAACGCGATCTGGGATCTGGAGGCACAGCGCGAGGGCGTGCCGCTGGCGCGGCTGCTGGGCGGCGTGCGGGAGACAATTCCGTGCGGTGTTTCGATCGGCATTCATGCGTCGATTCCGGAGCTGATGGAGACGATTGCGCGCGAGCTGGCGGCGGGGTATCAGCGCATCAAGCTGAAGTGTATGCGGGGCTGGGATGTGGAGGTATTCGAGTCGGTGCGGACGCGCTGGCCGGAGATCACGCTGAGCTGCGACGCGAACTCGGCATACCGGCTGCGCGACGCGGATCACCTGGTCGGCTTCGACAACTTCGATCTGCTGATGATCGAGCAGCCGCTGTGGCACGACGACTTCTACTATCACTCGATGCTGCAGAAGCGGCTGAACACGCCAATCTGCCTGGACGAGTCGATCGGCAACCGGCGCGACGCGCTGGCGGCGATCGAGATGGAGTCGTGCAAAATTATCAACATCAAGCTGGGCCGGGTGGGCGGTTTCTCCGAAGCGATTGCCGTGCACAACGCGGCCGAGGAACGGGGCGTGCCGGTGTGGTGCGGCGGAATGCTGGAGTCGGGGATCGGGCGCGCGCACAACATCGCGCTGTCGTCGCTCGAAAACTTCACGCTGCCAGGCGATGTGTCGGCTTCGGCGCGGTACTGGAAGGAAGACATCATCGAGCCGGAGGTCACGGTTTCGCCGGTGGGCGAGATTGTGATTCCGGACGTGCCCGGACGCGGCTTTGAAGTGCGCGCGGACCTGATCGAAAAGCTGACGGTGCGCAAGGAAGAAGTGAGCGCGGTAGAGCTGGTGGGCCGCGGCTGACCGGCATGGACCCAGCGCAGCTTGCATCGATCGCCTTTGTGGAACAGAACGAGCTGCGCGACGGCGAGCTGCTGCTCGAACTCAGTTCCTACGCGCGGCATCCATATCACCAGGCGCCGACGTATTCGTTTCGCATGATCCATGCGGAGAGCGGCGCGCACATGGGCGGCATCCGGCTGCGCGTGGGCTCGACGGCGCATGTGGAGCGCTACGCGGGGCACATTGGCTACGACGTGCGCGAGGCGCATCGCGGACATCACTACGCGGCGCGGGCGGTGCGGCTGCTGGTGCCGCTGGCGCGGCGGGTGGGGCTCGACCCGCTGTGGATCACCTGCGACCCGGAGAACATGGCCTCGCGGCGGTCCATCGAGCTGGCCGGGGGCAGGTTTGTCGAGGTGGTCGAGGTGCCGGCAGACTGCGCGATCCGGCAGAGCGGGCATCCGCTGAAGTGCCGGTTTCGGATCTAGGTTAGGCAGGGAACCGGCCGGAGACGCGCTGCGTACTGGATGTGCGGCGGGGAAACTTTGGCGACGGAATCGCGTCTGTATGAACACGGGCGGCCGATCCGGCAAGTTTCGCGCCGCCGGAGGTTAATAGCTTGACTCCCCAGGAAGAACAGCTTGTAGGCTCGCTCGTGGAGCGAGTGAACCAGACACAACTTACTGAAAAAGATCCCGATGCCGAGGCGCTGCTGGCGCGCGAGCTCGGGCCGAACCCCGACGCGCTCTACATTCTGGCGCAGACCGTGCTGGTGCAGAACATGGCGCTGGAGCAGGCGAAGGCGCAGATTGGCGGTTTGCAACAGCAGTTGCAGCAGGCGCAGCAGTCCAAGCCGGCGCACGCGACGAGTTTTCTGGGCAGCCTGCTGGGCAAGCGCGACCCGGAGCCCGCACCGCAGCCGCCGGCTCCAGCGCAATACCAGAGCGGCTATCAGCCGGTGAATCCGCAATATACGCCGGCGTACGGGCAGCCCGGCTATGCGCAACCCGGGCCGGTCTATGGCCAACCGCAGTACGTGCCGGTGCAGAGCGGGCAGCCGAGCTTTCTGCGCGGAGCAATGCAGACGGCGGCGGGCGTGGCGGCGGGTGCGCTGGCGTTCGAGGGCGTGGAATCGCTGCTGCACGGCGGATTTGGACGTGGCGGCTACGGCTGGGGCGAGCCGGGGATGGGCATGGGCGGCTTTGGCGCGCCGATGGGCATGGGACAGGCGGGCTTCGAGCGGCCGGTGGAAGAGACGGTTATCAACAACAACTACTACGACGATGATCGCGGCGGCGGCGCGAGTGAGCATCATGCGGAGGCGTCGGGTTTTCACGACACGTCGGACGCGGGCGGGCGTGGATTCGACGGCGGCGGGGCGCACCTTGCGAATGCCGACTATCGCGGCGGCGACGGCGGCAATGAACTGGACGCGGCCAACGATGCGCAGACGGACGACAGCAGCTACGACGACCAGTCGGGCGACGACGGCGGCGGGTACGACGATCAGTCCGGGGACGATGGCGGCGGATTCGATTCAGGCGACAACCTGCTGTAACTTCAGGAAGAACGGCAGCGCGGACCGGGAGCCGGGCGGAGGCGTGAACGCCGCGCCCGGCCGGGCTCGATCCCGAGCAATGCCAGTGATATACTCACTTGGGCGGAAGCATGTCTGCGCCCGCATTTTCAGGTTGACTGAGGTTGCCATGTCCGGCCACTCGAAATGGGCCACCATCAAGCACAAGAAGGGCGCGCTGGATGCCAAGCGCGGCAAGATTTTCACCCGTCTGTTGAAGGAAATCGCAGTCGCTGCCAAGGGCGGCGGCAATCCTGACAGCAATGCCCGTCTGCGCACGGCCGTCGCGGCGGCCAAGGCGGAGAACATGCCAGCCGAAAACATCAAGCGCGCCATTCTGCGCGGCACCGGCGAGCTGGAAGGCGTGAGCTACGAAGAGATCACCTTCGAGGGCTATGGCCCGGGCGGCGTGGCGATCGTTGTGGAGACGCTGACCGACAACCGCAACCGCACGGTGAGCGAGATTCGGCACGCGTTCTCAAAGAACGGCGGCAACCTGGGGTCCAGCGGCTCGGTGCTGCACATGTTCTCGAAGAAGGGCGTGATCACGATCGAGAAGACGGCGGCGGACGAAGACACGCTGATGGGCATCGTGCTGGAGCACGGCGGCGAGGATTTGAACGACGAAGGCGAGGCGTGGGAGGTCGTGACCGAACCGGCGGCCTACGAGGCGGTGCTGACGGCGGTGAAGGCGGCGGGGATTGAGCCGGTGGCGAGCGAAGTGACGATGCTGGCCTCGACCTACACCAAGCTCGAAGGACCGCAGGCAGGGCAGATGATCCGGCTGCTGGAAGCGCTCGAAGACTTTGACGATACGCAGAACGTGTACTCGAACTTCGACATGGACGCCGAACAGATGGAGCAGATGGCCGACTGAAGCGGACCCATCCGGAAATAGTGAAGGCCGCCCGGTTGTGGCGGCCTTTTCATGGAAGCCGCAAGGCAGAGAGAGAAGGATAGACGTGATTCGCAGCGCAAAGATCACCCTGTTGCTGCTGGCCATGGCCGGCAGCGCACTGGCGCAAAACGCACCGAAGGCCGATGTCGCCGAAAACCCCGTCGCGCAGGCGCGTAATCCGCGGAGCTGGTCCTATGGGCCGATCGCGAACTGGGGCACGGGCGTGGGCGAGCGCTCGGACTTCAAGTTCTTCTTTGCCGGCGCGCATGTGGGCAAGGTTTTGACGCCGGTCAGGCGCGCGGGCATCTTCAGCGGCCAGTTCGAGCTGGGCGCGGACGTGATTCCGTTCTGGCAGTCCTATACGCCAGCGGCGCACACCAACACGTACACGGTGGGCGATGTCACGTATACCCAAAAGATCGCGGGCGGCACCTACACGGGCGTGAGCCTGACGCCGGTGATCTTCCGCTGGAATTTGCTGACCAGGTCGGCGCGCATCCAGCCGTGGTTTCAGGCGGCGGGCGGACTGATCTACACCACGCACAAGTATCCGCCGAACGTGCTGGTTCCGGAGGGGACGGCGGGCGGCACGTCGGTGTGGAACTTCTCGCCGCAGGGCGGCGGAGGCATCCACTATTTCGTGCGGCCGGGGCGGTCGATCGACTTTGGAGTGAATGCCGTGCACATCTCGTCGGCGTCGCTGGGCGACCGGAACCCGGGTGTGAACGCCAGCATTCAACTGCAGGTGGGGTATTCGTTCTGGAAATGACAGGGAAGCCGCAGATCGTGGAGTGCGTGCCGAACTACTCGGAGGGCCGCGATGTTCGCAAAGTGGAAGCGATCGTGGCCGCGATGCGAGTGGACGGCGTGCACCTGCTGGACTGGTCGATGGACACAGACCACAACCGCTCGGTGGTGACGGTGGCCGGGGAACCGGCGGCGGTGGTGGAGTCGGCGGTGCGCGGCGCGGGCAAGGCGGCGGAACTGATCGATCTGACGGCCCAGGACGGTGTGCATCCGCGGATTGGCGCGGCGGATGTGATTCCGTTTGTGCCGATCTCGGGCGTGCGGCTGGAGCAGTGCGCGGTGCTGGCGCGGCAGGCCGGCGCGGAGATATGGCAGCGCTTCGGCGTGCCGGTGTACTTCTATGAAGCGGCGGCGTCGCGCCCGGACCGGGTGAACCTGGAAGATGTTCGGAAGGGGCAGTTCGAGGGTCTGCAAGCCGCGGCGCGGAAAGAGTCGGCGCGCAAGCCGGACATGGGCGGCCCGGCGCTGCATCCGACCGCCGGGGCCAGCGCCGTGGGGGCACGCAAATTCCTGATTGCCTATAACATCTACTTCGACTCGACGGACGTGGCGATGGTGCGGGCCATGGCCCGCGAGGTACGCGCTTCGAGCGGCGGGCTGAAGGGGGTAAAAGCCCTGGGAGTGCTGGCGCACGGCCGGGCCCAGCTCACGATGAATATCACGGATTTCGTGGTGACGCCGGTATCGCAGGTGTACGAGGCGGTTTCGCGTCTGGCGCTGCGGCATAAGACGGTGCCGGTGGAGGGCGAGATCATCGGCCTGGTGCCGGAAGCGGCGTGCGAGCGCGAAAGCGAGTGGATGCGTCAATTAAGTGCGTTCGACCCGGAGACCAAGATTCTGGAGCGCCGACTGGCGTCTCCACTGTCATGGCCCCGGGAGGCGTAGGCAGCGCCGAGCCGGCGGTGGGCCGGTACGGATCACGTTAGCGAAGTGATTAAAAATCTAAAGGGTGCAGGTATGTTCTTCAGGTAAAACCTGAAGGTCTCGATGGCGTACTGGATGAGTTAGCCGCGACGGCCCGCATTCCAGGAGGACGAATTTGTTCGGTAATTCTGTTCGGTATTTGTTCTGCGCGGGTGCGCTTGCCGGCGCTTCACTGCCGGCCTTGGCGGCACAGTTGAACAACGACGCACGCGCGGCGATTCCCCGCGAAGTGCAGCAGTTGGTGGTGATCGACTACCGCGCCATGCAGGATTCAGACACGGCTATGAGGCTGCGCGACAAGTTGATGCCGCCCGATCTGAAGCAATTCGACGATGCACTGCGCAAGTCGGGCTTGAATGAGAACCACGATGTGGACAGTCTGGCGTTTGCGCTGTACCGCGTGGCCGGGGCGACCGATCAGCTCGAGACCGTTGGCGTTGCACAAGGGCAGTTTCCGGTCGAAGACATTGTGGCGAACTTCCGCAAGCAGAAGGTGAAGGCGGCGGTGCTTCGCACCAACCGGATTTACCCGATGGGCAAGACCGGAATGGTGCTGTGCTTCGTCGATCCCTCGACGATGGTCTTCGGCAGCACGACGGCGGTGAAGCAGGCGCTGAACGCGCGCGACGGCCTGACGCAGAGCCTGCTGAACAACAGCTCGATGATGGACGAGATGCGGTCGGTGGACACCGAGCCGCTGTGGAGCATTCTGGATTCGAAGGGCACGCAGACGATGATGCGCGGGCTGCTGGGCGAGGCTGGTTCGGTGGCCGACTACGAGTCGGTGCAGAAGCGGCTGCAGGGCTCGTGGTACGCAATGAGCTTCCAGCACGGGGTGAAGTTCGACCTGACGATCTCGACCGGCGACACACTGGCGGCGGTGACGATTTCGACGATGCTGAACGTGGCGGTGATGTACCGCAAGACGACCGGTTCGGACTCCGAGAAGGCCGCGCTTGCGGATACGGATGTTTCGTCGAGCGCGGGCAAGCTGACGGTGCACTTCGCGGCCTCGAACGCGCAGTTCAACAGCCTGCTTCAGTCCGAGCTGTTCCGGAGTATTGTCCGCTAGTACCGTGACTGCGTGGGTTGGTGGCTGCCCCCGGTCTCAGAAACGAGACCGGAGGCATGCGCATCGGTTCTGTAAGTAGCAAAGCGAAAACGTCTTAGCTGGCGCGGGGGACCGATGAGGCTACCTGGGCGAGATCGCCGTTGTTGCAGACGCGATTTCGCCCGGAGTTTTTGGATTCATAGAGAGCCTCGTCGGCGTACTGGACGAGCAGGGCGGGTTCCTGGCCGGCTCTTGGCATCATGGTGGCGCAGCCGAGGGAGACGGTGACGATGCCGTGCTGGTTGCCGGGATGCAGGATGTGTTCGCGCTCGACGGCCGTGCGCACTTCTTCGGCAAGCTGAAGAGCGCCGGAGTTGGCGGTGTTGGGCAGGATGAAGACGAACTCCTCGCCGCCATAGCGGGCCACCAGATCGCCGGGGCGCGCCACCTGCCGGCGCGCAATGTCGGCTACCTGCTGCAGACAACCGTCGCCGCGGAGATGGCCGTAGGTGTCGTTGTAGATCTTGAACAAATCCACGTCGAGCATAAGGACGGACATGGGCATGTGCTCGCGCGCGCAGCGCCGCCACTCCTGCTTGAGGCGGTGATCGAAGTGACGGCGGTTGGCGAGGCCGGTGAGGCCGTCGGTGATGGCCATCGCTTCGAGAGCCTGGTAGGCGTCGCGGAGCTGCTGGTCGGCGGCTTTGCGCTCGGTGATGTCGCGGACGATGTTGATGACGCCGGTGAGGACGCCAGTGACCGGGTCGTGCACCGGGCGGATGTTGGCTTCGACCCAGACATATTCGCCATTCTTGCGGAGCACGCGGTATTCGAGCAGAGCGCCTTCGCCGCCGATACGGATGCTGCTGACGAGCGCTTCGACGGCGGGGCGGTCGGCTGGATAAACGATTTCGATGGTCCTATGACGCATGTCTTCATCGCGGTCCCATCCCCCCAAGACGGCGGCGGAGGGAGAGATGTAGGAGCGGCGGCCGCTGAAGTCGGCGAGGACCATGACATCGCGGAGGTTTTCGGTAATGAGCGAGAACATGTGCGCCGATTGGAGCAGGCGGCGCTCGGTGGCGCGCAGCTCATCGACGACGGAGGAGACCGTGTAGAGGATGAAGACGCCGCAGATGATGAACACGTGCAGCAGCACGCTGGTGTGCACGAAGGCGCCGGACATGTTCATGCCGTGCGCGTAGGGGCCGAGTCCGCGCAGGGTGAACCAACTGGCTTCGCTGGCCAAGACAAAGAGCGACACCGCACCCCATCCCTGCCCCATGCGCAGCACAACGAGGGCGAGTAGCGGGTAGATGGCGAAAAGGAACATTTCCGCGGTCCCGGAGAATGCCGCGTAGCCGGCGATGACCAGCAACAGGAACAGCATGATGTCCTTACGGTGGGGCCTGGTCTCGCGCAGGTTGACGCGGAAGACCGCGACCATCGAGGGCGTCAGCATGAGGATGCCGAGGGCGTCGGCGGTGTAGAGTTGTCCAAACTCGCGGAAGGCCGACTGGCCGGTCCAGACGAAGTCGAGAAATGCCAGGGGAAAGCCGATCAGGAGAGGCACGCCGACCACGGCGATGCCAAGAAAGCGCACCAGGTAGTGCGGATCGGTAAAGCGGGGCAGTTGCGTCGAGCGCGAGCGCAATAGCCAAGCCGCGAGAATCGGCTCGACGAGGATGCGTATGCACCGCAGGAGCACGAAGTGGTGCGAATCGCCGACGTTGATGTGCCCGGCGACGGTTGCGATATAGCCGATCAGAACGTATAGCGGCCATTTCCAGCGCGGCACCAGCAGCAGATAGGACAGGACGATCGCGTTGGACAGCAGGATTAAGGAGATGCCGTTTTCAAGGCGGGCAAAGTCGTGTACATAGACGATGGACAGAACGACCAGAACGAACAGGGAGATGCCTGGCAGCAGGGAGGAAAAGGACCGCCATGCGGTTGCCCTGTGTCTTTGGCCCTTGGGTCGAAACGTCCTGCGCACATCTTTTCTCCCATTTCTCTTATCGGAGAAGGAAGAACGAGGGCGAGAGCGTTGGGAGGGTATTTGTGCGGGCGGCTGCCGGCGGCGGCATCAGGAGGCCGGGTGGAACTCGACGTGGCCGCTGGGCAGCAGCACGATACGGAGGGTACCGGATTGGCGCTCCTGGAGATGACCGCCAGAGGCCTGGACGAGTACGTGCGTTGCCGAGTCCGTGTACTGAATCCGGACACTGCCGGAACCGCGCACCTGAATGCCGTAGGGATAGACCGCGCCCGGGGCGAGGCGGCCGACGCCGAAGCTGGCGCTGGGGTAATCGACCTCCAGCAACTCGATGGGAGCGCCGGTGCGATTTTCCACGCGGATATCGACGCGCGGCGAGCGGCAACCGGCGGCCAGGCCGAGCGCGGCCGCGAGCAGGAACACCCACGCGCGGCGGATCATGCGTCCTCTTTGCGCGCGGCGACGGCTTTTTCAAGCTGACTGAGCCGTTTGGCCAGCTCGGGCAGACGCTGGAAGAGCGCGACGGCGCGGAGCCAGACGCGGTTGTCGAAGCCGGGCGAGCCGGAGATCATCTTGCCGGGGGGCACGTCGTGGCTGACGGCCGACTGCGCGGTGAGAATGACGCCGTCACCGACGGTGCAGTGGCCGGCGACGCCGGTTTGCCCGGCGAGGATGGCGTTGCTGCCGACGACGGACGAGCCGGCGAGGCCGGTCTGGGCGCAGAGCAGGGTGTTTTCGCCGACTCGGGAGCCGTGGCCCACCTGGACGAGGTTGTCGATCTTGGTACCGGCGCCGATCTCGGTGGCACCGATGGTGGCGCGGTCGACGCAGGCGTTGGCCTGGACGTCGACGCGGTCGCCGAGCCGCACCGGGCCGGACTGCGGGATTTTGGTCCAGTGGCCGAGCTCGTTCTTCGAGAAGCCGAAGCCGTCTGCGCCGACGATGGCGCCGTTTTCAAGCGTGACGTGGTCGCCGAGGATGCAGTTTTCGCGGACGACGGCGTGGGCGTGGGCGAAGAAGTGGCTTCCGGTTTGCACGCCGGGGTAGAGGACGACATGAGGCAGCAAGGTGGCGTTGGGACCGAGCTTGACGCCGGGGCCGACGACGACGTACGCGCCGATGTGGGCAGCCGGGCCGATGACGGCGGTGGGGTGGATGACGGCGGTGGGATGTATACCGGGCGCGTAGACGGGCGGCTGGTAGAAGAAGCCGAGGGCGCGGGAGAAGGCGTGGTAGGGGTTCTTGATGCGCAGCGTGGCCGCTTCGATCTCGGGGAACTCGGGCTCGACGAGCACGGCGGCGGCATGGGTTTTGCGGGCCAGGCCGCCGTACTTGGGGTTGGCGACAAACGTGATTTCGCTTGGGCCTGCTTCTTCAATACCTTTGACACCAGTAACTTCCAGCTCCGCGTCTCCGCGCAGTTCCGCTCCCAGCCGGGTTGCCAATTCACCTAGTTTCATCGTTGGCATTGTAACGGAGATGGGGGCGGTGCGCGGCTACTCGGTTGGCTCGGCGGGGAAAAGGCCGGGCTGCGGCGCGGCGGCGGGGCGTTTGCGGGCGGCCGCGCCGATCAGGCTGACGACTTCGAGTGTCTGGATGGCCATGCGGGGAATGAAGATACGCTGGGTGTTCGAGCGGGTGTCGGGTGGGGTGAGCAGAAGGCCGGGGCCGTCGATCAGGGAACGGTCGTTGGCGGCGAGGCCTTCCAGCTCCTCGCCGTCGGCGAGGGTCATGCGGAGCCACAGGCCGGCGGCGCGGGGGCGGACGGTAAAGCGTTTCTGGAGAAGGCGTTCCGGGTTGGCCTGGTCGCCGGCGGCGAGGTCGCGGACGTAGCAGACCCACTTGACGGCCTCCCAGCCGATGGTAACGACCTTGCCCGCCTGGTCGAGGATCTCCAGTGCCACGGCCGACGCGGGGAAGGCCCCGTCGGCATAGCCGCCCACCCAGTCACGGGAAAACTTGCGCACAATCACGGGTTTACGCGAGGAGGGCATTTTCAGGCATTGTCGCACGCGCCGGGCCCTTGCGGTGCGGAAACGCAACCATTTTTGTGCATGTGGGTCTAGCTATCGTGTTGAATCTGTGTTAAGGTACAGCTTTGCAAGCCCTGCCCGGTTGCACGATAAGCGCAACTGCATCAGGCACTTGGCCCGGCAGGGGACCACAGAAGCAGGGAACGGATGCCCGACTACATTTACCTTCTTGAGAACCGGCTCTCCGCCGACCAGCAGCACGCACTTCGGCAGTTACGCGAAGTGGCTCGCGAGGCCGGCCTGATTCTTTTTTTGACCGGTGACGCCGTCCGCGATTTAACCAGCGGCCATGCCGTACGCGATCTGGAAGTTGCCGTGCACGGCAACGCGCTGAAGCTGAGGAAGCCGATCGAACGGCTCGGAGGCAAGGTGTGGGGCGAGCATGAGGCTTCGCGCACGCTGTACCTGTGCTTTCCGGGCACGGTGCGCGTCGACCTGGTCAGCACCCACCGCATCGAGTATCCCAAGCCGGGCAAGGCTGTCTATCATCCGGCGTCGATCCAGGAAGATCTGCGGCGGCGGGATTTCACGGTCAACGCGATGGCCATCTCGCTCAACGAGGGCTCGTTTGGCCTGCTGATGGACCCGCTGAACGGCGCGGCCGACATCGAAGCGCGCACGCTGCGGCTGGTGTCGAACTACGGCTTCCTGGAGGAGCCGTCGGTGCTGATCCGCGCGACGCGCTACAAGGCGCGGCTGGGCTGGGAGCTGGACCCGCGCACGCAGACCCGCTATGAGAACGCCCGCGAAGAGGGCGTGATCTCGGCGCTCTCCGACCACGCGCGCAGCTACGAACTGGAGCAGGTGGGCCACGAGGTTGAAGGGCTGAGGGTGTTGCAGGCGCTGGAGACCGAGGGCTGGATGAAGGTGCTGTTCCCGGCCTGGACTCCGGCCAGGGCCGACGAGACCAAGCTCAAGACGCTGCACGACCTGGCCGTGGAACTGCTGATGCAGGGCGTGCATCCGGACATGTCGGCGGCGCAGATGCAACTGCTCACGGCCAAGCTGCAAGGCAAGGATCTGGCGGCGCTGAAGAAGACGCTGCTGCGGCCGGGCTTTGTGGAGGAGTGGGACAGCCTGGACCAGATCGCCGCGGGCTTCCAGAAGGTGCTGCTGGCCAAGGAGAATCAGGTTCCCTCGGCGGCCTACAAGCTGTTCACCAGCTACGATCCGGAGGCCGTGCTGTGGCTTGGCTTCACCGGCGGCTCGGCTGCCGTCAAGGATCGCTACAATCTCTTCCTGAAGGTGTGGCCGGAAGCCAAGCAGCGGATACCGTACGCGCTGATGCAGGAGATGCGGATCACGCCGGAGTTGCCGATTTACAAGGATGTTGTGCAGCAGGTGTTTCTGGAGCTGATCGACGGCAAGCTGACCACGCCGGAGGAGCAGAAGGCATTTCTTGAGCCGCACTCGCCGCCGGCCCCGCCGGCTCCGGTCACCATCAAGCGGTCGCGCGCCAAGCGCAATGCCGAGAAGGTGAAGGAGCGCTCGTTCGAGGACGAGGACGAGGCGGAAGAGAGCCTGGGCGACGGGGACGACCTGGACGATCTGGGCACGGACGACGAGGAGATCAGCCTCAACCTGCCGGGCGTGGAGATCGACGAGGAGCCGGGCGGCGATGAAGAAGACGAGGACGAAGCGCCCGCCGTGGCCAAGCAGGGCCGCAAGGAAGCGCCCGCGAGCAAGCCGGCAAAGACTCCCGATCCAAAGCCTGCGAAACCGGTGAACGAAGCCGCGAAGCCCGCGGCGGCCAAGCCCGCCGTGGAGACGAAGCCGCAGCCGGCCGCGAAGCACGAGAAAACGGTGGCGAAGCCTGTTTCCAAGGCTGCACCCAAGCCCGCCGCGAAACCCGCGCCCAAGGCTCCGGCGCCGAAGGCCAAGCCTGCTCCGGCGGCCAAGAAGGCGGTAACCAAGCCTGCCGCCAAGCAGCCGGCCAAGAAGGCCGTGGCGCCCAAGCCCAAGGCGGCGAAGACCGTGAAGGTCGCCAAGCCCGCGCCGGCCAAGAAGAAGCCCGCGCCGAAGCCGGTGAAAGTCGCGCGTCCGGCAGCCAAGCCCGCGCCAAAGAAGCCGGCAGGCAAGCCGGGCAAGCGGCACTGATCTTCGCGCAAGAACGCACTCCACGGGGTGGTCCTCGAACAGGACCACCCCGTCGTGTTATGGTCAGGGGATTCCGGAGGAAGTTTCGATGCCGCGTGTGCGTCTCCGTGCCCTTATCCTGGGCGTTTGCATGGCGTTATCCCTTGTCGTACCCATGTCGGCGGCCAAGGCCGCCAAGCCGGCGGCGTCCGCCGCTCCGGGCTACCGCTTTACGCGCGGCGGCTGGACCTACGTGCATCTTCAGGGCACACCGGCCGAGATCGGCATCCAGCACGGCAAGCTGCTGGCCGAGGAGATCGCCGACCTGGTGCGCGTGAACAAGCTGGAGCTTGAGCACTCCACGCACCGCGACTGGAAGTTCTTCCGCGAGGCCGGCCGCAAGGAACTGTGGCCGCACATCGAGGCCGAGTACCGGCAGGAACTGGAAGGCATCGCCAAGGGCGTGCAGGCGCGCGGGGTGAAGCTGGATGTGTGGGACATCGTGGCGCTCAACGCGGCCATCGAGTTCAGCGAGTACTACGTGCCGTGGCTGGACAAGCAGGCTTCGAGCGCGCCGACGATTCATCCACGCGGACGCTGCTCGGCCTTCATCGCCACCGGCAGCTATACGAAGGACGGCCGCATCGTCGTTGCGCACAACAACTGGTCGAGCTATGCGGATGGCGAGCGATGGACGATCATCTTCGACATTCAGCCCGCGCACGGGCATCGCATGGTGATGGACGGCGAGCCGGGCGTAATCACCAGCGAGGACGACTTCGGGCTGAATGACGCGGGGCTGATGATTACCGAGACGACGATCACGCAGTTTGCGGGATGGAACCCGGACGGGATTCCGGAGTTTGTGCGTTCGCGCAAGGCCATGCAGTATGCCGCGACGATCGACGAGTACGTGGCGCTGATCGAGGAAGGCAATAACGGCGGCTACGCCAACGACTGGATGATCGGCGACCGCAAGACGGGCGAGATTGCCTATCTGGAACTCGGGCTGAAGAACACGCCGCTGTGGCGCTCGCGGGACGGCTACTTCATCGGCTCGAACTTTGCGCGCGACCCGGCGCTGATTAAAGAAGAGACGGATGGTTTTGATCCGACCAACTTGGCAAGTTCGCCCAATGCGCGGCGCGTGACCTGGGAGGACAAGATGGCGCAGTTCAAGGGGAAGATCGACATTGAACTGGGCGAGAAGTTTCTGGCCGACCACGAGGACAGCTATCTGGGGAAGGTCAATCCTGGGTCGCGGTCTCTGTGCGGGCACATCGACCACGACCCGAAGGGCGTGCCCGAGTGGGGAGATCCGCCGTACTTTCCGGACGGCGCGGTGACCGGCAAGGTGACCGACTCGGAGCTGGCCGCGCACATGGGCCTGGTGGCCCGCGCCGGGCACCCGTGCGGCGAAGACTTCCTGGCTGCACCGTTTCTGGACGAACATCCGGAGTTCAACTACCTGAAGCCGATCCTGAAGAACATGAAGGCCGGGCCATGGACGGTGTTTCATGCGGGAGAAACAAAGTAGCTTGCACCGCAGGGGAAGTAACTTACTGGAAGTTACGAAGGGAGTAAGTTTGGCCGCGACCTAAGAGTTCTCTAAGTTACGATGAAGGGCAAGCGATTGCATGACGCGAAAAAAAGAAGGCCCGCATTTGAGCGGGCCTTCTGCTTGCGTTTGATTTAGTAGCGCTGTGCACCACGGGAGCGGCCGCCGCCGCCACCGCCACTTGAGCCTTTGCGCGCCTGATAGCAATCGCGGCAGAACACAGGACGGTCGCCGCGAGGTTCGAACGGTACAGTGGTAGGTTGTCCGCATCCAGAGCAGATCACAGGTGTCCCTTGCGCAGGAGCAGAACGATAACCACCGGAGCCCCCCTGATCATTTTTCTTAGCGATACGGCATGGTTTGCAGCGTTTCGGAGTGGAATAGCCGCGTTCCTGGAAGAACGCCTGGTCCGCAGCGGTGAACGTAAATTCCTGCCCGCAGTCGCTGCACGTAAGTTGGATATCTCCAGCCATTGGGGGTTTCCTCGTGAAGAGATTGTACCCTTCCATGAGGGTTTCGCAAATAAAGTTTCGCAGTGAGTAAGCTGACCGGACCCTGGAGAGGAACCTTTCCGGGGCCGATCCGGGGCGGGGGAAAGGCCACAGGCGAGGTTGGCGGCTATTCTGAAGGAACTTCGATGCGCATTGCGTTGCTACTAACATCGCTCGGGATGGGGGGCGCCGAGCGCCAGGTGGTTTCGTTGGCCGAGCGGCTGGAGGCGCGCGGCCACTCCGTGCTGCTGGTGACGTTGATGCCGCGTTTGGCCGAGGAGTGGGCGACACCGCTGCGTGTGATGCGGGCGGGGATGACAAAGTCACCGCTGGGCATTGTGGCTGGACTGCTGCGGGCGCATCGGATGCTGCGCGCGTTCCAGCCCGACATTCTGCACAGCCATACACGCCACGCGAATCTGGCGGCGCGTTTTCTCGGGCTTAGTGGCGCGGCTCCGCGGGTGGTGACGACGCTGCACAGCGTGCGCGACGGCGGCCGGCTGCGGATGCTTGCCTACCGGCTTACGGATGCGCTGGCCGCGCGCACGGTGGCGGTGAGCGACGCCGTGGCGGCAGCGTACATGGCTGCGCACGCCGTGCCCGCGAGCAAGTGCGCGGTGATTCCCAATGCGATCGATGCGGAGTTGTTTCGAGCGAACGCGGCGCGCCGCATGGAGACACGCGCGCGGCTTGAGGCCGGCGATGCGTTTGTGTGGCTCGCCGCGGGCCGCGCGACGCCGGCCAAGGACTATCCGAATCTGCTGGCCGCCTTTGCGGCTGTGGCCGAAGCAGAACCGCGCGCGGAGTTATGGATTGCGGGCGAGGGAACCGAGACGCTGCCGGTAGCTTCGCGCGTGCGCCGGCTGGGCTTGCGGCGCGATTTGCCCGCGCTGCTGGATGCGGCGGATGGGTTTGTGCTGTCGTCGGCGTGGGAGGGAATGCCTCTGGCGATGGGCGAAGCGATGGCCATGGAGAAGCCGGTGGTGGCGACACGCGTGGGCGGCGTGGAACAGCTTGGGGGCGATTGCGCCATGCTGGCTGCGCCGCGCGACGCGGTTGCGCTGGCCGATGCGATGCTCGCTACCATGCGGCGCTCGCACGAGCAGCGATGCAAGGATGGACGCCGTGCCCGCGCGCGCATCGTGGACCGGTTTGGATGGGAAGCGTGCGTACGGGCGTGGGAGAGGCTGTACGCGCGCGTGTTGGAGCCATAAAAAACGCGAGCCCTGACGATGAAAGTCCGGACCCGCGTGTGTTCGTCCTTTGAGATTTTGTGCTTTCCCACCCTTTCGGCACAAAACGCCGAAAGGATGGGGCACGGAGTTGGTACAACTTCATGCGGCCAGAGGCCTAAAACGAGAAGATGGCCTGCAGCATGATGCGACGGACGGCGTCGCCGGTGGGCGAGGCAAACATGCCGCTGGCGAGGCTGTTCGAGCGACCGAACTTGGTACCGCCGTTGGTGATGCCGGTGGTCGAGTCGTAGGTCGGCGTCACCGTGCCCACGGGCGTGCCGTAGTTCACGTTGTTGAACAGGTTCATGGCATCGACGCTGAAGGTCAGGTTGTACTTGCGTGCCGTGGTGCCACCGAACATGCCGCGTGGTCCGCCGCCGCCGCCATTCAGGCCTCCGGGGCCAAGACCGCCTCCGGGGCCACCGCCGCCAGGTCCGCCACGACCACCTCCCGGAGGAGGTCCGCCGGGACCGCCGCGCTGTCCGTCCTGCGTGGTGGATTGGATCTTGGGACCGATGCCCATGGTGCGGCTGATGCGCAGGTTCATCGCGACCGCGGCAGGACCGGTGCCGAGGTTCATGGCGATGGGGGTGTAGCCCAGGTCCGGCGTGGTATCGAAGCAGCCGAACGAGGTTTGCGCGTAGCGTGTGGAACTGCCCTCGCAGAGCGAACTGTCAGCCAGGCCGGGACGGTCGTTGTAGAAGTTGTCGCCGGTCAGGTCGTTGGTGGTGGTGATGTTGTACGGCTTGCCGGAACTGGCCATCAGGAACGGGTTCACGCGGATGCCCCACGGCGCGGTCACGCTGGCCATGAGGAAGACCATGTTCGAAGAGGCAAACGAAGCGCGCCCGTAATCCTGGGTCAGGTTGTAGGAGTTCGACGCGGTGCCACCGGCGCCATCTGTTTTCGCGCGCGTCCAGTTGTAGAAACCGAAGAGGCTGAAGCTCGGATTGATGCGCGCGTTCCAGTTAGCGATGATCTGATCCTGCTTGAAGACAGCCTCGGGATAGAACTCGTTGACGATGCCGAGCGAGGTATCGGGCCGCGTGCCGGTGAGCGTGTCGCTGCCGTACTGAAAGGTTCCGGGCAGGTAGGCGTTGGCGTCGCGCGTGACCAACTGGTGCACGCCGAACGAGTGCAGATAGGTCACCGTGCCGGTGATCTTCTTGGTGATCTGTCGCTCGATGCTGGTGCCGATCTGCTCGGTGTACGGCGAGTGGTAGGTGGGATCGACGCGCTCGATGGTGGGACTGGTGGTGGTGCCCGTGCCGCAGGTGGACAGATCGATGTTGCTCAGACTGGTCGCATCGAAGCAGGTAGGCTTGGAGATGGTCGTCACCGTCTGGCTGTTTGCACTGCCGCTTTGCCGCGCAATGGTCAGGAGGTTCGAGGCGGAGAAACGGTCATAGAAGATGCCGAAACCGCCGCGCCACACTGTCTTCGGTTGCGCACCCTTGGCGTGACCATCGAGTGCGTAGGCGAAGGCGACGCGCGGCGCCCAGTCGTTGTGGTCGGAGACGTGGTTCTGCGACTCCCAGCGCAGACCGCCGCTGACGGTAAGGAACCTGTTCACCTTCCAATCGTCCTGAAAGAAGAGCGAGGCATCGAACATGCTAGTGCTGGCGGCGATGGGGCCGGTGGTGTAGGTGAGCTGGTTAGGCAGCGCGCAGGTCGCGTTTGTGTCGGCCGTGCAGGCGGCGCTGATTTCGGAGAAGGTCATGCCCGCGGCCAGGTCCGCGAGCAGCGCCTGATAAGCCGCCGTCGAACCGAAAGAGAATGTGCCGTTGAAATTTGCGTCGGTGGAGTTGGCGATACGCCAGCCGCGCAGGCGCGTGCCGAACTTGATGGCGTGCGCGCCGATGGACGTGGTGGTGATGTTCTGCAACTCGTAGTCGTCGTCGTGCTCGTTCGAGGACTGGCTCGACGCGCCGCCGGTGGTGAAGTATTGGGCAACGGAGATGACCGGAGTATCGCTTGCCGAAGTGCCCGTGTCCTGCGTGCGGCGGTACTGGAAGCGCGTCTCGTTGACGATGCGGTCGCTCACGATAAACGCATCGCTGGCCTGGACCGTATGCTCGATCGACTTGGAACCAGTGGCCTGCGATGGCGTGTCGTATGTGGATGCGAGAATGTTGCTGCCGTTTTCGCGCTCAAACTGATAGCGCAGCGTCAGCGTGTTGCGCGAGCCAAGCTGCAGATCGATGCGCGGGGAGATATTGGTGCGCACATGCGGACTGTAGAGGCCGCCGGACTCAATCACCGTTGTGTTATCGACGGTTCCGAAATCGGCGTAGTACACGTAGGCGTCCGAGGTGTTGCGCTGCTGCACGCTTGCGAAAAAGGAAGCCGTCTTGGACAGCGAGCCGCTGATGGAGCCGTTGAGCATGTAGCTGTGATAGTCGGGCAGATTTTTGGCGAACGGGCTGCCGGTGTTGAACGACTTGTCGTTGCCCATGCCAAAGAACTGGCCGTGGAGCTTGTCGGTGCCTGGCTTGGTGAGAATCTCGATGCGTCCGTAGCCGAGGCGGTCGAACTCCGCCGAGAACGGATTCTGGTTGATGCGGATCTCGCGGATGGCGGACTTGGGCGGAAGGGTTCCACCGGTAAAGCCGTCGATGTAGATTTGTCCGCCATTGGGCCCAGCCGAAGGGCCGGCGAGCGCGCTCAGTTCGTTGGAAAGTTCATCGGGGTCATCGGAGAGCGCGTCCAGATCCTTGCCCTTGATGACGATCGAGCTCGCATTGCTGCCAGCTTCGACGCTTACGGCGGGCGATTCGTCGGTGACCACGACGTTCTGCTGCTCGACGGCCACGGCCATTGCAACGTCGATGCGCTTGGTCTGTCCGGCGGCAAGCGCAATCGCCTGCGACTGGAAGGGCGCGAAGCCGTCGTACGTTACGCCCAGATAGTAGTTGCCCGGAGCGATGCTGCGCAGTTCATATGCGCCGGCGGCGTCGGCCTTTACGATGGCCGTGTGTGCCCCGGCCGCGCTGGTCAGGGTGACGGCTGCGCCAGGAATCAATGCACCCGACGGATCGGTAATGTGCCCATGCAACGACGCCGTTGCGGGCGCTGCTGCCGTCTCCTGGGCATTGGCTGCAACCACTGAAGCCAACGACACAGCAACGGCAACTACAAAGTGCAGCATGAAATGCAGTCTTGGATACACGTGTCCTCTCTCTTTCTCTTCTTCTTGTTCAGGTCTGCGCCCGAACTTATTGCGAGTCGCTTTGACCGCCGGAGCCCATGCTCCAGTTGGAGAGCAGGTTGCTCGCTTCCGGCGCCACGAGCAGCGGTTCAACGCCCGCGAGCAGCGTGATGGCGGTTGTCTCATCGACACCCGCCGTGCCCACAACCATGACGGCTCCGCCCTTCTTGAGTTCAGAGAACTGGAGCATCGGCGCGCGGCTCAGCAACTGCTGCACATCGCCGCCAGGGCGCTGCGTGTGGTTGGGTGCACCCATCGGCGGCGCTCCGGCAGGGGGAGCGGAAGCCGCGCCCTGAGAAGCCGCACCACCCTTGAGGCGGGCAACCACCATGCTTGCCATCGACTCCGGCAGCGTGTGCATCTGGGCATCCGGCGTGATGTGCACCGTTACCTGCTTCTTCGTCAGCAGATCTTTCATGACAAACGTCGAGCTTGCTGCATCGATGGACGAAATTGTGCCCGACAGGTTGCGGAATGTCCCCGATACAACTTCGTCGGCTGTAACCACGCCGCCGTCGGGGCTCTTCGAGCCGCGCGCGCGCAGTTGATCGCCGGCATGAATCGCGTCGATCGGCGCCGGCTGTGCGAGGTCGTATCGCACCGAGGCGGGCGCATAACGCTTCAACACCGTGCTTTTGGATATCTGAATGGTGAGATTGCGTGCCGTGGCGCCCGCTCCGCTCGCAATCACAATGGAGCCGCTGGCGGCGTCGATGCTCTTGACTAGCCCGCCCACGCCGCTCTTTTGCCAGGCGTCGCGCTCTTCCTGCTGCTTGAGGGCCACGTCGGTTTGCTTGATGGTGATGACTTGCAGCGCCTGCGGCGGATTGGCCGCGGGATCCAACCGCACGAGCACGCGATCGCCGGTGGTCAACTCGGTGAAGTTGATGGAGATCGCGGAGCTCAGATCCTTCTGCCCTGGCTCCACGCGCTTGAGCGCGGCCGATGAGGGCACCTGCACCTGCCGTACTTCGCCCGCGTCTGTCTTCACGGTCAGCATGTCGCCGCTGATCGCGGTCACTGTGCCGACGTAACGTGTCGCGGGAGCCTGTGCACGGATGCCCACAACGGTTGCGAAAATTGCGGCGACAGCGAAGACGCCGCGCATCGATTTCGATGTCGTTCTCGTCATCTATAGCTTTCCTGGGACGGGCTCTACTCACGGAACCTACCCTGACCCATTTGGGTAGACGGAGCAAGGGCGCAAAAGGTTGAAGTTAACTATAAAATCGGCAAATTGTGGTTAACAGGAGAACTTGCGTCCATTAATTGGACAGAACCGCTGTTTCGAGGAACGTAAAGCTTCCGGAAGGGTTCGGAACCACGCCGGTCAGCCTGCGGTTGTGCACCACCACCGTGTCCTTGTACCAGAGATTGATGGCGGGCAGCTCCTGCGCCAGGGTTTGCTGCACGTGCAGGTAGTCCGCGCGGCGCCGCGCACTGTCGGTGCTTGCGGCAGCGTCGTCCAGAAGCGCATCCACGCGAGGATTCGAATAGTGGCCGCGATTGGCGCCCTTGGGCGAAAAGCGCGCCGTCGAGAACGCGTAGCTAAAAATGTCGGGCTGCTCGTTGCCGCCGATCCAGCGCAGCGAGTACATCTGGAAAGCTCCGCGTGTTACATCGGAGTAGAACGTTGCAAACTCGTTGCTGCGCAGATCGAGGGCGATGCCCACGCGCGCCAGTTGCTGCTGCAAGACTGTCGCCAGCAGGCGCGTGTCCTCGTCGGTGCTCATCTTGAAGGAGAGACGCAGGCGCACACCGTCTGCGCCGCGAAGGTATCCGGCCGACTCCAGTAGTTGCTCCGCGCGTGCCGGGTCGTAGTCATAGCGCGCGACATCGCCGGTCCAGGCCCAGTGCGATGCAGGCAGGAGGCTCGCGGCGGGCCGTGCATGACTGCCGAGCAGGTTGCGGATGATCGTATCGCGATCGATGGCGAAGGCGATCGCCTGGCGCACACGCACGTCGCGCAGCACGGGATCGCGCAGATTGAACGCGATGTACTGGATTTGCGTGCCGGGCTGCGCATCGATGGCGAGATCGCGGCGTCGCGCCAGCTCGGGCAGCGCGTCCATGGGCAGGGAATTGACCTCCACATCGCCCGATCCCTTTTCCAGTTCCAGCGCCTGTGTGATGGCGTCTGGCACGACGGCAAAGCGCACGCGCTCGATCCTGGGCACCACGCGCCAGCTCGCGGTGTTGCGCTCGATCACAACGTCTTGATCGATTTGCTGGCTCACGAAACGAAACGGTCCGGTGCCCACCGGATGGCGCCAGAACTCGCGCCCGCTGCCTTCGGGGACGATGCCCATCGCTCCGGTGGAGAGGTTTGTCAGCAGAAAGTTGTCGGGCTTGTTGAGGTGGAAGACGACGGTGCGTGCATCCTGCGCGACGACGCTGTCGACGGCGGCGTACGTTGCGGCTTTCGGCGTGATGACCGCGCCATTGCGCATCGAGTCGATGGTCCACACAACGTCGCGCGCGGTGAGCGGACGGCCGTCGTGGAAGCGCACGCCGGCGCGCAGATGAAAGATGTAGGTGCGCGGATCGGGCTGCTCCCAGCGCTCGGCCAAGGCGGGGGTGAAGCGGAAGCTCGCGTCGCGTGCGACGAGTCCATCGAAGAGCAGTTGATCGATGTGCTGCGACTGCCCGTCGGTTCCCACGCGCGGATCGAGATTCGCCGGGCTGCTCTCAATGAGGAAGACGAGTGTGGCGGAATCGCGCGGCGCGGTGCGGCAACCTGCGATCAGCACGGCGCAGAGTGCGAGCAGAAAGCTACGGCGCATAGGTCACCTGGCCGAGGATCGCGGGCTGGCGCGCGCCGGTGGCCGACGGCACGTTGCCGGGCAGTCGATGCCACGTTTGCCAGGCGAGCAGCGCGAAGGCCGCGGCCTCCTTGGCCTCGGCGGGCAGGCCGAACTGCTCGCTTGCCGCCAGCTCGCAGCCCAGCGGCTCAAGGCGCGCGGCCAGCATGGCCATGAGCGTGGCGTTGCGCGCGCCACCGCCGGAGACGATGTAATCGACTGGGCGGCCCTTCATGCGCGCGTGCGCAAACTGCCGGTAGCTGCGCGCAATCGATTCGGCGGTGAATGCCGTGGCTGTCGCCAGGGCATCCTCGGGCTGTGGGCTGTGTTTGCGGCACTGCGCCAGAAACTTTGCGGCATACTCGCGGCCGAACTGCTCGCGTCCGGCGGTGCGCGGAGGCTTCAACTTGAAGTATGGATGACCAAGCGCATTTGCAAGCACAGGCGCAAGGACCGTGCCGCGAGCGGCGATCGCTCCGTTGCGATCGAATTTCTTGCCGAAGAGTTCTTGCGCGAGCGCGTCGACGATCATGTTGCCGGGGCCGGTGTCGAAGGCGAGCACATCGGTTGCGCGCGCGTCGGCGGGAATGGCCGTCAGGTTGGCGATGCCGCCAATGTTCTGCAGCACGCGGCCACGGCGCGCATCGGCAAACTGCACGAAGTCGAGCAGGGGAACGAGCGGCGCGCCTTGGCCGCCGGCGATCATGTCGGCCGGACGGAAGTTCGAGACGACCGGCGCGCCTGTTGCGGCCGCGATGGAGGCGGGCTCGCCCAACTGCCACGTGCAGGCGAAGCGCCGCCCCGCGTAGGCCTCGGCGCGCGCCTGGTGATAGAGGGTCTGTCCGTGGCAGCCAACGAGATCGACGTGTGCGCGATGCTTCTTCGCGGTGGACGCGACGGCCTCGGCATAGGCGAGGCCTAGACGCCAGTTCAGGCGCGCCAGCTCGGCCGTGGAGATGGCGCTCGCGTTCATGGCGGCGAGCACGGCGCGGCGCAGCGCAGTTGGGTAAGGGAAGCCTTCATGCGCGACCAGCGTCAGAACAGGTCGCTGCCTGCCCGCGACGATGCGCACCAGAGCCACATCGACTCCGTCGGCGGAGGTGCCGCTCATCACCCCGGCCACGAGCATTGCACTGTTCTTCATGATGCCTCCGCGCGCGTTGCCGTGCGTGCAGACGGTTCGTGTGGCACAGCCTTCGCCACCTGCGCGTTGAATTGCTCGATGCGCGTGCGCAGCGCGGCTAGCTGCTTGTCCGTGAGAGGGCGAGCGGCAGGAGCGGCATACAGCTTTGCACGCTTGCGAGCAACTTCGCGCGCGCGCTGTGCGATGAGCAGGGCGAATGCAGACGAACGCTCCGCTTCGCAGAGCAGCGCTTCATAAGCACGCAGCACCAGCTCCGGGCTCTTGCAGATTTCGATCAGGTCCATGCCCGCGCGCACGGCTTCGAGCACCGCATCTTCGAGCGGGAGATGGTTGAGGATGCCGCCCATCTCGAAGTCGTCGGAGAAGACGAGGCCGCGATAACCGAGTTGCTTGCGCAGCATTGTCGTGATCCAAAAGCGCGAGACGCTTGCGGGAGTTGCGCCGCCCGCTGTGCGCGGATAGGCCGCGTGATTCACCATCACCATGGGCAGAGCCGAGACGAGGGCGCGATAGGGCGCGAGGTCCGTCTCGGTAAGCTGGCGCAACGTTCGCGCAATCGACGGCGTGGCCACGTGCGAGTCGGCGACGCCGCCTCCGAGTCCGGGAAAGTGTTTGCCGCAACCGGTGACGCCGTGGGCCGCAAGCCCGGCGAGGAAGCCACGCGCGTCGGCGATGATCTCATCGGGAGTTGCGCCCGCCGTGCGCGTGCCGAGTGCGGCGGCGGATTCCGGAAGTCCAAGATCGAGCACGGGCGCGAGCGTGGTGTTGAATCCGAAGGCACGCACGGCGCGCGCGACGAGTTCACCGTGCGTGTGAGCGAGCGCGGGCTTGCGCAATGTGCGCATGGCGCAAGCGACAGCCTGCGCAGAGGGCAGCGGCGCAAGCGCGGTGCGCAGACGATTGACGGCGCCGCCTTCGACATCGACACAGCGCGCGGCGTGCGGCGATGCGAGCCCGGTTGCCTCATCGAGCAAGGCTCGGGTCTGCGCGGCGTCGGCGACGTTGCGCTGGAAGAGAATGACGCCGCCGGGCCGCACGATGCGAAGCCAGGCGCGTTCCATCGCGCTCAGCTCCGTGCCGCCGAGGCCGACGACGAGCAGGCTGCCGACAGCGTGACGCAGCGGCGCGCTCATGCCTTCTCCTTGAGTTCCTGCTGCAACTCTTCGAGCAGGTTGAGCGCTTGCAGCGGCGTGAGCGCGTTGACGTCGACGGCTTCGAGGCGGTCGACGATGCGCTGGGAGAGCGGGGTGAAGATGGTGAGCTGCATGGGCTCGGGTGCGGTTTCCACCTGCACGCTCTGGCGCTCCTGCTTCTCGTGCTGGCGCAGGACGTGGCGCGCGCGCTCGATGACGGCGGCGGGCAGGCCGGCGAGCTTGGCGACCTCGATGCCGTAGCTTTTGCTGGCCGCGCCGGGCTCGATGGAGTGCAGGAAGACGATGCCGCCCGCGCCTTCCTTGACGCCGACGCGCAGATTGAGCACGCGCTTCAGCTTTTCGGCGAGCATGGTGAGCTCGTGATAGTGGGTGGCGAAGAGCGTGCGCGCGCCGGATTCGGCGTGGAGGTATTCGACCGTGGCCCAGGCGAGCGAGAGGCCGTCGAAGGTGGCGGTGCCGCGGCCCATCTCATCGAGCAGGATCAGCGAGCGGCTGGTGGCGGTGTTGAGGATGGTAGCGGTCTCGGTCATCTCGACCATGAATGTGGAGCGGCCGCGAGCCACGTTATCGCTGGCGCCGATGCGCGTGTAGATGCGGTCGACGAGTCCGAGGCGCAGGCTGTCCGCAGGCACAAAGCAGCCCATCTGCGCGAGCAGCACCAGCATTGCCGCCTGACGGAGATAGGTGCTTTTTCCGCCCATGTTGGGGCCGGTGATGAGCAGCAGAGTGGGCCCGTCGTCGCCGGCGTTCAGATAGAGATCGTTGGCGATGAAGCGGCCTTCGCGCGTTTCTTCGAGCCACTGCTCGATGACCGGATGGCGCGCGGCGACGGCTTCAAGCACGACTTCGTCCGTGAGCACGGGGCGCACGTAGCGGCGCTGCGCGGCCAGGTGCGCGAAGTCGGCGAGCAGGTCGGACTCGGCGACGACGGCGGAGGAGCGGCGGATGCGGCCGGCGGCTTCAAGCACGAAGCGGCGCAGTTCGGCGAAGATGCGCCGCTCGATCTCAGTGGAGCGGTCGTGCGCGGTGAGGATCTTGCGCTCGTAGTCTTTCAGCTCGGGCGTGGTGAATCGCTCGGCGTTGACCAGCGTCTGCTTGCGTTCGTAGTCGGCGGGGGCGAGGGCGAGGTTCGACTTGGTGATCTCGATGTAGTAGCCGAAGACCGAGTTGTAGCGGACCTTGAGCGAGCCGATGCCGGTGCGCTGGCGCTCGCGCTCTTCGATGGCGGCAATCTGCTGGCGTCCGGTGGAGGAGATGGTGCGCAACTCGTCGAGTTCGGTGTCCACGCCGGGCGCAATCACGCCGCCGTCGGCGAGTGTGAGCGGAGGATCGGGCACGAGCGTGGCGGCAATGCGCGCGGTCACGTCGTCAAGCGGGTCGAGCCGGGCGGCCAGCATGCGCCACAGCGGCGCGGTCATGGCATCGAGCGCGGCCTTGAGCGCGGGCAAGTGCGCGAGGCTCGCGGCCAGCGCGCGCACATCGCGCGGACCGGCGGAGTCGAGGCTGAGGCGGGCAAGGAGGCGTTCGAGATCGAGAATGCCGTCGAAGGCGCGGCGGATTTCTTCGCGCTTGAGCAGGCTGGCGTGCGCTTCGGCCACGGCCTCGTAGCGGGCCTCGATGGCGGTGCGGTCCACGAGCGGGCGCAGGATGGTGGCGCGCAGCAGACGTTTGCCCATGGGCGTTTGACAGTCGTCGAGGGTGCGGAAGAGCGTGGCGCGGTCGTCCTGCCCCTGAAAGAGCGGCTCGACGAGTTCGAGATTACGCACGGTGACCTGATCGAGTTCGAGCGCGGTGGAGTGCTCCTGGAAACGCAGCGAATCGATGTGCAGGGCTTCGTTTTTCTGCGTGGTGCGGACGTAATGGAGCACGACGCCGGCGGCGATGGCGGCGGGTTCGTGGCCTACGAGGCCGAAGCCTTCGAGCGAACGCACCTTGAGTTGCCGCTCCACCAGCGGCACGGCGAAGTCGTGGGTGAAGACCCAGTCCTCCACGCGGGTGCGGGCGGAGATGCGTTCGAGCGGCTGGGGGATCGGCGCACTGGCGGCGAAGAGCACTTCGCTCGGCGAGGCCAGCAGGAGTTCTTCGACGGCTTGCGTGCGCGCGGTGGCTCCGGCAAACTCCGCCACGCGAAACTCTCCGGTCGAGACATCGAGCAGGGCGATGGCGACGAGGGGTTCGGCGCGCTTGTCCTTTGGAGATGTTTCAAAGTACGCGGCGAGGAAGTTGTTCCGCGTCTGGTCGAGGGCGGCGTCGAGGGCCGTGCCCGGCGAGAGCACGCGCGTCACCTCGCGGCGCACGATCTTTTTGGTGAGCTTGGGGTCCTCCATCTGATCGCAGATGGCGATGCGGAAGCCGCGGCGCAGCAGGCGCGCGAGGTAGCCCTCGACGGAGTGATAGGGCACGCCGCACATGGGCACCAGGCGCTCGCGGTCGCGCGCGGTGAGCGTGAGTTGCAGCTCGCGGCTGGCGACCACGGCGTCGTCGTAGAACAGCTCGTAGAAGTCGCCCATGCGGAAAAAGAGCAGGGCATCGGGGTTTTCCTGCTTGGCGGCCGTCCACTGGCGCATGAAGGGCGTCAGCTCGGCGGTCTTCTCCCTGGCAGGCGCGGCGGGTTCGCTGTCGGAGGCGGCGGGCAATAGAGTTGCGGATTGGGGATCTTCTGAGGACACGGTCGTTTACCAGATTAATTGCTCGCCCTGTGGAGAGCCGGACGCGCGCGGGACACGCTGTTGACGAGAATGGAACGGGGCGAGGGCGGAGTTTCGCGATGGAGTCAACCGTGCGGCAGGTTGATTCTGGAGGCTCAAGGTGATTTGCATCACAGTATACTGGGAGCTAAGGCTTTAAGGTTGACTACGGTATGCATCTGCTTTGGCTTAGAGTAGCGGCAGTTCTTTACGCCGCCGCCAGTGTTGCCATCTTCCCCGCGGTGCTTCACCCGAGCGAACGGTGGCGCAGTTCGGCCGTCCATCTGGGCGGGCTGGCGTTTTTGTTCCACTTCATCTCCTGCGTGGAGATGTTGGTGCAGGCGCATCGCTGGATGCCGGTGGGCGCGCGCGAGGCGGAATCGCTGCTCGGGTTCCTGATCACGGGACTGTTTTTCCTGGCCTGGTGGCTGTACGACGCGCTCTCGCTGGGCATCTTCGCTCTACCGTGCACCTTGTTTCTTGTCTTTGTGCCGGCGCTGGGTGTCGAGGGCTACACGTTTCCGTCGCAGGGCGTGCGCAACAGTTGGCTGGTGGCGCACATTGCGGCGCTGCTTGCGGCCTATGCGGGGCTGGGGTTCAGCCTGCTGGCCTCCGTGCTTTATCTGGTGCAGGAAAAACGTCTGAAGGCCAAGATGAAAGGCTCGGCCGAGAGCCGGCGCGCGGTCCTGGACTGGCTGCCGCCGCTCGACTCGCTGGAGCGGCTGGCGCACGCGATGCTTCTGTTCGGGTTTCCGTGCATGACGGTGGGCCTGCTGCTGGGCGCGGTGCTGGTGCAGGAGACCTCGCTGGGCGCGGCATACTTTCTCGATCCCAAGGTGCTGGCCTCGTTCGGGCTCTGGGTTCTCTATGTGTTGTTGCTGTTCCTGCGCCATACGGCCGGGCTGCGCGGGCGTCGCGCGGCGTACCTCTCCGGCGCGGTGCTGGTGCTGATGCTTTGCGTGTGGGCCGCAAATATGATCAGCCACGTCCACAGGTTCGGTGCCCTGTGACGCTTGCGATCATCGGCATCAACCACAAGACCGCGCCGCTCGACGTGCGCGAGAAGATCGCCATCAGCCGCGACGAGCTGCCGGAGACGACGCGCGCCCTGGCGGCGATGCCGGGCGTGTCGGAGTGCATGATCGTTTCCACCTGCAACCGGGTGGAGATGCTGGCGGCCGTGGACTCGCCGGATACGGACATTGCGCGCTTTCTGGAACAGCAGTTCGGCATCGACGGCAAGCTGGTGGAGCCGCATCTCTATCGCCACTACGATCTGGACGCGGTGCGGCACCTGTTTCGCGTGGCCGCCAGCCTGGATTCAATGGTGGTGGGCGAGTCGCAGATTCTTGGCCAGGTGAAAGAGGCGTTCTCGGTGGCCCGCGCCAGCGGCACGGTGGGCTCGGAACTCGAGCACCTGCTGCAAGGCGCGTTTTCAGCGGCCAAGCGCGTGCGCACCGAAACCGAGATCGGCTCGAACTCGGTCTCCATCGCCTCAGTGGGCGTGGAGCTGGCGCGCAAGATTTTCGGCTCGCTGCAGGGCCGCACGGTGTTCCTGGTGGGCGCGGGCAAGATGAGCGAGCTGGCTGCGCGGCACCTGGTGCAGCAGGGCGCGGGCACCATCCTTGTCACCAACCGCACGCGCGAGCGCGCACGGCAGCTTGCCGAGCCGTTCCACGGCCGCGTGATTCCGTTTGAAGAGCTTTACAACGTGGCCAGCGAAGCCGACATCATCATCAGCTCGACCAGCGCGCCGCACGCGATCTTTACGCGCGAGCACGGCCAGCAGTTTCTGCATCGCCGCCGCAACAGGCCGATGTTCTTCATCGATCTGGCCGTGCCGCGCGATGTGGACCCGGCGATGGGCAAGCTCGAAGGCATCTTCGTCTACGACATTGACGACTTGCAGCAGGTGGCCGCTTCTCACATGGAGGAACGCAGCCGCGAGGCCGGTGACGCCGAGGCGATGGTTGCGGCTGAAGTGGAGCGATTCCAGCAGCGCCGACGCACCGTCAACGTGGCTCCGGCTATCGTTGCGCTGCAGCATCAGGCTGAGGAAATTCGCCAGGCCGAGCTGAAGCGGCTGCACGCCAAGCTAGGCGCGCTGACACCCGAGCAGCAGACGGCCGTCGAGGCGCTCACGCGCGGGCTCGTCAACAAGTTTCTTCATCCGCCGATGCAGGCGCTGAAACAGGCCGCGCGCGAGGACAATCCCGCGCGGCTGGAGACGCTCTGCGAGGCGTGGTCGCTGCCTATGGTCTCCGAGGAGTTTCCGGCAGCCGCACTTGAACCCCAAGCAACACCCGCAACCCCGGCCCAGGACACCGTTTCCAGCGCCGTAGGAGGCAAATGAAACTCCGCATCGGCAGCCGCGGCTCGCAACTCGCGCTCTGGCAGGCCAACCACATCGCCGCGCTGCTTACCACCAAAGGGCACACGGTCGAGATCGAGATCATCAAGACCACGGGCGACCGCCTGCAGGAAGTGACGTTCGCGCAGGTGGGCTCGAAGGGCATGTTCACGAAGGAGATCGAAGAGGCGCTCGCAGCGGGCGCGGTCGATCTGGCCGTGCACTCGCTCAAGGATCTGCCCACCGAGCTGCCCGAGGGCTTTGCACTGGCGGCCACGCCGCGCCGCGTCGATCCGCGCGATGTGTTCGTCTCCGTCAACTACGCGAACCTGGCAGCGCTGCCGCAGGGTGCGCGCGTGGGCACCAGCAGCCAGCGCCGCCGCGCGCAGCTCAAGGCGCTGCGGCCGGACATCGACGCCGTGGAGTTTCGCGGCAATGTAGACACGCGGCTGCGCAAGCTCAACGAAGGCCAGGTGGACGCGATTCTGCTGGCCGCCGCCGGACTTGATCGCCTGGAAAAGACCGAGTGGGTGCGCGAGCGGCTTGATCCGGCGCAGTTCTGCCCGGCCGCCGGGCAGGGATCGCTGGGCATTGAGACGCGGTTTGGCGATGAGGCTACCATCGCCGCGCTTGCTTTCCTCGATGACACTGCCACGCGCTTTGCCGTCACGGCGGAACGCGCCGCGCTGGCCGCGCTTGGCGGCGGATGCCAAGTGCCGATCGGCGTCCACTGTCGCGCCGCCGCGCAACAGGGAAGCGACGAGATCTTCGGCGTGGTGGCCGCGCCGGACTCCGGTGAGACGATTCGCGTCGGCCATAGCGCCGTTCGCGGCTCCATCGCGCCCGAAGCTCTCGGCCAGCTTGTCGCGCAAAAACTGCTCGACGCAGGCGCGGGCCCGCTGCTTGCCGCTGTTGGCGGAGCGGTCAAGTGAACTCGGAACCGGGGGCCGTGCGTCGCGTACTGGTGACGCGCGGCGCGGGCCAGGCTTCCAAACTGAGCGACGGCCTGCGCGCAGCGGGCTTCGTTCCCATAGAAGTTCCTGTGCTTGAAATCCAGCCGCCAGCGAGTTACGCAGCGCTCGATGCGGCTGTTCGCGCTCTTGCGTCGTACGACTGGCTGGTGCTCACCAGCGTGAATGCGGTTCGCGTGCTGGCGGAGCGAGCGGATGCGCTGTACGTTTCGCTACGGAGCTTATCGGCGCTGCAAGTTGCTGCCGTCGGCCCGGCGACCGCGAAGGAAGCCGAAGCGCACGGACTGCGCGTGGCTTTGTTGCCGGAGTCGTATGTTGCCGAGAGCCTTGTGGCCGCGCTTGCGGAGAAGGCGCGCGGCAAGCGCGTGCTGCTGGCGCGAGCGGAGAGCGCCCGCGATGTGATTCCCGATGCGCTGCGCGCGGCAGGCGCGGAGATCGATGTGGTGGATGCGTATCGCAACGGCATTCCCGCGGCGGCACCGGAGCAACTCCAGGATGCGCTGGCCGAGCCGCTGGCTGCTGCGACGTTTACCAGCTCGTCGAGTGCCGCGCATCTGAAAGAGGTGGCGGAGAGCGCGGGTGTTCTGTTTCCGCTGGCTGGAGTTCCAGCGATTTCGATTGGTCCCATTACCAGCGCCACGCTGCGCGAGTTGGGATGGGTACCGGCAGCAGAAGCTGTGTCGCACGATATTCCGGGGCTGATTGCGACAGTTACTCAATTACTGACTCGCTAACCTGCTAACGCGCGGCATGCGGCTAACTCCGCTGCAATGTCAGCTACTCCACGTTTTGTCCTCGGAGTGGCATAGTGTTTCGAGGTTGCATCTGTCGCATTTGGGCTTGCGCGCGTCGCAGACCTGGCGGCCGTGATGGATGATCTGGTGGGAGAAGCCGATCCAGCGATCGTGGGGCAGAATCTTCATCAGTTCCTGCTCGACCTTCTGCGCGGTGTCGCCCTTGGCGAGCGAAAGGCGATGTGCGATGCGGAAGACGTGCGTATCGACGACGACGCCCTCGGCTTTGCCGAAGCAGACGCCGAGCACCACATTGGCGGTTTTGCGCGCCGCGCCGGGGATGGTGATGAGCTCAGCCAGTGTCTCGGGCACCTTGCCCTTGAAGTCCTCGCTGATGCGCATGGCCGCGCCGAGGATCGACTTGGCCTTGTTGTGATAGAAGCCGGTGGTACGGATCAGTTCTTCGAGGTCCGCGATCTCCGCTTTGGCCATTGCCTGCGGAGTAGGGAAGCGTTTGAAGAGCGCGGGCGTGACCATATTGACGCGCACGTCGGTGCATTGCGCGGAAAGGATGGTCGCGACGAGCAGCTCCCACGGCGAGCGATGCGTGAGCGCGCATTCGACGTCGGGATAGGCTTCGTCGAGGCCTTTGAGGATGGCCGCGATGCGCTCGGGGGCGAGATCCTTGCTGGCGGATTTGGAAGCAGCTTTCTTGACGGCCATGTACGATCCCCTGTGGCGTCGTGCTTTCCCAGGTCTCAAAAGCGAGACCTGGGGCACCCAGATTTGTTGCAATTAAGCGAGCTTGCCGCCGAGCCAGCCGGGCAGCTTTTCTAGCGGCAGTCGCATCGCCAGGTAGAACTGGCCGAAGAGTGCGTAGACGGCGCTGACTTGGTCGAAGCGCATTTCGTAGATCAGCTTCTTGAAGACGACCGGGTCGTCGGCGAACAGGTCCACGCCCCACTCCCAGTCATCCATGCCGATGGAGCCGGTGATGATCTGTTTGACGACATCGCCGTAGCGGCGGCCGATCATGCCGTGTTCGTGCATCATGCGCTGGCGGTCGGCGAAGGGCACGGTGTACCAGTTCTTGTCCTCGCCGCGCAGGCGGTCCATGGGGTAGAAGCAGAGATACTTCGCGTCGGGCACGGCGGGGTAGAGACGCGGAGCCATGGCTGTTGCGCCGCGCTCCAGCGAGGCCTTTACGTCGGCGTCCCACTCGGGCGTGTGCGGCGTGAGGCCCTTGGCCGCAGCGGCTTCCCAGGTTTTGCGGCTGGACTCGTAAAGGCCGAGCTCAACGACCGAGACGTAGGAGTGCTTGAGTTCGAGATAGTCGTAGAGTTCGATCTGCGCGAGGTCGAGTTCGACTTGATTGAGCGCCTCGAACGATTCGCGGAAGTGGACGAGGATGAGGTCGCCCTTGTGGCCGAGCTCGGAGAACAGCGCCGTTTGCACGGGCTTGTCCGCGCCGGCGTGCTCGAGTTGCTTGAACACGGCCAGGGCATCGGCGGCGATGCGCGTGCGGTCTGCTTCGGCAGTCTTGCGCCAGCGCGCCCAGTCGAAGCGAAAGAATTGATGGAGAACGGCGGAGCCTTCAAGCGTAAGGGGAACAGGGGAGAAATCGGACAAGACAATCACCTCGTGTCAGTACAGTTCAATCCTAACAAACGCCGCATGAATAAAGGCCGCGCGCAGTGTGTGCACGCGGCCTAAGGAATGGGGAAACACGCTCAACGGCGCAGGAGGTCCTTGATCTTCTGCACCGTGACGTCGCGGCTGACGTCGGAGATGGCGTTGGTGAGGGGAATCTGCTTGGGGCAGACTTCGACGCAGTTCTGCGCGAAGCCGCACTCCTGCACACCGCCGTCGCCGGCCAGAGCGCGGAGACGCTCCTCCTTGAAGACCTTGCCGGTTGGGTGGTTGTTGAAGAGCTTGACCTGAGCGATGGTGGCCGCGCCGACAAAGCCGGTGTCCTCGTTGAACTGCGGGCAGACCTCCATGCAGCAGGTGCAGGAGATGCAGTTGGAGAGCGGGTAGTTGGCCTCCTGCTGCTGCGGGAAGACGCGCGGGCCGGAGCCAAGGTCGTAGGTGCCGTCGACCGGAACCCAGGCCTTGACGCGCATGAGGTTCTCGAAGAGCACCGAGCGGTCGACCTGGAGGTCGCGCACCAGCGGGAACTTGGAGAGCGGCTCGACGCGAATGGGCTGCTCGAGATTTTCGACCAGCGCGGAGCAGGCCATGCGCGCCTTGCCGTTGATGCGCATGGCGCAGGAGCCGCAGATCTCTTCGAGGCAATTGGAGTCGTAGGTGATGGGCGTGGTCTCGCGTCCGTCGGCGGTGACCGGGTTGGCCGCAATCTCCATCATGGCGGAGATGACGTTCATGCCGGGACGCCAGGGGAGCTCGAACTTCTCCCACACGGCGGGGGCGTCGGGGCTGGCCTGGCGCTTGATTTCGAGGACTACTGTTTTCTCTGCCATGACTGATTCGAATCCCTCAGGGGCTAAAGCCCCGATCAATTTCTGGTGCAGACGTACGGGCTAAAACCCGTACCCTTCAGAATTCGGCTATTTTGTGGCGTCGTAGCGGCGCGGGCGCGGCTTGATGTACTGGATATCGACCTCTTCGAACTCGAAGCGCGGCCCGGAGGGCTGGCCGGTGTAGGCGGCCTTGGTGGTCTTGAGGAACTTCTCGTCGTTGCGGTCGGGGAAGTCGGGCTTGTAGTGCGCGCCGCGCGACTCATCGCGCAGAAGCGCGCCGCCGACGACCACGCGCGAAATCTCCAGCATGTTGCCAAGCTGGCGGGCGAAGGCGAACGAGGTGTTGGCCCACTGGCTCTTGTCGCTCAGGTTGACCTTCTTGAAGCGATCTTGCAGCTCGACGATCTTTTCGTCGGCTTCCTTGAGGCCCTTGTTGTAGCGGACGACGGTGGCGTGCTTCGACATGGTGTCGCCCAGCTCGCGCCACAGGCGGAAGGGGTTCTCCGTGCCCGCGTTGTTCAGCAGCTTGTTGTTGATCTCGGTTTGGCGTTTGAGTTCGGCTGCGTGGCCGCCGTCGCCCTCGGCCGCGGCGAGATTCTTGGCGTAGGCCAGGGCGTTGGGGCCGGAGCGGAAGCCGCCGAAGATGCAGCTCACCAGCGAGTTTGCGCCGAGACGGTTTGCGCCGTGGTATTGGTACTCGCACTCGCCGGCGGCGAAGATGCCGGGGATGTTGGTCATCTGGTTGAAGTCGACCCAGAGGCCGCCCATCGTGTAGTGCATACCGGGGAAGATCTTCATCGGCACTTCGCGCGGGTCGTCGCCGACGAACTTCTCGTAGATTTCGAGGATGCCTTCGAGCTTGCGGTTCAGCGTCTCGCGGTCGATGTGGGTGAGGTCGAGATAGACCATGGGCTGGCCGTCGATGCCGAGGTGATGCTCATAGACGACCTTGTGAATGGCGCGCGTGGCGATGTCGCGCGGAACGAGGTTGCCGTACTTGGGATACCACTCTTCGAGGAAGTAGAAGCGGTCGGACTCGGGAATCTGTTTGATGGGGCGCTTGTCGCCGACGGTGCGCGGCACCCACACCCGGCCGCCTTCTCCGCGCGCCGACTCGGACATGAGCCGCAGCTTGTCTTCGCCGGGAATGGCGGTGGGATGCACCTGGATGAACTCGCCGTTGGCGTAGTACGCACCTTGCTGGAAGATGGCCGACTGCGCCGAGCCGGTGCAGACGACGGAGTTGGTGCTTTTGCCGAAGATGGCGCCCACGCCGCCGGTGGCGAGAATGATGGCGTCGGCCTGGAAGGAACGCAACTCCATTGTGCGCAGGTTGAGCGCGGTGATGCCGCGCGCCACGCCCTTGGAGTCGAGCACGACGGAGAGAAACTCCCAGCCCTCGAACTTGTTCACGTGGCCGGTGGACTCGTGGCGGCGCACCTGCTCATCGAGCGCGTAGAGCAACTGCTGGCCGGTGGTAGCGCCGGCGAAGGCGGTGCGGTGGTAGAGCGTGCCGCCAAAGCGGCGGAAGTCGAGCAGGCCCTCGGGGGTGCGGTTGAAGGGCACGCCCATGCGGTCAAGCAGATCGATGATGGCGGGCGCGGCCTCGCACATGGCCTTGACGGGCGTCTGGTTGGCGAGGAAGTCGCCGCCGTAGATGGTGTCGTCGAAGTGCTTGTCGGTGGTGTCGCCCTCGCCCTTGAGGTTCTTGGCGGCGTTGATGCCGCCCTGCGCGCAGACCGAGTGCGAGCGCTTGACCGGGACGATGGAAAACAGGTCGACCGTGCCGCCCGCCTCGGCGATCTTGATGACTGCTGCGAGTCCGGCGAGTCCGCCGCCCACCACGATGATTTTCGGTGCCGCCATGTCGATTTGAATCCTTTCGGACTTGCCGTCCAGGCAACTGCGCCTGTGGCGCGGTCCCGGGCTCATGAAGCAATGGGTGCTTGAAAACCTAGTGCAACTGCGCGGCCTGTGCCGCTGCCGCTGGGCCGACAAACGCGAAGATGCCGACGATGCCGACGCCTGCCAGGACGATGCCGAGAGCGAGGCAGACGTAACCGAAGCGCTTGCGCGCCAGTTCGCCCGGCGTGATGCCCCACTTGGCGGCGAACAGCCAGACGCCGTAGGCAAAGTGCCAGCAGACGGCGATCATCGCCACGATGTAGACGAAGAGAATGAACGGGTTTGCAAGCTCGTTGTGCACCTTGGTGAAGGCGTAGGCGGGGTTCTCCGGCAGGCTGACGCCGAGGAATCGCTGCGTGGCCACGTGGTAGCCGATATAGAGAAGCGCGATCAGCCCGGTGTAACGCTGCGCCACATACATCCAGTTGCCGCTGAAGGGGTAGTAGACGATGTTCGACTTGCCGCGCAGCCAGATGTAGACGCCGTAAAGCGCGTGATAGAGGATGGGCAGAAAGATGAAGACCCACTCCAGCACGCGCACCATGGGCAGCGAGTTGAGGAAGCGTACCTGCTCGCCATAGGCGACGGCGCCCTTGGTGGCCTCGAAGTTGGAGAGCAGGTGCTCGACCAGGAAGGCGCCGATGGGCACGATGCCGAGCAGCGAGTGCAGCTTGCGCCACAGGAAGCTGGCGCCCTGGCCCGCGCGCAACGGCTGGACCCCCGGACGGAGCGAGGGCGTGGACGGATGTTGAACTGTAGCCATGAAAATCGAGGCTCCTGGGGCTCAGAGTCGGTGAATGTTCCGCTCAGCCAATGAGCGAAAAGGGGTTATCACAACTGGCATTATTGGAGGGCCACGCTACGACCGTCAAGGTGCGGAAGCAGGGAATTCGACGTGGTCAATACAGATTGAACCGTTATGGGTTGGGCGGTTATGGAGCGAGACGGCTCAGGAGTGCCGCAAAGGCGCGGCCGCGATGGCTGAGCGAGAGCTTGGTTTCGAGGTCGATTTCGGCCATGGTGCGCTGCAAGTCGGGCAGGTAGAACAGCGGGTCGTAGCCGAAGCCGCCGGTGCCGCGCGGAGCTTCGAGGATCAGGCCTTCGACGGCGCCCTCGGTGGCGTAGAGAGGATGGCCGTCCGTGGCGGCGACCAGCACGCAGCGGTAGCGGGCGGTGCGCTCGGCCGGGGGCACGCCCACCAGGCGCTGCATGAGCAGCATGTTGTTCCAGACATCGGTATTGTCGTTGGCGTCGGGCGAGTCGACCAGGCCGAAGTCGGCCGCAAAGCGGGCCGAGCGCACGCCGGGCGCGCCGTTGAGCGCGTCCACCTCGAGCCCGGAGTCATCGGCCACGACGATTTCGCCGGGCGCGAAGTGCGAATAGTAGACGGCTTTGAGCGTGGCGTTGGCGGTGAAGGTGAGTCCGTCTTCTTCCGGCGGAGCGATCTGGCCCAGGCCCGGCAACGGCTCGATCGCGATGTTGTGGGCAGTGGCCGCGGTGCGGAAATCGCGCAGTTTTCCCTGGGAGGAGGTAGCGGCATGGAGACGGAGTGCCATGGGTTCAGTTTAGCGGTCGCGGCAGCGGCGCGATGGGGATGGTAACTGCTTTGACAACCAGCCGGGAGGGTGGGTAGTGTGTCAGCGGAAATAATTTCAATGCAGAAA
Source organism: Acidobacteriaceae bacterium (assembly GCA_031296355.1). The sequence continues at coordinate 108,458 of JARLFX010000388.1, forward strand.
GGCGCGGAGCGCCGAAGTCAAGGAGATGGGAATGCGTAGAAAGTATGCATGGATGACGGCGGCCGCGCTTTGCGGACTGCTGGCACAGGCGTCCGCAATTGTGCGCGCCCAGGGCCCGGTGCGCCTGCAGGTCGACAACCTGACGGAGCCGCTCGGCCTCGACGATGGCGCGCCCAGCTTCTCCTGGCAGCTCTCAGACCCGGCGCCCGGTGCTCGGCAGTCGGCCTACCGGATCGAGGTGGCTGCGAGCGAGGCTGCTCTGATGGGCGGTCATGCGGATATTTGGGACAGCGGCCGGGTGAACGGCGACCGCTCGCTCAATGTCCGCTATACCGGCCCGGCGCTCAAGCCCAGCACACGCTACTTTTGGCGGGTAACTGTGTGGGGCGCGGATGGCACACCTTACCGGCCCGGTGCCGCGGCGTGGTGGGAGACGGGCCTGCTTACGCAGGATGGATGGAAGGCCGCGTGGATCGGCTACGAGACCGCCGAGGAGACCGCCGTGCGCCACGCTCCGGCGCAATGGATTGCGAGCCCGGCTTCGGCCACACCGCCCGCCGCCGACAACGCCAACCAGCACTTCGCATTTCGCACCACGGTGACGCTGGCAAAGCCCGTGAAGAGCGCCGCGCTCTACGCCACCGCGCAGGACACCGTTGCGGCCTGGGTCAACGGCAAGCAGGCGATCGAAGCGCAGCCGTTCCCGCCCTACCGGCAGATGCCGTGGAAGAAGTTCGTCCGCGCCGATGTGACCGCGCTGGTGGCGGCAGGTACGAACACTGTGGCCATCGAACAGATTCGCTATGCGCGGAGTGCGGGGGATGCATCGAATCTGCAGCCGATGATCGCCACGCTTTTCGTTGAGTACGCCGATGGCTCGACCGCGACGTTTGCCAGCGACATGTCGTGGAAAACCAGCGAGCAGCCCGCCGACGGCTGGCACGAGCGCGCCTTCGCCGCCGCCGCGTGGACGCCCGCTGTCGTGTGGAAGGAACTCTCTGGCCCCATGAGCGCGCCGCTTGGTCACCCGTGGATTCCGGACAGTGTGAAAGTACTGCGCCACGACTTCAGTGTCGGTAAACCTATCCGTTCCGCGCGGCTCTATGCGACGGCACTTGGCGCCTACAACTTCGAGATCAACGGCAAGCCGGTTTCGCGCGACGTGCTCGCGCCCGGCTGGAGCGACTATCGCCAGCGCGTCTACTACCAGACGTACGACGTGACTGGTCTTGTCGCGCAGGGACGTAACGCTCTGGGCGCGTTGCTCGCGCCTGGCTGGTACTCCACTCCGCTCGAATGGTTCCAGCAGCCGAACAACTACGGCGACACACCCCCCGCGCTGCGTGCGCAGCTTCGCATCGAGTACGAGGATGGCTCGGTGGAATGGATCGCGACGGGCACGGAGTGGCAGGCCAGCACCTCGCCCATCCTCTCGTCTGAAATCTACGACGGCGAGACCGTCGATGCGCGCCGCATTCAGAGCGGTTGGAGCAGCGCGGGATTCAACGCAACCGGCTGGCACGCGGGCCAGCTCATCACGCCCGCGCCGGTCGAGATTATTGCGCAGGATTTCGCGCCCATTCGCGTTGAGCGCGAGATGCACGCCCTTGCAGTGACCGAGCCCAAGCCCGGCGTGTATGTTTACGACTTCGGCCAAAACCACGCGGGCATTGAGTGGCTGCGCATCACAGGCCCCGCCGGTACGGACGTGCGCGTGCGCTTTGCCGAGATTCTCAACGACGACGGCACGCTCTACACGGACAACCTGCGCACGGCCAAGGCCACCGACCACTTCATCCTTGCGGGGCGCGGTGTCGAGGAGTTCACGCCCCGCTTCACCTTCCACGGCTATCGGTATGCGGAGATCACCGGGCTGCCCGCGGGCCACAAGGTGAACAAGGACACGCTGACCGCGCTCGTGATTCACACCGACGCGCCGTTCGCGGCCTCGCTCACCACGGGCAACGCGCTCGTCAACAAGGTCTGGAGCAATATCCAGTGGGGGCAGCGATCGAACTTCGTCGGCGTGCCCACCGACTGCCCGCAGCGCGACGAGCGGCTCGGGTGGGCGGCGGACGCGCAGGTCTTCTGGCGCGCAGCCAGCTACAACATGAATCTGGCCGCGTTCAGCAGGAAGTTTGCCACCGACCTGCGCGGCACCCAGGCAGGCACGGACTTCTTCGGCATCTACGCGCCCGGCACGGCCAGCGCGCACTCCAGCGGCCACGGCGCGGGCTGGAGCGACGCCGGCGTGATCGTCCCCTGGACGGCGTGGCTGCAGACGGGCGATACGCGCGTGATCGACGAGAATTGGGCCGCGATGGAGAAGTACCTCGCCGCAATCGAGGCGGCCAACCCGGATCATCTTTGGAAGAACGAGGGCGGCATTCCGTTCGGCGACTGGCTTTCGCCCGAGGGGCAGACGCAGTACGGGCTCGTCGCCACCGCGTACTGGGCCTACGACACCGAGCTGATGCGGCAGATGGCCCATGCCAACGGGAATGTTGCCGAGGAGCAGAAATATGCCGGGCTGTTCGAGGAGATTCGCGCGGCTTTCCAGCAGGCCTATGTGCGCCCCGACGGCTTTGTGCTTGGCGCCGACAAGAACCCGCCCATCTTCGGCGGCCCCGCGCCGGCTCCCGATAGCCCGGACGACACGCAGACCGGCTACGTGCTGGCGCTGCACATGAACCTGCTGCCCGAGGCGCTGCGCGCGGCGGCGGCCGAGAAGCTGGTTGCGAAGATCGAGGCCAATCATGGACTGCTGGGCACGGGATTTCTAGGCACGCCGTATCTGCTGGAAGAACTGACCAAGACAGGTCACGCCGACGAGGCCTACAAGCTGCTGCTCAACACGCAGTATCCGTCGTGGGGCTATCTGATCGAGCATGGCGCGACGACCATGTGGGAGCGCTGGAACGGCGACCAGATGAAGGCCGACCCCGGCATGAACTCCTACAACCACTACGCCTACGGCGCGGTGGGCGACTGGATCGCGCGCTATGCCGCTGGTATCGACACGACGCCGCTCGACGCCGGCTTCCATGCCATCGTGCTACAGCCGCACTTCGACACGCGGCTGGGTTCGCTCGACTTTACTTACGACTCCAGCTACGGGCCGATCCACTCCGCGTGGACGGTGAAGGGAAGCACGGCACTGTGGCACGTCACGCTGCCGGCCAACACCACCGGCTGGCTGTCGCTCAACGAAGCTGCCGTGGCGCGGTGGTCGCTGAATGGCGTGCCGCTGGCGAAGAGCAAGCAAGCCACGCGTACCGCGCGCGAAGGCAAGGCTGGCTACGAGATTCCCGCCGGTGAGTACACGTTCACGGTTGCGCTGCCTTGAACCGCGCGGCATTGCAAAAACAGAACGGCCCGAGGCGATTACCCCGGGCCGTTCTGTTTTTGCTCAACGACAGGCTACTCGATTGTTTCGCTCAGGCGCAGATCGCGCGAGGACGCGCCTACGCTCAGCATCCGCTTGCCCTCTGCGCGCAGCCACTTGCCCTGCACCGTGGACCAATATTCAAGCTGGCGTGGGGCGACGTGCAGCGTCACGTCCTTCGACGCGCCCACCGCAATCGCGACGCGGTCGAAGGCGACCAGAGCGCGAACGGGGAACTGGACGCCAGCCGGAATCGCGCCCGGCGCGCCCAGATACACCTGCGGCACTTCGTCGGAGTCCACCGTGCCAATGTTCTTGATGGTGACCGACACATCGAGCCCGCCGTCGGCGGACTTCGCCACCTTCAAGCTGGAGTAGGCGAACGCGGTGTAGCCGAGGCCGTGACCGAAGGCGAACAGGGGCTCGATCTTCTCCTTGTCGAACCAGCGATAGCCGACGTGCACGCCTTCGCTATAAGTCGTCTTGCCGTCCACGCCTTTCAGCGAGCGCTCGGGGTGCCTGGGATCGGTGGCCGCGTAGTCCGTGAGCTTCTTCGCCCAGGTCATGGGCAAGCGTCCGGCGGGGCTGGTCTTGCCGAGGAGGATATTGGCCGTCGACCAGCCGCCTTCGTCCCCCGGCCACCACATCTGGACAGCGCCCTTGACCTTGTCGATCCACGGCAGCGCGACGGGCTGGCTGGTGTTGAGCACAACGATAGTGTTGGGATTGACGGCGGCAACTTCTTCGACGAGTTTGTTCTGCTCGCCCGGCAGCCCGAAGACCGGCGTGAGCCGCGTCCACAGGAAGACGACCGCGATTTTGGCCTTCTTTGCCGCGGCAATCGCGGCTTCGTGGTCGGCCTTGCGCTGCTCGGGTGTGTACCAGTTGAGGCGCACCTGCACGGGAGCTTGCGAGGTATCCGAGGACGTGCTCACTTCGATTGCGTGCGGACCTGCTGTCAGCTCGACCGCGCGGCGCACGTTGTCGAGGCCGTCGGTGGTGGGAATGGCGTTGTCCTGGTTGGCCTGCAGAATGTCGCCGTGCACGCCACCCTGGAACGCGCCGGTAGCGGCGAGCCGCTTGCCGTCGAGCTTAATGGCGGCGTTGGTGCCGAGAGCCTGTAGATACAGCCAGTAGGTGCCCGCGTGCGGCGGCGTCAGCGTGCCCTTCCATGTAGGTGTCGAGTTCGCGGGGAGAGCATTGCCGCCCTTCGCGGCGAAGTCCAGCGCGGCGTCCGTTTGCTCCGCGCCCACGCCGGTGCGCAGCAGGCCGGGCTTGCCGTCGTGACTCAGCGCGCTGGCCGGAATCGGCGTGCCCGTCATGTCGTCGTCCACGGCAAACTGAATAGCGTTGCTGCCGGAGATCTTCCTGATGGCATCGAGCGGCCCCACCTGGCGCTGCGGCAGGCCCACGGAGCGCTCACCGTTGATGCCGATCGCGTCCACCTGGCCCGCGGTCGGGCCGATGAGCACGACCGAGCCAAGTTCATCGGTCTTCAGCGGCAGCAAGTGGCCTTCGTTCTTGAGCAGTACTGCCGCGTCTTCGCCAGTCTTCTCGATGATCTTCGCGTTGGCTTCGATGGCCTGCTCGGTGACTTCGTGCTTGGACTGTCCGTCGAGATAGCCGAAGTGAACGATCTCATAGAGCACGCGTCCGGCGGCGCGGGTGATCGCGGCCTCGTTCACGGTGCCGTCCTTGAGCGCCTGGGCCATCTTCTTCGTGTCGAGCTTGACGCCGAAGTCGCCCATGTTCTCGCGGGCCGGTGCGGGTTCCTCGGGAATATGTCCGCCGAACATCGCCTCATTCATGTCGGCCGCTTGCTTGGGATCGATCTTGAGCGGGGGCGGCGGAGGCAGCATGTCGAAGAACGCCGGAATGAAGGAGCCCATCGGCCCGGGCTGCGCGCCCGGCATCTCCATATCGAGTCCGGCGTTGATGAAGTTGACCGCGTGAACCGCGCCCCAGTCGGAGGTGATGAAGCCCTTGAAGCCGATCTGGTCGCGCAGGATTTTAGTCAGTGTGGGTGCGTTGCCGCAGGCGAAGGTGCCGTTGATGCGGTTGTACGAGCACATGATCGACGAGACGTCGGCGCGCTGGATCGCCGCCTCGAAGGGCGCGACATAAATTTCGTGCAGCGTCTGGTCGTCGAGGAAGATGTTGGTCGCATTCGAGTCGTAGGCCACAAAGTGCTTGATCTGCGCCATGACGTGCTGCGACTGGATGCCCTTGACCTCGGCCACGCCCATCTCGCTGGTCAGGTAGGGGTCCTCGCCGAAGGTGTTGTAGGCGCGGCCGAACTCGAGATCGCGCGCGATGTTGACGAAGGGCTGGAGCGAGACATCGATGCCCAGCGCGCGGTCTTCGCGACCGATCACCAGGCCGTTGTCTTCCGCGTCCTTGCGGCTGAAGGTCGCGGCCACGCCCATGGTGGCTGTCTCGGCCTGCGAGGGATGACGCGTGAGCACGCCGGGAGGCCCGTCCGCAAAGCGGAGGCCGGGAATGCCCAGGCGCGGCACGCCGCTCAGATATCCGGCCTGTCCCTGGTACACGGCAGGATCTTCCTGCGTGCCGTGGATCAGCGCGACTTTCTCTTCGAGCGTCATCTGGTTCAACAGCTTGTCCACGCGCGCATCGCCGGTGACCACCGGAACCGCCTGCGCCATTGCCAGAACGCCGCCCACGGCCAGCGCCGCCAGTCCAAACCCACAGCCGAACTGGCTCATCGAATCCGAATGTATCTTCACACTATGCCTCCTCACGACGAGTTCGAGCGCGCGGGCACGGCCGCCGTCTCGTAGGGAAGCGGCCTGCTCAAACGTTCGAGCAGACCGCCTCTCGCCCAACGGCTAGCAAGTGTACTGCATGGAGGGCACGGCGCGCTGTAGAAGAAAATCGATTCAGGGAAGGGGCAACTCCCGGTCAAACCCGGCGGCTTTCAGATCCTCGCGCAGGCGCGCGACGGTGGAAAACTGCACGGCCTTCATGCCCAACGCCCGCGCAGCCTCGACGTTTTCGAGCTTGTCGTCGATGAACAGCGCTTCGCCGGGCTCGACGCCGAGTTCTGCCAGGGTGTGCCGGTAAATTCCCGGATCGGGCTTGGCGATCTTGAGCTGGTAGCTCCACACCCGGACATCGAAGTTCTCGATCCAGGCATAGGCTTTGAGAATGCTCGCGAGGACGGCATCGCCCATGTTCGAGAGGATCGCCGTCTTGAGGCCGCGCTGCTTGAGCCGTGCCTGCCAGGCAACCATCTCCGGGCTCTCGGTGGTCCACATGCGCGCGTCCGCGGCATTGAGCGCATGCACGGCGTCTTCCGGCAGCGCGAGGCCGCCGTCGCGCAGCAGTTTTTGCCAGAAGGTGACACCGGTCAACTTGCCCTCGTCGTAGGCGTGGCGGTCGGCCCAGTAGAGCCGCTCGAATTCATCCACGGGCAATCCGGTGATGCGGACCATCTCCGCGTGAGCCGTCTGGTCCGGCGTGCCGGTTAAAACCATTCCATAGTCGAACACCACTGCGCGCAGCGACAAACTAAACCTCCAGGAGTGCGCCGATGTATGGTGAAAGAGGCGCCTCTCTCTAGTCTGCACGATGCGGCCGAGCCGCGCACACACAACCATGCCGTTTGCACAACGCACCAACTGGAACACCGAAGAAACCGCGCTCTCGCGCGCGCATCATGCGCGACTGCGCGCCGGGCTGCCCCTGGCCGACCTGACCGCTTCCAACCCCACGCGCTGCGGCTTTGCGTATGACGCGGAGTTGCTCTCCGGACTCGCCGATCCGCAGGCGCTCAAGTACGATCCGCAACCCCGGGGCCTGCCGAGCGCGCGCCAGGCGGTGGCCGCCTACTATGCCGATCACCATGTTCAGGCATCGCCTGAGCAAATTGTCCTGACCACTTCCACCAGCGAGGCTTACAGCTTTCTCTTTCGGCTGCTGTGCGACCCGGGCAGTGAGATCCTTGTTCCTCAGCCCGGCTATCCGCTGTTCGATTTTCTGGCGGTGCTGGACGACGTGCGGCTGAAGGCCGCGCCGCTGGTCTACGACTACGGCTGGCAGATCGATCCGGAGGGCTTTCGCCGGGCGGTGACGCCGGCGACGCGCGCTGTGGTGCTGGTGCATCCGAACAATCCGACTGGGCACTTTACCAAGCCGTGGGAGGCTGCAGAGCTGGCGCGCCTGTGCCGCGAGCATGGGCTTGCGCTGATTGTGGACGAGGTGTTTCTCGACTACAGCTTCGGGGCGACGCCGGCGAGCTTTGCAGCAGGGCTCGAAGGCGTAGCGGTCTACGTGGTCAGCGGGCTGAGCAAGATTGCAGCGCTGCCGCAGATGAAGGCCGCGTGGATCGTGGTGACTGGGCCCGAGCACGACGAGGCGCTGGAGCGGCTGGAGGTCATTGCCGACACGTTTCTCTCCATGAACGCGCCGGTGCAGGGCGCGATTCCGGCGTGGCTCGCGGGACGCGGCAAGATTCAGGAGCAGATTCGCGAGCGCGTTCTCCTAAATCTCGCCGAGCTGGACCGTCAGCTTGCAATGCTGCCTGCCGTGACGCGGCTGTGCGCCGATGGCGGCTGGTATGCGGTGCTGCGCATTCCGGCGCTGCAGCCGGACGAGCAGACCGTGCTGGAGTTGCTGAATCGCGGCGTGTGGACGCACCCTGGCTACTTCTTCGGCTTCGCGCCCGCGGGATGGCTGGTGATCAGTCTGCTGGCTCCCGCCGATGAGTTCCAAACCGGCGCGGCTCTGCTCGCGGACTACCTAGAAAACGGCGGCATTGCATAACGAGGGCGCGCGGTCAGTGCTTCGCGACGCCGGAGATGTTGCGAAATTGGTCGGGTAGCTTGGAAGCGTCCGACGACGATGCCAGCTCGGGTGTGATGGTGATGAGGACGTCGCTCCCGGTCCGGGTCTTGTCGCCGTTGCTCGAGAGTCCCTCGGTGTCGCCTATCGTCTCGCGTGCGATGTGTCCGGTGAGAACTGTTGTCGAGTTCAGCGGAACCACGACCGTATTTGAAAGTTGACGCCGCTCGAGCACGGGGATCTCATCGATCTCGCTGCCGGTCAGCGATTGATTCTTCCAGTCGATGGCGAGGAACACCTGACCGTTGCCGAGCAAGTGCGGCGATAACTCCAGCGTCAGACCTAAGTCTTCGTACTGCACGTTGGGTGTTGTCGTCGTTGTCCATGAGGACGTGGTTGTTGAATAGCTGTAGTAGACAGAGCTGTCCGTCTTGATCGGGTAGCGCTCGCCGATGCGCAGTTTTCCGCTTTCCAGGTCGGCAATCCGCAAGGTCGTCTCGTCGATCTCGTGCAGCCGCGAATCGGTCAGCAATGCGTTCAGCGACGGGCTGCTGAACGACATTCCCATGTACGACAATCCGCCGCCGAAAATGACAAAGCCATTTGCCGTGTCGCTGGTTGTGTATCCGGCGGCAAACAGCAGCAGCGCGATCTCCAGCGTGTCGGACGACGAGACCAGACCTTCGGCGATCATCTCGTCCACGATCGACGAGTTACTGCTGATCAACTGCTCCGCTTCGCTCATCAGACTGAAACCCTGCGTGGTGGAGGGCGGCTCGACGCCGAGATTCGACTCGTACGAATCTGTGATGGTGTAGACGCGAACCTTGAACAAAAGATCGGGCACAGGTTGCTTCACCAGCGCCACCAGTTGCGTAGCTTGTTCGAGCGTCTCCGCGTCGCCTTCCACCGCGAAGCCGCGTCCGGACTCCGTCGAAGCTTTTACGCCGAGCACGTGACTTAGTAACTCTTGTAACTTGGTTCGATTCTCTTCGTTCAATCCGTCCAGCGAGAAATAGCGTTTGGCGCTAAATCGCTTGCGGTTGGACGGTGTGTCTTCAAGAGCGAGGATGTGCCCGCCTTCGCGCGCGACAAAGAACGAGTTCGTCATCCAGCCGAGCACTTGCTCGACGGTTTGCAGATCCGCGTCGTCGAGATCGATGCGCAGTGTCGGCTGACTCGGTCGCTTGAGGATGTCTACTTGCAGCTTGAATTGACCGAAGCAGGCTCGCATTACTTCGGCCGTGTCGCCGCGCAGATGCAGGCTTATGCGCTCGGGCACCGTTGCGTCGCGGTTCACTGCGGTGGCGCGCAGCGGCAATGTGGCCAGCAGCAGCGCGCACGCGGCCACTCGATACCTGCTTTTGATGCCGCGTACTTTTTCCACTTGCATGTTCTATAGACGACGAAGTTCGCCGTACTGCTTACAGCGCCCGGTGCAATGCGATACGGCGCAGAATTTCCACTCGAATCGGAACGCTTGCGCGTTTGTCCGCGTCTATTGCTGTATGCGCATCAGCAGCGTCCGCCTCCCGGCGAGAGCCTGTGTGCGCATTCAGTACGCAAAGGATGGCATCCTATCATGCAGTTTCGGTTGTCGATGAGAGCCGCGATTCTTGTGGCCGTTGTGTTGACCTTGGGAACTTCTTCTCTGTTTGCGCTCTCACACAAGCGCCTTTACCAACAGGGCGCAAAAGCCGAAGCAACAGGCGATCTCGACGGAGCCTTCAGTGCGTACTCCGCGGCACTGCGCTCCAGCCCTGAAGATATCCGCTACAAGGCGGCCGTGGAGCGCGTGCGTTTCACGGCCGGTGAAGCGCATGTCCACGCCGGCGAAAAGCAACTCGACGATGGCAAACTCACTGCCGCTCTCAGCGAGTTTCTTCGCGCACTGGAGATTGATCCCGGCAGTTCCATCGCGCGCCAGGACCTCGAAAAGACGCAGAATCTGATTCGCGCCAAAGACCCCACCGCAAAGATACCGGGCCCTGCTCCCGCGCAGCCAGCCGCTGCGAATCCCAATCCTCCCGCGCGACTCGAGATAGCGAATCAAGAACCGATGACTCTGCAGATGAGCGAGCAGAGTTCGGTCATCTACCAGACGCTGGGCAAGCTGGCCGGCATCAACGTTCTCTTCGATCCCGACTATCATCCGGTGCGCGTCAACCTCGACGTGCGCGAACTCACGGTGTTTCAGGCGCTGAGCATTCTCGGCGATCTTTCCAACAGCTTTTGGAAGCCGGTCACGCGGAACACGATCTTCGTTGCGCAGAACACTCCGGCGAAACGCAAGACCATGCAGCAGCAAGCCATGCAGATCTTCTATCTGTCGAACATCTCGCAGCAGTCCGACCTGAACGACATCCAGTCGGCCTTGCGCAATGTATTGACCGGCGCAAAGACCTACAGTATCGCTGGGCAGAACGCGATTGTGGTGAAAGGCACCGCCGACGAAATCCTGCTAGCCAAGAGCATGATTCGCGCACTCGACCGTGCGCGCCCCGAGGTGCTCGTCGACGTGTATGTGCTCCAAGTGAAGCGCGACAAGGAACGCGAGCTGGGCATCTCGCCGCCCACTTCGCTCAGTATCAGTTCGAGTTCCAGCAGCACGCTCAACGACATCGGCAGTACGTCGTCCTATTCCTACTCGATGGGCAATGCCGCGGCCGATCTGCTTTTATCCGACTCGACCACGCGGCTCTTGCAGAATCCACGCATTCGCGCGCTCGACGGGCAAAAGGCGACGCTCAAGATCGGAGAACGAATTCCAGTCGCCACGGGCACCTACACCTCGGGCACGACGGCATCCAGTACGACTTCATTCCAGTACATCGACGTCGGCGTGAATCTGGAAATGACACCGACAATCCACGAGAACCGTGATGTCACCATGAAGCTCAGCATGGAGGTCTCGTCCGAGAGCGGGACGGTCACCATCGACAGCGTTGAAGAACCGGAGATCGCGCAGGACAAGGCCGAGCAGGTTATCCGGCTGCACGAAGGCGAAGTGAGCATCCTCGCCGGACTCATTACCAAGGAACTTACCGGGGCGGTGAGCGGATGGCCGGGCTTCGGAGAGGTTCCCGGCATCAAGTATCTGTTCAGCACGCAGGATCACGAGAAGGTCGACAACGAGATTGTCTTCATGCTGGTGCCGCATATCGTCCGCGCCATCGAGCCCGACCCGATGGGCGGCGAAGCCATCGGCACCGGCTCCGGAGACATGATTCAAGTACAAATGCCACCGACCGCAGCGGCGCAGAAGAAGTAGTTACAGGCCCATGCGCAGAAACGGATTGCCGCGCCGCTCAGCCGCGATGGTCGTGGCTGGGCCGTGACCGGGGATGACGCGCGTTTCGTCGGGAAGCGTGAGCAGGCGCGCGTGGATCGAGTCGAGGATCTGCCCAGTGTTGCCGCCGGGCAGATCAGTGCGGCCGATACTGCCGGCAAACAGCGTGTCGCCGGCGACGAGCAGATTCAGCGGAGCGAAGTGGAGGCAGACAGAACCCTGCGTGTGTCCGGGTGTGTGCAGCACTTCCGCCTGATAGCCGGCCAGGCCGACGCCGCGGCCATTGGCGAGCGACTCGTCCGGTGGGGCCGTCTCCGGCGTCTCGACGCCGAGCCACGCGGCCTGCTTGTCCATGAGGTCGAGCTGCTCGAGGTCAGCTTCGTTCATCAGGATGGGCGCGCCGGTGAGCTGTTTCAGTTTCAGCGCTCCACCCACGTGATCGATATGGCCGTGGGTGATGAGAATCTGCTTCAGCTTGAGCCCCAGTTCGATGAGCCGCGCGTGGATGCGGGTGACGTTCTCACCGGGATCGATGACGATGGCTTCGCCGGCGGCTTCGTCGCCGAGGATAGTGCAGTTGCATTGCAGCGGGCCGACAGGAAATGTCTCCAGGATCATGTCTTCATTCTAGAGCGATGGAAGGCGCAAAAACAGACGCGCCCGGAAGCCGAAGCCTCCGGGCGCGTCCGATTTGAAGATCGAAAGTCTTACTTGCCCGACTTGGCGGGGGCCGACGACGAAGGCGTGTCGCCCAGCACCGAGTGGTTGCTGTTCGAGCCGCGCACGTAGAGGATGGTCAGCGCCAGCGAAGTGCACATGAAGATGACCGCGGACCAGGTGGTCAGGCGCGTCAGTACATTGGCCGCGGCGCGGGGGCCGAAGGCGGTCTGCGAGCCTTGTCCGCCGAAGGCACCGGCAAGATCGGCCGAGCGGCCCTGTTGCAGCAGGACGACGCCGATCAGGAAGAGACTGACGATAACGTGGATGACAACGACAGCATAAAAGAGAATTTGCATTGAGCCGGCTGCTTTCTCAGGCCAGTCACCGGGAAGAGCCGGTGCGGCGAACTGATTGGTGCGGAGGAGGGGACTTGAACCCCTATGCCTTGCGGCGCTAGCACCTCAAGCTAGTGCGTCTGCCAATTTCGCCACCTCCGCACGAGGTGAACCTAGATGAGTATAGCAAAGGTTTCGGGTTCGCGCGAAGGGGTGGCTGGGAGGAAACGGGCGGCGCGATCCCATGTGTTTTCATAGGCCCGCGTGCCGGTGTCAGACGCCGAGCCGTTGCATCCATTGGGCCAGCTCGCGCTCGGCGGCCGTGCCTACGGCGTGCGCGCTCCGGACTTTGTCCCGATCTGCCTGGGAACGGTTCTGGCTGAGCTTGAACTTGCCCTCGATGCGCGCGATGGGGATGCGAAAGCCGACCAGACCGGCCAGCATCGAGCGCCGGAAGCCGGCCGGCATCGCACGCCAGCGCCCGGCGAAGGCTGGCTCATGCTCCGCGATGAGGCGCTTGAGCAGGGCATCCTTGGCGTCCTCGTCCTCGATGGTTTCGAGCGCGCCCCAGGCGTGCACGGAGATGTAGTTCCACGTGGGCACGGATAGCTCTTCTTCGTAAAGCGCGGGCGAGACGTAGCCATGCGGGCCGTTGAAGATCACCAGCGTTTCGCGGCCGGCGAGCGCGCTCCACTGGGCGTTGGCATGGGCGAAGTGGCCTTCGAGTACACCGTGCGGGCCTTCGTCGCGGATGACCAGAGGCAGATGCGTGGCCACGGGCGCGGCGGCGGGGTCCGCGCCGGGGAATGGACCGAGCAGCAGAGCGAAGGCATTCTGGCGCATCGCGTCGAGCAACACGGCGCGGTCCGCCACCTGATTGAACGTGGGGGTATACATGGGCGTCTCCTAGTGGATGCGTTCGAAGCGGAAGCCGGCCTCGCGCAGGGCGTGATGGATGGATGTGATGTGGGCCGCGCCGCGCGTCTCCAGCGTCACGTCGATGACCGTCTCACCGAGGCTGACGCCATAGTAGGCGCGGTTATGCAGGGTCTCCACAATGTTGGCACGCTCGCGCGACAGAATCTCGGTGAGGGAGAAGAGCGCTCCGGGACGGTCGAGCAGGTAGATGCGCAGGCGCAGCAGGCGTCCGTCCTTGACCAGACCGCGTTCGATGATCTTTGCCAGCAGGGTGACGTCGATATTGCCGCCGCAGACCAGCGCCACGGTGCGGCGATTGCGCAGGTTGGTCTTGGCCTGTACGACGGCGGCCAGGGCCGCGGCTCCGGCGCCCTCGGCGAGCGTCTTTTCCTGCTCCAGCAGAAGGAGAATGGCGCTGGCGATCTCCTCGTCGTCGACGGTCACGATCTCGTCCACATAGCGCGCGACGAGGGGCAGGGTCAGGTCTCCGGCGCGGCGCACAGCGATGCCGTCGGCGATGGTCGCCTCGGGCGCGATCGTCACGGGCTTGCCCGCCTCGCGGGCGCGCAGCATGGAGGGCAGGCTCTCCGGCTCCACGCCCACCACGTGAATCTTGGGGTTGCTCTCCTTGAGCGCGCAGGCGATGCCGCTGATGAGCCCGCCGCCGCCGATGGGCACGACGACGGCTTCGATGTCCGGTACCTGCTCCAGGAGCTCGAGGCCGATGGTGCCCTGGCCGGAGATGACCTCGGGATCGTCGAAGGGATGAATGAAGGTTGCGCCATTCTCGTCGCGCAGGCGCAGCGCCTCTTCGCAGGCTTCGTCGTAGCTGGCGCCGTGCAGAATGACCTCTGCGCCGAAGTTGCGCGTGGCCGCGACCTTGACCTGCGGGGTGGCGAGGGGCATCACGATCTGTGCACGGATGCCGCGCGAGGTGGCGTGAAAAGCCACGCCCTGAGCGTGATTGCCGGCGCTGGCGGCGATGACGCCGCGTTTGCGTTCGGCGTCGGTGAGAGTCAGGAGCTTGTTGAGTGCTCCGCGTTCCTTGAACGAGCCGGTGCGTTGCAGATTTTCGAGCTTCAGATGCAGCGGCAGACCGGCGAACTTCGACAGGTCGTGCGACATCTGGCAGGGAGAGACATAGATGTCCTCGCCGATGCGGGCGCGAGCGGCCTGGATGGAGGACAGTGAGACGGAGTGCAATGGAATCTCCTCGATCAAGAAGAAGGAACATGAGACTGAAAAACCACCTGCCGCGGGTGCGGGAGGTGGCCTGTTTGGCAACGGAAGATGCGATCCGGAAGTCAGGCGGCGGTTCCCGCGTGGGCGATGGACATGCTAGAGCGGAATCGGAGTAACAGTGCCCTCGGAAATGGTGTGCCTGGGTACATCTACTCCGATTCCGCTTTAATTCGCATGGAAGCGAGAGGCATGGACCGACCGGCGAAGCGGGTAGAGACGATCTGCATGACGATGATTGGAGTACAGCAGAGCGCGGCGCGTTGCGTCAAGAAGCGGCGCGGCGATAGGGCTCGTCGAGAAAGCCGGAGAGGACGAACTCGAAGGCTCCGCCGCCCACGCCGCGGCGCACCATGCGGGAGTGGACGGTGATGGCGTCGCCGGGCTGGTCGCCGCGCGTGCCCATTCGCTGCAGCGTCATGCGAATCACCGTGCCTGGGGCCCAGAGATCTTCCGACTGCATGAAAAAGCCGGTAACGGAGATGTCGTGGATGCGATGCGGCCGTGGCGCGCCGCCGGTGAAGAAGTACGCCACCAGGTCGGGACGATGGAGACGATAGGCGCGGCGGCGATCGCGCTGGCGATTGGGCGGATCGGGCTCGGCCGGCGGCTCCAGCTTGAGCCAGCGCAGGACGCGCGTGCGGAACGACGGCAGCGGCTCGCGATAGTACTCGACCATGGGTGGATCGGCGACCGCGGGCACGCGTTTGACTGTTTCGAGGAGGGAAGGAGTGGGTGGTTCAGCGGGGACGGCCGGATAGGCGGAAACCGGCGGCGGAGCGGGCGCGGGCTGCGGCCGAGGCACAACCGGAGCAAGAGCAGAAGCGAGAAGCGGCTCGATGGAGGTGGGAAGCGAGGCACCGGTCCCGGGTTGCGCGGGAATCGGTGCCGGCCTTTCGAGGCTGTGCTCCAGAGCGGCAAACGAGGGTATCTCGTGCGGCGGTAGCTTGGGATGCGGCACAGGGGAGGTGAGAACGGGAGTATGTGGACGCTCGGCTGCGGAGGGCATCTCCCAGGCGGACTCTGGAGCCGCGGCGGTCTCGGGCGCCGCGACGATGACAAGCTGATCGCCGCGCGAGGTCTGCGAGGAGGCGATGATGGACGGCGGCAGCACGAGGGCGCTGGCCGGCTCCCCGTCAAAGGGCTCAAAGCCGCTGTCGACGGTGAGCGCAATGGCGTGGACGACGCAGTGACTGGAGTCGAGATAGATCAGATCGAAGGGAGAGACGGCGCGGGCGACCGGGACGGCCCGGAAGTGCGTGATCCAGAGGCCGGTGGTGTCTTCGGAGCTGAGGCCCTCCATGAGCACACGCAGGACGCGCAACGGATCCATCGCGGCATCGACGACAGCCACATCGAGGCTGAGGATGATGCCACGGGATTTGTTGAACGCGCAGAATCGGGTGTTTGCCATGAGCGAAAACGCCGAAGAAACTGCTGTGGTGTCCGGGTTTTCTCAATCTTCTGTTGCGGGTGTGGCCGCGTCAAGGAGATTCGCGAGGAAATCATGCGAATGAATCCGCGCTGGCAGACGGGAGCCCAGGCCGGGAAACAGATCGGCCCCGGCTAGAGCAGAATCGGAGTAACAGTGCCCTCGAAAATGGTGTGTCAGGCGGCTTTTCTTGAGGAAAAAGCCACTTGAGGCCGGTATGTGTGGGTAGATCGACTCCGATTCTGCTTTAGTCGCTGAGGATTGCGTCGGCCGGCAAGGCGACGGCCGAGGGCACGCACGCGATCTTTTGCCGTGCGATGCGCCTGAGGTGGTACTGGAAGTAAACAAAAGAGAAGAGGATCGTGGGGATGATGTGCAGGCGCAGGCCGATCGGTTCGCGGCGATTGTAGTGGTCGAGCAGATCTTCACGGACCTCGAAGACCACCACGATCCACAGCAGCCAGGCAAACAGAAACCCGGTAGCCAGCGAGGCGATGGCCCAATACAGAGCTGAGGAGCGGGGATCGATCTTCCGCAGCCACACGCAGATGTAGATGGGCCAGACCGCGATGATCAGGTTGAAAAGCAGTTCGCGGTAGGGCGAGTGCACAAACAGAGACACCAATGCTTCGGCGCCGACGACTGCAACGAGTAAGACAAACCAGTGCAAGCGTGGAGGCGGAGGATAGGCGCGACGAAGGCGCAACTGCACGGAGCTGGGATCTCGACTCAAAGGGGAGTTTCTCCTCGAGAAACCTTCGGCCTAAAAGATATCACACAGCGCGCTGAAACGATCCAGTTCCAGCAAAGTCCGTTCCGCATCCGGTGCGGCAACTTCAGCGTGCTCCAGCACCCAGGTGTCTTTGTGGAAGAGAAACACGGCGTTCAGCCCGGCGGCGAGCGCGGGGTTGATGTCGCTCTTTGGGCTGTTGCCGATCATCCAGGTCGCATCGGGCACGAGCGCGTGGCGCGCGAGGACGTCGCGATACGTGGGCGGGTCTTTCTCGGCGACGATCTCGACGGCGGTGAAGTGCGAAGCGAGTCCGGAACGGGTGAGCTTGTCCGCCTGTTCGGCCTGGTTGCCCTTGGTCATGAGGATGAGCTTGTGGCGCGAGGCCAGTTCCGCGAGCGACTCGGCGACACCGGGCATCAACTCGATCTCCTGGTTGGCAATGGCCTGCGCAAAGCCGGTGATGCGGCGGCGATTCTCGTCGCTCACGAGTCCGGTGCTAAGGCGCTCGTAGCAGGTGAGCAGGGAGCGGGTGAAGCTCGACAGGCCGTAGCCATGAGCCAGGATCGTTTCGCGCTCGACGGCGTTGAGGGCGGCGCGAACTTCTTGCGGCGAGTGGGTGCTGTGGTCGAGATAACCGATGAAGGCGGCGATGGCGCGCTCGAAGTAGATGTTGTTTTCCCAGAGGGTGTCGTCGGCGTCGATGAGCAGGGTTTGACCGGCAGGGAATCGGGACATATGTCCATGGTAGCGAAGAGGTTTGGGTTGCGTCTCGCAGCGTATTTGGGCAAAGGCGTAGTTCCATGATCTGGAACGGTGCGGAGGAGAAATCTCACTTTAGAGACTCCAAGTGACTGATTTTACAGAGTAAAACTTTTATGATTGACAATCGTATTGATTTCACGGTAACTTGGTGTTGGTCACCTTTGACCACTTGGAGACATCCAATGAACAAGATATTTGTTGCAGGTCTATTCTTGTCCGCCGCGCTGCTCCCCGCTCAGACGGCTGTGAATGGTCGGGGAACCGTGCTTGTTGCAAAAAACGAAGTTTCCGAACCCGCTGCCGTGACTCCGTCCGACATCCCCACCTCGTCGGCGCGCCGTATCAGCACCGGTGTGGTTGCGCCGAAGTTGATCGCCGCTCCTGAAGTTCATGTTGCGATCAGCGACTTTCCCGCGAACACGCTGGCGAACCAGAAAGTAGTTGTGGCTTTCCGTGTGGACGAGAAGGGTGTGCCGCAGAATGTGCACCTGCTCAAGTCCGTGAACCAGACCGTCGATGCGCGTGTTCTGGCTGCCGTGAGCGCAGCCCGCTTTGAGCCCGCGACCCTGGACGATCAGAGCGTGGCGATGGATATGGACCTCAACATCAAGTTCGAGGCCCGCTAAGCTTCCCCTGTTCCTCCCTCCCGAGACACACGAAAAGGCCGTCCGGCGCAATACCGGACGGCCTTCGTGCGTTTGGAGGATCTGCGATCAGGCCTCGATTGCGGGCGTGGTCTTGGGAGTCAGCAGGGAATCGAGCATGAGCAGGCAAGCGCCGATGACAATGCAGGAGTCGGCGACGTTGAAGTCGGGCCAGTGGTAGGTGAAGATGTGGACCTCGATGAAGTCGACGACCGAGCCGTAGACGATGCGGTCGTAGACGTTGCCGAGCGCGCCGCCGAGGATGAGCGCGAGTGCAACGGTGGTGCGGGTGATGCGGCTGCCGAGGCGCACCAGAGCGGCGAGCACGACCAGCGCGATGAACAGCGCGAACGCGGCCAGCGCCCAGCGAACGCGATCGGGCGAGGCCGAGTCGGCAAAGAGCGAGAAGGCCGCGCCCTCGTTGGTCCAGTGGGTGATGCGCAGCACGCGCGGGATGACCGGCACGGCTCCGCCCAGCGGGATGCGCGTGGAGACAAGGCACTTGGTGAGGCGGTCGAGTCCGATGACGACCGCCGTGATGGCGAGGAGAACCGGAAGCCGGCGCGGGGCGGGAAAGTTCAAGAGGCAGCCTCCGGCGGGGCGACGTTCATTTCCTTGAGAGCCGTGCTGCAACGGGTGCAGACGTTCTGCCAGATGCCGTAGTCTGCTACCTCGGGCATGAAGTTCCAGCAGCGGGCGCACTTATGGCCGCTGGCGGGCATGACGAATCCTTGAAGGTTCGCAATGTTCGAAAATTCAATTTCCCGTGGATTCGATACGCGCGCACTGCTTCGATTTCTTTTGAAATCCTTAATCACGTGAACTTGCGAAACATTGAAGAGCTCCGTGAGGCTCGCACCAGACTCACGGAGGTTCTCGTAGGTCGTGCCTTCCGCATACAATTCGACATCAGCCTCAAGTGACTTACCGATAACTTTAGTCCGCCGAAGTTCCTCAAGCGCACTGAGCACGCCACCTCGAATTGCAAAGAGTAGTTTCCAGTTTTCTATCAAGTTAACAGGGCTATTGGGAAAGACCTCTTCGGGCTTCGGGAAGAGCGCAAGGTGCACGCTTGCGGCGCGGCCTTCGACCTTGGGCAGGTACTCCCAGACTTCGTCGGCGGTGAAGCTGAGGATGGGAGCGACGAGTCGGACGAGAGCCTCGGTGATCTTCCACAGCACGGTCTGCGCGGAGCGGCGCGCGGGGTTGGTGGGCGCGAAGGTGTAGAGGCGGTCCTTGAGCACGTCGAGATAGAAGGAGCTGAGGTCGACGATGGCGAACTCGTTCACGGCGTGATAGACGCGATGGAACTCGAACGTCTCGTAGAAGCCGAGGACCTTCTCGGTCAGCTCGCGGGTGCGGGCCAGCATGTAGCGGTCGAGCGGCAGCAACTCCGCGGCGGGAACTTCGTCGGTGGCGGGGTTGAAGCCGTTAAGCGTGCCGAGCAGGAAGCGAAAGGTGTTGCGCAGCTTGCGGTAGAGCTCGGCGCAGCGCTGCATCAGGTTTTCGCTGGCGGCCATGTCTTCGCGGAAGTCGACGGAGGCGACCCAGAGGCGGACGATCTCGCCGCCCATGCGGTTGGCGATGTCGACGGGGTCGACGCCGTTGCCGAGCGACTTGGACATGGCGCGGCCCTGCTCGTCGAGCGTCCAGCCGGCGGTGGCCACGTTCGAGTAGGGCGCGCGTCCGCGCAGAGCGACCGAAGTGAGCAGCGAGGAGTGGAACCAGCCGCGATGCTGGTCGCCGCCTTCGAGGTACAGCACCTTCGGACCCTCGTTCCGCTCGAACTTCTTGTAGACTTCGGCAAGCTCGGGGTCGGACTCGGCGACGGCGAACCAGCTTGTGCCGGAGTCGAACCAGACGTCGAGAATGTCGGTCTCTTTGCGGAAGGCCGTGCCGCCGCAGTGCGCGCACGTGGCTCCGGCTGGAAGCAGGGAAGCCACGTCGGTGGTGTGCCAGGCTTCGGCGCCCTCGCGCTCAAAGAGATCGACGATCTTCTCGTTCAACGCGGCATCGACGATGGGCTGGTTGCAGCCTTCGCAGAGGAAGACGGCGATGGGCACGCCCCAGATGCGCTGGCGGCTGATGCACCAGTCGGGGCGGGTGGCGATCATGTTGGTGATGCGCTCCTTGCCCCAGGCCGGATCCCAGACCACCTTGTCGATCTCGTCGATGGTGAGCTGGCGGAAGGTCTTTTCTTCTCCAGCGGCGTTCTTCACCTGCGTGTCGAGCGAGATGAACCACTGCTCGGTGGCGCGGAAGATGACGGGGTTGTGGCAGCGCCAGCAGTGCGGGTAGGAGTGCTCCAGTGGCGCGGCGGCGAGCAGTGCGCGACGCTCTTCAAGCATGGCGAGGATGATGGGGTTGGCGGCTTCGACCTTCTTGCCTTCAAAGGCCGGGAGTGCGGTGAAGGGCCAGGCGGACTCGTCGACGTGGAGGCGGCCTGCGGCATCGACGCGGCAAGTCTGGTCGAGGTTGTAGCGCTGGCCGGTGTAGAAGTCGTCGGCACCGTGCGAGGGCGCGGTGTGGACGGCTCCGGTGCCGGTGTCGGCGGTGACGTAGCTGGCCAGGACGCCGAGGATGGAGCGATCGAGGAAGGGATGCTGGAAGGTGGCGTGCTCGAGCGAGCTTCCCTTGAAGCGTGCGAGCTCGGCGGTGTTACCCAACTTGCAGGCGGCGATGACCGAGGGCGCGAGTTCGGCGGCAACGATATAGACCGGCGATGAGGCCGTCGGCTCCGGATCGCACTCGCCGCTGGCAGCCAAGGCGACGTACTCGAAGTCGGGATGGAAGGCCACGGCCATGGAGGCAGGCATGGTCCAGGGGGTGGTGGTCCAGATGATGGTGTAGACCTCGCGGCCGGCGAGCGCCTGCGCCAGGGCCTCGGGCTTGGAGGTGAGCGCGTAGCGGACGTAGATGGCCGTGGAAGTGTGCTGCTCGTACTCGATCTCGGCGTCGGCGAGCGCGGTGCGGTCGTGGATGCACCAGTAGACGGGCTTTAGGCCGCGATAGACGAAACCTTTTTCGAGGAAGCCGTAGAGGGCTTCGAGGGTGCGGGCCTCGTATTCGCGCGACATGGTCTTGTAGGGATTGTCCCAGCGGCCGAGGACGCCGATGCGCTGGAACTGCGAGCTTTGCAGGTCGATATACTTCTGCGCGTAGGCGCGGCAGGCCTTGAGCACCTCGGGCGCGGGCATTTCCAGCTTTTTGCGGCCGAGCTGCTCGTCGACCTTGATCTCGATGGGCAGGCCGTGACAGTCGAAACCGGGGACGTAGGGGGAGTCGAAACCGGCCATGGTCTTCGACTTGACGACGAAATCCTTGAGGCCCTTGTTGAGGGCGTGGCCCAGGTGGATGGGGCCGTTGGCGTAGGGCGGGCCATCGTGGAGCAGGTAAACGGGGCGGCCCTTGGAGACTTTGCGGACCTCGTCGTAGAGACGCATCTCCGTCCAGCGAGCCAGGCGAAGTGGCTCATTCTGAGGGAGATTGGCTTTCATGGGGAAGGCGGTTTGCGGCAGGTTCAGCGTCGCCTTCAACTCCGGCGCTACGGACATTGTCACTCCTGAAATCGAACGGGATGGATCAACTCACAGTGTAAATTGTTCGCGTGAGAATTGCCGGTAACACTGGGCGTGGTTCCTCGTCTATCAGATGTGGGAATCTGCGGGGTCCGAGAACTATGCGCGGACAGAGAGTAACGCCGATGAGACGGGCAGCATCAGAAGGAAGACAAGCAGCGCCGCCGTCGAGCATAATGGAGGTCAGGTCCCGCGCTCGGACCGCCCTCCGGCTGGGCACTCGCAAACACACAAGCCGGCGTCCAATATGGCAAACGAACTTTTGATTTCATCACCGGCAGAACGCGCCAACCGCGCGGCGGAGTCCACTGGACACGAGCTCGATGCCTTGCTCGGCAAGGCCTTCGACGAGAAGTCCGTGTGGCGGACGCTGTACGAGAATGTGCGCGATGTCTTTTTCCCGGTGAAGCTCCCTCCACTCGAACTGACCTCGACACCGATTCCGGTTCCGGACCGCATGGCGGTCAAGACGAATCCGTGGGCGGTGGGCATTTCGAGCACGATCAACATCCTCATCGTGCTGTTCGCGATCTGGCTGGGCATCAAGGCCGTGGTGAAAGCGGTGAAGCCGCCGACAACCGCGACCAACATCGATGTGGGCAACTTCGACCTGAAGGCGCCGAAGGCCGGTCAAGCGGCGGGCGGCGGCGGTGGCGGCGGATCGCACGATATCGTCGATCCGATCAAGGGCAAGCTGCCTCCGCGAATGAAAGACCCGATGACGCCTCCGATGGTGCCGTTGCTCGACCATCCCAAGCTGGAGGTGCCGGCGGCGATCAATGTGCAGCCGAACATTAAACTGCCGGATAACCCGAACATGCCGAACTTCGGCGTGTCGAAGTCGCCGAACGTGACCATCGCATCGAACGGCCAGGGCGGCGGCAGCGGCATGGGCACAGGCTACGGCGGCGGCATAGGCTCGGGCACGGGCAACGGCTACGGGCCGGGCTACGGCGGCAATGCCGGCGGAGGGCTCTACAGGGTAGGCGGCGGAGTTTCAAACCCGGTGCCGATCTTCACGCCGGAGGCCGAGTTCAGCGACGAGGCGCGGCGCGCGAAGTACCAGGGCATCTGCGTGATCTCGGTGATTGTGGACGCGCACGGCAACCCGCAGGATCCGCGCGTGGTGCGCACGCTGGGCATGGGCCTGGACGAGAAGGCGCTCGAAGCTGTGCGGAAGTACAAGTTCAAGCCAGCCATGAAGGGCAATCAGCCGGTTCCGGTGCGCATCAACGTCGAGGTCAACTTCCGGCTGTACTAGGTTTCTGGCTGGAGGATTTCGTTCTTTGGGGTTTTGTGCTCTCCCACCCTTTCGCCAGAAAAGAGGCGAAAGGATGGGGCACGGAGTTGGTGCAACTTCATGCGGTCAGAGACCTACGCGCGCAGGTCCGAAAGGTTGGACCTGCACATCGGTCAAAGGTCGCAATCCGATCTGACAAATGATTGTTTGATGGCTGTCAGCCAAATCAATAGAGTCCGCGTGTTCGCGCCATCAGCCGCGCCAATCCCAGCAGCGCATCGGTGAAGGGGGTCGGCACACCGGTCAGTTGGCCCAGCTCGCGCACGGAAGCCACCAGCGCGTCCAATTCCAGCGGACGGCCCGCTTCCACATCCTGCAACATCGAGGTCTTGACGGCGCCGATCTTGCGCGTGACTTCGTGCCTGTCCTCGGGCTCCTCGGCGATGGGGATTCCGATGCGCACACCGATTTCCTTGGCCTCGCGCATCACGCTGGTGGCGAACGCGCGCACCAGCTCATCGTCGATCACGCGGTCGGCGGTGGCTCCGGTAAGCGCGCTGATGGGGTTGATGGTCATGTTGCCCCAGAGCTTGAACCACACATCTTTCTGAATCCGCGGCGACACCTCTGCTTCAAATCCAGCCTGTGTGAGCAACTGGGCCAGCTCCTGCACGCGCGGCGTGACGCCGCCCGCCGGCTCGCCGATAATCAGCTTGCGTCCGAAGTGATGACGAATTGCGCCGGGACTATCGAGCGAGCAACTGGCGTGCACCACGCCACCCACCACGCGCGCGATGGGAATGGCGCGAGAGATCGCGCCGTCCGGGTCCACCGCGTGGAGCCGCGAGCCTTTCAGCGGACAGTCGAACTCCTCAAGAAACCACCACGGCACGCCGTTCGTGACAGTGAGAACCATGGTCTCCGGCCCGATCAGCGGGCCAATGCTGCGCGACACCGCGGCGAGCGCAGGCGCTTTCACTGCGACGATGACGAGGTCCTGTACGCCTAGCTCCGCAGGGGCGTCGCTGGCCTGCACGCGCACCTGGACGTCTCCGTCGGGACTGGCAAGGCGGAGGCCGTGCTGACGCAGCGCCGCAAGCGTGGCGCCACGCGCCACCACGGCCAGCGGCACGACTGCGTGCGAAGCCAGGCGCGCACCCAGCCATCCACCGATGGCGCCCGCGCCATAGATGCAGATCTTCTTCATGGAAGTGAATCTCCCGATGCTCAATACTACAGTTGCACTTGCCTCGGATGGCTTGAAGCCGGGCCTAAAGGCCCCAAAAAACTGGGGCTGCTTTTCAGGGGGCTGAAAGCCCCCTGCTCCCTCCGTACGCGCATCCGCAACAGTAGGGTCAAGACGAGGCGGTGACGGGCTCGGTTTCCCAGACGCCGCTGGTGAGGTAGTCGTGGATGGATGCGGCTGCCTTGCGGCCCGCGCCCATGGCCAGGATTACGGTCGCACCGCCGGTGACGATGTCGCCCCCGGCAAAGACACCCTTCTTGGAGGTGCGGCCCGTGGCGGGGTCGGCGACGATGTAGTTGCGGGCGTTGGTCTTCAGGTCGGGCGTGGTGCTCTGGATGAGCGGATTGGCGGTAGTGCCCAGGCCGACGATGGCGACGTGAGCGGGGAGCACAAACTCCGAGCCCGCGACCTCAACCGGACGGCGGCGGCCACTCGAATCGGGCTCGCCCAGCTCCATGCGCACGCAGCGCACGCCAGTCAGGAAGCCATTTTCGTCACCCAGAAACTCGACCGGGTTGGTCAACATGCTGAACTGGATGCCTTCCTCGCGGGCGTGCTTCACCTCTTCGGCGCGCGCGGGCATCTCCGCGCCGGAGCGGCGATAGACGAGCGTGGCCGTGCGTGCGCCCAGCCGCTTCGCCGTGCGCACCGCGTCCATGGCCGTGTTGCCGCCGCCCACCACGATCACATTGCGGTCGCGGCAGTCGTAGATGGGCTCGTCGTACTCGGGAAACCGATAGGCGCGCATGAGGTTGGTGCGGGTGAGGAACTCGTTGGCGGAGTAGACGCCGTTGAGGTGCTCGCCGGGGATGCGAAGGAACTGCGGCAGGCCCGCGCCGGTGGCGACGAACACCGCGTCGAAGCCTTCTTCCTGCATCAGCTCGTCGAGGGTGACGCTCTTGCCGACGACGACGTTGGTCTCGAACTCGACGCCCATGCGGCGCAGGTTTTCGACCTCGTTCTTGACGATGTCCTTGGGCAGGCGGAACTCGGGGATGCCGTAGATGAGCACGCCGCCGAGTTCGTGCAGCGCCTCGAAGACACGGACGCGATGGCCCTTCTGGATGAGGTCGCCGGCCGCGGAGAGGCCAGCAGGCCCGCTGCCGACGATGGCGATGCTCTTGCCCGTGGCGGGCGCGATGGCGGGCAGGCCGAGTTGGCCGCTCGATCGCTCGTAGTCGGCGATGAATCGCTCCAGGTTGCCGATGGCGACCGATTCACCCTTTTTGCCGAGCGCGCAGCCGCCCTCGCACTGCTTTTCCTGCGGGCAAACGCGGCCGGTGACGGCGGGCAGGGCGTTGTCTTCGCGCATTTTGGCGGCGGCGGCCAGAAAGTCGCCGGCGTAGATGAGTTCAATGACGGAGTGGATCTTTACGCCGACCGGGCACTTGATCTCGCAGCCGGGCTTCATGCAGGCGATGCAGCGCGAGGACTCGATCAGCGCCTGGTTGGAGCCGAGGCCCAGGTTCACCTCGCCGAAGTTGCAGGCGCGCGCGCCGGGCTCTGCTTCGGGCATGGCGATGCGCGTGATCTTCATGCGGTCCTTGATGGGGAGTGCGTTCTTGGTGTCAGACATAGTGCTTCTCCCCTTCGGCGAGTTCATGAAGCTCGGCGCGGATGCGGGCCAGCTCAGCCGGCTCGTCGGCCTTGTAGCGTTCGAGCGAGGCGCACTCCTTGTCGCGATACATGGTGTTGCGCTGCATCAGGACTTCAAAGTTGACCTTGGAGGCGTCGAACTCGGGTCCGTCGACGCAGGCGAACTGGCTCTCGTTGCCGACCAGCACGCGGCAGCCGCCGCACATGCCGGTGCCGTCCACCATGATGGAGTTGAGGCTGACCATGGTCTTGATGCCGAGCGGCGCGGTGATGCGGGCCACGGCGCGCATCATGGGCACGGGGCCGACGGCGAGCACGAAGTCGGGCTTGCGGCCGGACTCGATCAGCTCGGTGAGCTTTTTGGTGACGAGGCCGTGCTCGCCATAGGTGCCGTCGTCGGTATAGATGAATGTCTCGGTGCTGGCGGTGCGGACCTCGTCCTCGAAGACAACCATCTCTTTGCTGCGCGCGCCTTCGACGAAGATGACGTGGTTGCCGGCGGCCTTGAGCGCGGCGGCGGTGGGCAGGGCCATGGCGGTGCCCACCGAGCCGGCCAGGATCATGGCGGTGCCGAAGTTCTCGATCTCGGAGGGGCGGCCGAGCGGGCCGACGATGTCGAGGATGTAGTCGCCGGTCTCAAGGGCGGCGAGCAGGGAAGTTGTCTTGCCGACGGCCTGCACGGCAATAGTCACGGTGCCGGCGGCGGGGTCGGACCCCTTGATGGTGAGGGGAATGCGCTCGCCTTTTTCGTGCAGGCGGAGAATGACGAACTGTCCCGGGCGCTGCTTGCGGGCAATGCGGGGCGCTTCAATCACGAGCTGCCGGATATTGTGTCCGACAGTGCGCGCTTCGAGAATCCTGAACATCGATCCTAACTCCAATCGAGCGGTAAACTACTGAATCCATGGGGGCCTGTGGCAAATGGGGAAATGGGGCACAGCTCCCCGTACCAACCCCCTACATTCGTACCGTAACACGGGAGGGAACGTGCGGAAGGTGAGCTGGAACACATATGCGCCAGAGCCGGACGTTCCTGCTGGCCGTAGCTCGATCGCAAAAAAATGGCAGTCGAGACGTATCGGCCTCGACTGCCAGGAATTTGCGAAGAGTCAGTGGATTGGTTTATTTGGTTCCCAAAGCGGCGGTGGGCCAGCCATCCTTCCAGACGAGCGTGGAGATTTGCAGTGCGGGCTGGCCGTTGGTTGCATCGTAGGCGTGGAAGACGAGGATGTCTCCTTCCGGGCGGAGCAGAACCGACTCGCCGCCCGGGCCGCGCCAGCGGTTGTTTCCGGTGAGCAGTTCCGTGCCGCCTCCTTGCAGCATCGGCTTGCCCTGCGCGTCGAGATAGGGGCCGGTGACGCGCGTGGCGCGGCCCACCATGGTGCGATAGGTGCTGTCGGCGCCACGGCAGCAGAGATCGAAGGAGACGAAGAGATAGTAGAACTCCCCGTGACGCACGATGAACGGTGCTTCCACGGCCTGCCAGTCGGGCGGCAGGCCGGGCTTGGCCGGAGCCGCATCGGCGGGCCGGGCGCGCGCCGCCAGGGAGTAGAGCACGGAGTCGGCGGCGTCCAGCTTGCCCGTGGTGGCGTCGATGCGGCGCATTTTGATGCCGCCCCAGAAGCTGCCGAAGCTCAGCCAGGGATGACCTTTTTGATCGAGGACGATGTTGGGGTCGATGGCGTTGAAGTTGTCGGATGGAGTGGACTGCAAGACCAGGCCTTCGTCCTTCCAGGCATATTCCGGGCTGGCGGGATTCAACGTCTCGTTGGTGGCGAGCGCGATGCCGGAGGCGTTGCCTCCAAAGGTGGAGTACGCGTAATAGAGATGGAACTTGCCGTTGAAGTAGGAGATGTCGGGCGCCCAGAGATCCTTGGTCAGGGGACTGGCCTTGCGAATCCATGCGGGAATGGAGCCGAAGACCTGTCCACAGAGCTTCCAGTCGGTGAGATTCGGCGAGCAGCGGATAGCGAACTGACCTCCGTTGGGCGTCGCGCCGGTGGCGAAGACATAGTAGACGCCGGCCTCGCGGCCGATGGAAGGATCGTGTGTGAAACGATAATCGCCGCTCAGCGGGATGGCCTGGGGCTGCTGACCGAAGAGCGGCATGGAAAGTAGAAAGAACAGCGCGAGAAGGTAAGAACGCTTGCCAGACATCGGAAATGCTCTCCAATCGTCGATGCGAAAAATGAAAGGACCGAACACGCGCGCCGCATCGGCTGTACGGGAAGCGGCGCGCGTGCGGAATTATTCGAGGTAGGGCCAACCGTCCGAGGTGAAGCCCAGGCGGTTGATGCCCAGTGTGGGTGTGCCGTTGTTGTTGCCGTCGTAGTAGTGATAGACGAAGGTGGGAATGGAGCTGGCGCCGTCGCTGCCGGTGTCGGTAAGGACGCTACCGCCGCCGGGCCCATAGATGTTGCCGTGCGAGCTGACCAGGATGGTGCCTCCGCCGGAGGTGAGAGCGATGCCTCCGCGATCGACAAAGGGCCCGCTGGGCGACGTGGAGCGTCCGACGATGGTGCGATAGGTGCTGGAGGTTCCAGAGCAGCAGGTGTTGATGGGAGCGAAGTAGTAGTAGTACTGCGTCCCGTTGAAGACGTATGGATAGATGAACGGGCCTTCCTCGCCCGCCGAACGATAGGCTACCTTCGTCCAAGTGCTGGTATCGGTGGAGACCGGCTGTCCAACCGTCGAGGCCGAGGTGGCGCTCGACGGCGACTGCAACTGCAACACGCGAATGCCGTCGGACCAGGAGCCGAAGACCAGCCACCAGTTGCCGCTGGCGTCGACGAACGGCGCCGGGTCGATGGCGTTCCAGGTCGTTGTCGACGTAAAGCCCCACGGATTGGTTGCAGGCACGGCGGTGGTGGCATCGGTCCACGAGGTAACGACGTAGCCTTCATCGGTCCAGGGACCGTACGGGCTCGTGCTGGTGGCGAGACCGATCACCGCTTCAGCGCCGGTGGAAGGCTCATAGGGAACGGCGTAGTAGAGGTAGTAAGTTCCACCGTTGTAGAGAAGGCTCGGCGCCCAGACATCGATATTGGTTCCGTTGTTATACGAGGGCGGAGTTTGCAGGCCCGACCACGAGGTGAAGTCGGGACCGATGATCGGGCAATGACTCTGCACGGTGAGCCAGCCGGTGCCGGTGGACGATGTGCAGGCGCCTTCCGCCGAGGTCGTGGTGGTATAGGTGAAGGTGGAAAGGTCGGTGGAGTAGGCCAGCGTTTGATGCGTGCCGTAGAGCCAGTAGAGATGTGTTGCCGGATCCTGCATCAGGAACGGATCGTGCACGTAGATGCCGGTGCCGGAGACGGTCATCGGACTGGGATAGGCGACCGTGTTGGTGGAAGTAAGTTTCCACTCCTGGCAGGTGCAACCGGTGCTGGTGGTCGAGCGTGCACTCTGATCGATGGTAGCGGACGAGGTGGTTCCCGAGTTGGCGTCTTCCAGGTAGAGGCCGCTATTCACGTTCTTGATGAGATAGTTTCCATCGGTAAGTTTGTAGAAGGCCCAGAGATGGTCGTTGGTGCCGTTGTCGGGGTACTCGAGCGCCTGTGCACCGGAAGAGGTGGAAGCATTCAGAATGCCGAGCACCTGGTGGGTCAGCATGTTCTCCACGTTGTATTGCGTGTTTCCCATGGGCATGAAGTGCCAGTCGATGTCGGCGGTGGTTGTGGAAGCTTCTTCCTGCACGACGTAGGTTCCGGCAGTCTGGCTTTGGCCGGAGATGCCGAGCACCATGCCGCTGGCCGCGTTCTCGATCGAGTACTGATCGGTGTCGTCAACGGCGGCGATTGTACCCATATCGGTGGTGGTGCCGGTAGACGACGAGGAACCGGAGCCGCCTCCTCCACATGCGGTGAGCAAGCAGACCAGCGTGAGAACAGCGAGGGAGAGGACGCGAGGCATAGGAATGCTCCTGGTGAATCGTATTTAGAGATACGCGGGTGATGCGCGCAATTGCGCGGCGTTTGGCGAAATGCGGCGCGGCGTCCGTGAGGAAGACACCGCGCCGATTGCGTTCCGCGCATGGCTCGTACATACCGGAACGCAGACAACGTCAGTAGGTGATGCGCAACTGGAACTGCACCTGCCTCGGTCCCAGTTGCAATCCGCCAATCTGTCCGACATTGACGACCGTGGAACTGAGGTCCGACACAGGACGCGTAAAGATGTGGCGGTTGAAGGCATCGAACATCTCGCCGCGGAAGTCAATCTTGATTCTGTCGCGGATCGGAATCAGCTTGGAGATGCTGAAGTCTTCGTCGTAGTAGCCAAAGCCTCGAATGTCGGAGGAGTTGCGGGGCATGGTGCCGAAGCGCCATGGGTTGCCCTGTCCAGTGGAACCGACGCCGTCGGGGTCGCGGTTCTGGAAGAGGTTGGGATCGTAGAACGCGTCGCAGTTGAAGTAACCGGTGGCGCAGGCGGTGGCATTGGAGGTGCTGCTGAACTCAAGCGGGTTCTTGTAGCTCTTGTTCTTGACGGCTTGACCGGCTACGCGATCGAAGCGCACGCTGGAGTTTTTGCCGGGGATGCCGGTGGCTCCGTAGATGCTGATGGGCTGGCCGCCCTGGTAGTGGTGAATGCCGCCCACGCTCCAGTTGGCGACGACTGCATTGAGGACACTTGAGTTGGTGGAGAGGAAGTGCTTGCCGCGGCCGAGGGGCAGGTCATAGACGTAGCTGAGGACGAAGTTATTGGGAATGTCTTCGCTGCTGACTGCCTTTTCACCGCGCAGGTTTTCGGGGTCCTGGACGGCGCCGCCGTTCTGCAGCGTGCTCCAGTAGGGTTGGATGACATCGGCGTCGGTCAACGTTTTGGAGAACGTGTAGGACGCGAGGATGTTCAGGCCGTTGTGGAAGCGCTGCTCAAGGCGAGCCTCAAGCGCCTCGTAGGTGGATTGGCCGAGGTTCTGCAGGTAGCTGTCCATGTTGATGTATTCGACCTGCGGGTACGGACGCAGCGCCTGATACTCGGGCTCGTTGATAGGCCAGGTGCAGCCGGATGCGCAACTGAAGTTCGCATAGGGCTCCATGGGAGTTCCAACCCCGGTTGGTGTTCCGGGATAGTACGCCCACCAGTTGAGCCAGTCGCCCAGTTCCATGTACTTGTCGGGCATGTCGTTTTTGAAGTCGAGCATGCCATGAAGGTGCGTGGCGTGGTTGCCGATGTACCCGACGGTGGCGAACAGATGCGGAGTGATCTGGTACTGCGTTTCCAGCGCCCAGTTCTCAACCATGCCGGGGCGTCCGTTGCTTTTGGCTATATAGTCGGCGCTGGTGCTGGTGCCGTCGAGCTGATTGGCGTTGAGGTCGGGCGTGGTAGGCAGGGCCGCAAGACCGGCATCGAGCGGAACACCGTCGAGTGGATCGGTGGTGTAGAGATTGCCCGAGACGGTGAAGCCCTGCACGGAACCCTGACCGTAATCGGCATAGACCAGCGGACCGTAGTAGATGCCGGCGCTGCCGCGAATGACCGCCTTATCGGAAAACATGCTGGGTTTCCAGGCAAAGCCGACGCGCGGCTCAAAGTCCTTCTTGTAGACCGAGGCCCAGGTTTCGTTCTGGCTGCCGTTGCGTCCGGCGCCCTTGCCGCCGAATACGAGTGCGCCCTTGGCCTGCGGGTACATGCCGGCCGTGGTTGCCTCATCGGTCAGGGTGGGATCCCAGTTGGCGGTGTCGCCCTCGGCCTCGTGACGCGGCGTGTCGTAGCTCCAGCGCAGGCCGACGTTCACGGTGAGATTGGGCTTGACCTTCCAACTGTCGCTGGCGAAGACGGCCAGCGAGTGCATGATCCAGCGCGGGGCGTGGAGATCGTTCAGATTGGTCGCCAAACCGGTTTCGCCAATGAGGAAGGCCGCGAATGAGTTTCCGTCCTGTCCCCAAAAGTCCTCGTCGGAGGCGGTCTGGTTGTCCCAGTACTCGAAGCAGCCGGCGTTGCCGCTGCAGGTTCCGCCGATATGGCTGACCCAGGAGTACTGGTGATATTGGCCCTCGGCGCCGAGCGTGAAGCTGTGCGCACCATGCTGCCAGTGGATGATGTCGTTGAGGGCGACGACGTTGTCCACGTCGGTCGAATCTTCCTGCTGACCCATGGAGCCAAAGGTGTTGCTATAGAACTCGAAGACAGGGAAGTCGTCACTGAAGCCGTTGGCAATGCCGAACTTCTGGTCCCAGTCGGTGCCCATCTTGGAGGCCTTCGATTTGTTGATGTTGTTGGAGCGGTTGCCGCCCACGGTGAGCGAGTTGATGACGCTGGGAGAGATGACCCAGTCCCAACCGGCGCGGAAGAGTTTGCCCAACTGATCGACGGTTCCGCAGCAGGTCTGGATTGGCGGCGGCATGTTGGAGTTGCCGCCGGAGTCGGTGTTCTCGCGCGAGCTCCAGAAGCCCCAGATCTTGTGTTTCTCGCCGATGTTCTGGTCGATGCGGAAGCTGTAGGCGGTGTTGGTGACCACGCCCGGGCTGCGATAGGCGTAGTTGTAGGAGCTGTTGCCGGAGACTTCCTGTTTCGCCAGCGGCATCAGGTAGGTGTTGACGAAATTCATGGCCACGGTGCTGGCGCGAGTGATGGGAATCTTGTTGGTGGGCGAGCCGGAGACCGTGTAGTTGCCAGAGGTGCCGGTCACCGACTGCCCGAAGCCCGCGTAACGACACGGAATGGTCGTGTTGTCGTACTCGGGATCAAAGATCTCGCCGGCGTAGACGGCTTCACCGCAGGGCGATGTGCCCAGTTGCGCTCCCAGCAGCGAGGAGAAATCGAAGTACTGTCCGTCGCTGCCGAGTTCGGCGGGCGTAGGCAACTGGCTGGTGATGGTGCCGCCGTAATTCTGGTGCCACTGCTCCCAGTTGAAGAAGAAGAAGCTCTTGTTTTGGCCGTTGTATAGGCGAGGAATGCGCAACGGGCCGCCGAAGCTGCCGCCGTAATCGTTCTTGGTGTCCTGGGGACGCTTGTACGTCTCGCGCGCGGCCGCGGTATCGCCCTGCTGCGCGATATAGCCGTTGTAGAACCAACTGTTGGCGTCGAGCGCGGCGTTCTTGTAGAACTCGTAGAGAGTTCCGTGGTAAGTGTTGGTACCGCCCTTGGTGTTGAAGTTGGAAATGCCGCCGGTGGTGCGGCCTTCCTCAATGGGCAGGCTCGAAATGCTGACGTGAAACTCATTGACCGCATCGACGGAGGGCGAGAGGATGCCGAAGCTGCCCGACCCGTTCTGCTGGCGGTTGGTGGTGATGCCGTCGATCAGGAAGTCAGTGCCCAGCTCCTGGCCGCCGCTGATCTTCAGGGTGTCGGTGCCATCGCTGGCGACGCCCACGCCGACTGTGCCCGGGACCAGTGAAACCAGCGTTTCAAGCGAGCGGAATCCGCCGGTGATGGTGAGCGGGAGCCGATTGATCTGATCGGGTTGGACCGAGGCATCGATGGTGGATGAGTCGGCTTCGAGCGTCTGTGCACCGGCATCGACGCTGATGGTTTCAGATGCGGTGCCGACGGCGAGGGTGACGTCTTGCGCGCTGCGCGCCCCGACCGCGACGACAACGCCGCGTTTGATGGTGGATTTGAAACCGGGCGCGGCGACGGTGATGTCGTAGGTGCCGGTGCGCAGGGTCGGAAAGACATAGTAGCCGCTGGCAGAGCTGATCGCGGCGTAGGTCGAGCCCGTGTCTACTCCACGAACGCTAACCTTGGCTCCTTCCACGACCTTGCCGGCGGGATCGAAGATGGTTCCGGCGATGGAGCCGGAATCAAGCTGCGCCCAAGCCGGTGCGGTGCAACCGAGCAAGATGGCCAACACGGCCAGCCAGATTCTGAGAGCCGCGCGCGCCGGATTCGGTACGGGCAGTCTCGCCGTACGAGGACGGTCCAATCGAACAGATGGACTCATGATTGTGTGCCTCCTAGTAATCGTTTACTGCGTCTACCGCTTCAGTGATTGAGCCCTTTTCCCATTCCATCCCTCGATGGGAGGACAGAACCTGCGCGGGCGATTAGTGCGCATGTTCGGAAACGGCGTTGTCTGCACGGAATCCCGGCAGAGCAATACGTTCTGGATCTTCGACCGGCAGTTGGTCCCGTTGCCGGACCAACTGCGCCACTTTTTGTTGTTGGCGTGCCTGCGACGCCTTCTTGAGCTGCTGAAAGCGAGTCAGAGCATCCTGTGCCTCAGCAGTCCGGTGCAATTTGCGATACACCTGCGCCAGCTTGTAATAGGAACTGATGGCCCGATCATTTTCCGGATCGGCAGCGATGGCCGCCTTGTAGTGGCGAATCGCTTCGTCGTCGTGATCCAGTTCGGACAGACCGCCGGCGAGATAGTAGTGCGCGTCGGTGAGCGAAGGGTCTTCGCGCAGCGCACCGGCCAGCAAGCTTATGCCTTCGGCCGTGTGACTCCGCCTCACGAGCAGGCAGCCGAGCTTGTAAAGTGCCGTCGCATTATGCGGATCGATAGCCAGTTCCGCACGATAGGCGGCGATGGCGTCGTCGAACTGGCTGGCAATCCAGTATTGGTCTGCCAACTCTTCGTGCACGCCTGGTTGATGGGGCGCGACCTGAACGGCCAGGACAAACTCCGCAATCGCGCTGCTCGAGTTATAGGACTTGGCGAGGGCTTCGCCGAGAACCTGGTGGACACGAACCGAGTTGCTGTCGAGCTTGAACATGGCATCGTAGGACGCATTGGCAACGAGCAGGTAGGCCCGGCCACGGTGATAGAGGATGTCCACATTCTTCGGGTCGAGGGCATAGGCGCGGTCGAGCGGCGCAATGGCCGCCTCAGCCTGCCCGTGGGCCAGGCGGCAGACGCCCAGCCACATCCAGGCCTGGGCGCTGCGCGGGTCGATGTGCGTTTCGCGCTCCACGGCAGCTTCCGCCTCCGGAAAGTGATTCATCCGGTACTCGGTGATGCCTAGAAAGAGGTTGGCTCCACGCAGGGCAGGGTTCAGGTGCAGAGCTTTTTGGAAAGAAACGCGGGCCTCGTCGAGCTCCCCGGCCTGTTCCTGCGCGAGGCCCAGATTCAAATAGCCCTCGGCAAGCTCAGGCTGCGCGCGCACAACGGCTGAATAAAGCTCAACCGCAGCCTTGAAGTTTCCGGAGGCCATTGCTTGCATGCCCTTTCTTATCTGCTCGCTAACTTGCGCTGAAGGGCTTGCCTGCGTCTGTGCGTACACGAGAGCAGGCCGTTGCATCAGAAGACCGATGAAAACAAAGCACTGGAGAAGAATCGAGAGCCTGAACCAGCCCGCCCCATGCAACGAGCGTCCGAAGCGCAGAAGGCGCGACTCCGGCACTGCCGATGGGTAGATCCTAGGCAAAAGTTCCATGCGTACTCGATGCCAAATCGTCATGATACTTTCCGCTTGGAAAAGGTAAGCGTTTGCTGTGGTTACAGAAAATCTGCCTTTTCTCAAGCGGCAGAATCAAAACACTGACATTCAACGGGTGTAAAGAACTTAACGGCTCAGAAGGACGTTACGTGGCAATACTCGTTTATATTGAATGAGTTATGCGGTTAAAAATGCGCAACCGAACGGGCACGTTACGCGGTGCTTTGCCATGCAGAAGCGTTGTATAGTACTTGCTTGAAGGATTCTTGATCGCAAGATGGCTAACGTCGTAACCGGTTCACCACCTACGAAGGACAATGCTCTATCTCCCGAGCAGGCTGAGGTGGTACGCAAACACCTGCAAGCGATTGTGGACAGCAGTTCTTTCGCTAACAGCAAACGGACGCAGAGTTTCCTCCGTCTGATTGTCACGCGCGCCTTGCAGGGCGACCTCGATAGTCTGCACGAACGGATGATCGGAGCGGAGTTGTTTGGCCGGCCGCTGGACTATGACACCGGCAGCGACTCGGTGGTGCGCGTGCGGGCCAGCGAAGTACGCAAGAAGCTGGCGCAGTACTACCGGGAAGAGTGCGCGGCTCAGCAGCCTCCGGTCCGGATCGAGTTGCCCAGCGGGTCTTATGTGCCCAGATTTCACTTTTTGAATGCGCAGGGCGAGTCGTTGGAGGCTGCGGGTCAAGGCGCTGCCGCGCGGCTGGCAGGTCGACAGGAGTCTGTTTCCGCTGCAAGCGCGGACACACCGGCACAGAGACGGTCGATGCCAATCATTTCCGTCATTGTTGCGATCTCCTGCGTGCTGTTGGTAGCCGTAGGATTCTTCGGATTCCAGCGATGGCAGCAGGACCAGAGCACCCGCAAGGGCATACGCTCGATCGCAATTCTGCCGCTCAAGAATCTTTCCGGCGATCCGGCACAAGACTACTTTGCCGACGGCATGACCGAGGAGCTTATCAACGATCTCGGGCAGGTATCCACGGTGCGCGTCATCTCTCTTACTTCGTCGATGAGTTACAAAGGCACGAAGAAGACATTGCCGGAGATAGCGCGCGAGCTTTCCGTCGAGGGAGTGGTAGAGGGAGGCGTGCTGCGCGATGGGAATCAGGTGCGCATCAGCGCGCAACTGATCGACGCGCTCTCGGACCGTCCTATCTGGGCGCAGACATATGTGCGCAATCTGTCGGGCGCCACGGCGTGGCAGGGTGAGATAGCCCAGGCAATTGCCGAGGAGATCCGCACCAAAGTCACGCCGCAGGAGCAGGCCCGGCTCTCGCGGAGCGAGCCCGTCGACCCACAGGCGCAGGATCTTTATCTACATGGGATTCTGTTGAGGAACAACGGCGACTGTCCAAACGCTGTCGGTTATTTCGATAAAGCAATCGCACGCAGCCCAAGCTATGCGAAGGCGCACTCCGCTTTGGCCAGTTGTTATGGAATGATGGGCGAGACCGGGCACATGAATTACCAGGATGCCTTTTCGCGGCAGAAGAGGGAAGCCCAGACCGCGATTGCATTGGACGACTCGCTATCAGAGGCGCACGCCGAGCTTGCCAACACGGCGATGACTCTGGACTGGAACTGGTCGTTAGCGCAGTCGGAGTTCCAGCGCGCGCTTACAATCAATCCGAGTTCGGCGACCAATCATGAGAAATACGCTTTCTACCTTGTGCGCACGGGTAAGGTGCATGACGCGCTGACCGAGGTGGAGCACGGCGTCGATCTCGATCCCGTTTCAGGCAGCAGCTTTCACTCCGAAGGCTTCATCTATTACTTTTCCCGGCAATATGACCAGGCACTGGAAGTGGCGCGAACCGGCCGCGGTCTCAAGATCAACCTGTATGACTGGAATCTTCTGCTCGGGGCCATCTACGCGGAGAAGAATATGTACCGCGAGTCGATCGGCGCCTTTCTCGCGGCCGGGGAAGGGCCTTACATCTGGGGCCACCTGGGCAACGCGTATGCGCGCGCGGGGCAGGAATCGGCGGCGCGACAAGAGATTGCACGGCTGCAAGACTACGTAAGCAGAGAGGGAATTGGGCGCTACGAGATTGCGCTGGTATATGCCGGACTCGGCGAGAAATCCAAGGCCTTTGAATGGCTGGAAGATGCCTACCGTGCGCATGATGTCGGCCTCGTCTATTTGAAGGTCGATCCCTGCCTGGATTCGTTGCGCTCCGATCCGCGCTTCAAGGATCTTCTGCGGCGTGTGGGCTTGGCCGAAAACTGAATAGAACAAAGCGGCACCAATGACAAATCCTTCCGGGAAAGCCTCCAAAAGGATATCGAGCGTTTTCACTTTGCCAAGGAATCAGTGGTGCGCCGTAACTTATAAAAAGAAGAGCCGCGTTGCCACGGCTCTTCTAGCAGCCGGTTGCAAACCTAAAAGGTGAACCCTCCTTGGAATGTGATCTGGCGCTGCTGGCCGCTCTCGAGTGAGTCGAAGGTTCCGTACTGGCTGATGAACTGATTGCCTCCCGCTTCGGAGATGTTGCCGCTGGGAACCAGAAACTGAGGATGGTTGAAGATGTTCGAAATCTGTGTAATGAAGTTGAAGTGAACACGCTCGGTGATCGCCGTGCTCTTGGTGATCGACAAGTGCGTCTGATAGAGGTGCTGGCCCTCCAGGCTGTTCGGCCGCGCATCGCCGAAGTGGCCCGTGGCCGGCACTGCGAAGGCCGCGGTGTTGAACCAGTTGGTGTAGCTCTTGCCACCGGGAACAGCGTTGGGGTCGCCGACCAAGTCCGGTAGCCCACCGTACGTTCCCGTATTCGACGGGTCCGAGCCACTGAATGCCGGCGAAAATCCTAGCCCCGAGGCCATGTAGGTCAGCGCGCTGAGC
Source organism: Acidobacteriaceae bacterium (assembly GCA_031296355.1). The sequence continues at coordinate 146,492 of JARLFX010000388.1, forward strand.
GACCATCCGCCGGCGATGCGGTCGACCGCAGGCCCACTGTTCGCCAGCAACTTCTGACCTTTGCCGAATGGCAGCGCCCACACCACATTGGCCGAGGCGTAATTGCGGCGCGTCTGACCGTCGTTGGCCCAGTGCCCAAGCACATCGTAAGGATTCTCAGTGTCAAGGTAGTCGTCAAGACTCTCAGTATAGGAGTAGCTTCCGCTGAAGGTCACGCTGCCCACTCTGCGCTTGACTTCGGCTTGGAGCGAGTTGAACCGCGAACTCCCGTCGAAGCGCAGCATGGTCGTATCGACGAACTGCTTGTAGGGCCTCATGTCCGAGGTAAAGTCCGTGCCGCTTGGCTCCGGAAGATTCGTGTTGATCGTGTAGTTCAGATTGCTGCCGCGCGAGCCCAGATACGACAGTCGGAATCCAATGTCTGAAATCTGACGCTCATAGGTAAGGCTGTACTGCTGCAAATAGCCGTGCTTCACGTTGCGCGGATAGCCGAAGACGCTCTGGCTGGGCACGATGGCACTGGCGGTACTGGACGGATAAGGATCGGGAAATTGCAGCAGCGGCGTAGTCCCTGAGCTCACAACGTTGTAATACACTTCGCTGATGGAGAATGGGCCGGTAGCTCCCAACTGCGGCTCGATGGGCATGAAGTTATTGAGTGCCCCTGCGCTATCAAATCGCGTGGTGAAGATGCCGTAACCAGCGCGAAGAACCGACTTGTCGTCAATGGCATATGCAACGCCAATTCGCGGAACGATGTTGCCTTTCGGCGCAACTGCGCGCACCGAGCCCGAAGTAACGGTAATGGTCGACGGATACAACGCACTGACCTTTGAGATACCACTGGGGTCGACGATCACATCGCCCGTGCTCGGATCCCAGTTATACATCAGGTGGTCGCCCGCATTGGGCGTTCCGTAGAAGTCCCAACGCACGCCGTAGTTCAACGTAAGCTTATGCGACAGCTTGTAGGTGTCTTCCGCATAGAGCCCGTACTCGGTCAGGTCTTGCGTGCGGTTGGACAAAGGATTTACGCGCTGGTCCGACTGCGGCAGGCCCAGCAGAAAGTCCGCGTAGGCGCTGCCCGTAATCGATCCGTCGAAAGTGAAGGTTCCATAGTTGGGCACAACGCCATAGAAGTTATGGTAGCGTTCTACGCTGCCGCCAAACTTGAGCGTATGTCTGCCATATTGCCAGTCAACCGTGTCATTGATGTTGAAAATCTTGTTATTCGCCTTCACACCACCGGAAACATCACTCAGCGAAGTTAGGCCGGAGATATCGACCTCAGGAAAACCCTGGCCGGTGAGGCCGCTCGGGTTAGCGCCTTCAAGACCGATGTCTGTCAATACTTTGTTGCCATCCGGGGGCGTCACGCCTCCCAGGGACTGCCCGTCCACAACGTGATCGGTAGAGAATCCCAGGCGCAGGTTGTTGACGATCGCGGCGGAGAAGATGTGCGTATCGCCGGCGGCCCACTGCTGGTGATGCCGCATACGCGTCCAGATCAGCGACGGCAGGCCGTTGTTCAGCACATAGGGCGTGCGGCGCATCATCCAGCGCACGAAGATCGAATTGTTCTTGCTGATGCTGTGATCCACGCGAACGATGGGCCAGTCTCCCTGGAACAAATCGCTATTGAAAGGGAAGTGGTACTCGTAGTTATTTACGGTTGTGCCGTTGTCAATGTTCGAGGATGGAAAATAGCTGCTCTGGATCGCCCTGGCAACCGAACTGATGCGGTCGTCGGTGATGGTGTTGTCCGTGAAAGGCTCGCCGGTGGTGGGATCGATGATGGTCGTCGAAAAGACGCCTTGACGCCAAGCGCCGGAGGGCACACTGGATAGGAACATGGTGCCCAGCGGAATCCGCTGGGCGAACCAGCCGGCATAAAAGAATGTGCGATTCTTCCAGATGGGGCCTCCGGCTTCGATATCCCACTCATGCTGTAGATAAGGCGTCTTGCTGGTATCGAAGTACGGCGTCGAGTCGAAGAGCGAATCGTAGATGCGGTACGTCGCCTTGCCGTGAAGATCGTTCGTGCCGCGCTTGGTCACCTGGTTCATCTGAAAAGGAACCGGGCTTTCCGCCGGGGCGTTGAACAGCGTTGCCGACACCTGCTCGTAGAAGTTGGCATTGTTGTTCTGGATGCCTTGCAGGTCGTTTGGAATGCCGTCAAAGGTCTGTGTCTGTTGCGACGCTTCTTCGCCGTCGGCAACCGGAGGATAGGTGCCGCCCTGCACTCCGGCCAATGTTGTCAACTGATACCAGGTGCTGGGGTATATCGTCACCTGCGGCGACTGATCGTGCTGCTCGGCGATGAACAGATCCGAGATGTCGGCTGACTCCGTGCTGATCACGGCGGCTCCGGCCAAGACCTTGACCTCTTCCACGGTTTGTCCCAGGTCGAGTGAGGCATCCAGGCGGCGCACCTGACCGCTGTCGAGAATCACGTTTTGCGCGATGAAGAGCTTGAAACCGGGCGCGCTACAGCGAAGCTCATAGTTTCCGGGTTTGATTTCGTTGAATTCAAAGTCACCGGTGCTCTGGGTCGTCACCGATCGCACCATCTGACCCGTATTCGGTTCCAACAAAGTGACTTGCGCGCCAACAACAACGGAACCGGAATGGTCCGTCACCGTGCCTCGCAGCGTTGCGTTAAACGTCTGGGCAGAAGCGCACCAACCTGTGATAACCACCAGCGAGAGAACGAGACAAAGCCGTCGAAGCACCGTGAGTCTCCTTGAAAAGTTGCGCTGCCCGGGCTCCGTATTTCTGGGCTGGAACCGAGGCAACTCAAACTGGATATGTCTTGCTGAAGCCGTTGAACAGGTGCGGCCACTGGCATCCTGAAAATGCACCAACCGCAGAGCGGGAGCCCATGAACGTCAACAAAAGAAACTGAACGATTGTTTTATTAGATTCTAATGAATGTCAATAGGTAATTAACGAAATGAAACACAAATAAAATCCCTATATGCGAAGTAGAACGAAAATGACAGAGTGCGTGCGGTCAGCGCCGTAGAGGAAATTCCCCCCCCCTACCTGCATTGACGCATTCCTGCCGCAGCTTTCATTTTCAGAACAAGAATGCGTTCATTCCAGCTTTACCGATAAAGCGTCGACACTTTCGACACTTTCGACACTTCCTCGACACATGTACGCCGCAGGATCGCAAACGAAGAAGAAGATTTTTCTCTATGTATTTCAATATAAACAACTTGAAATTCGTCGCAAAAAAGCGTCTTTTGGCATGTGAGTTGCTTAATAAGAGAATGCCGAGGTCGAAGTTGACCGTGTTTGTCCTTTCATGGCGTGCGGCCGAGAGGATCTCCTGGCCGCGAAGGAAACACGCCAGGCGATGAGAGTTGAGGAAGTTTTGCTGTACATGCGTAAACGCGTTCTCACAGTTTGCCGCCAGATTCGTGGTGTAGTTGGTCGGGCTTTTCGGCCGCTGCGCAGGTTGCGAATGGGGTTTCGGCGCGGTCCAGGAGAATGTGGCAGCAAAAGCAAGTTCACTCGCTCCGTCCGCAGATGGGATTCCGGGACGCTCCTCAAAGCACACACAATATTGGATCGCGCGCTGGACGGATTTGCGTTGGCCATGGCAGCACACTGGCCCTCACCAGAAATGGCAAGGGCAGGATGTCGGTATATGCCAACAAGCTTACCGGTGCTCAGATCGATAGGTTGTTACTTGCATCCACACATTGCAGAAAAAATAAAAACGAGACAAGGTGCACATGACTGGGTCTGACGAATCGCAGAAGGGCTGGTTTCGGTCTTTCATCTTTTTTGGCAATAATCTCTTGAGTCTGGCTGGAGGCGCACTCACGACTGCATCCGCACTCGTGTCGATTGGCTTCTGGACAGTTGATATCTTCGGGCACGGCGGATCGATGAACCCGTATCTGGGCATCGTCGTTGACTTTCTGTTGCCGGCGCTGTTCGTCTTTGGACTGGTTCTGATTCCGGCCGGCATTTTTCTGCGCAGACGCCATCTGAAATCGGTCGGGCAACTGCCATCGATCTATCCGAAGGTTGATTTTGCCAATCCGGCATTCAGGCGCGGAGTGCTATTGGCGGCGGCGTTCACATTTATCAATTTTGTCATCCTCGGTACGGCAAGTTATCGCGGCATCGCATATATGGATACGCCGACGTTTTGCGGTCAGGTGTGCCATGTAATGAAGCCCGAGTTTACGGCTTATCAGGTTTCGGCGCACTCGCATGTTGATTGCGTATCCTGCCACATTGGCAGTGGTCTGTCTTCGTACATCGCCGCCAAGGTGAATGGCACAAAGCAGATGTATGACGTGGTGTTCAATCGCTATCCTCGCCCGGTGGAGTCGCCTGTATCGAATCTTCGTCCAGCGCGTGAGATCTGCGAGGGATGCCATACGCCGGCCAAATTCATTGGCGAAAAGATGCTGGTCAAGACGAACTATGCCGACGACGAGCAGAACACGGCAACCAAGACTGTGGTTCTGCTGCATCTGGGCGGTCGCGATTCGCTCTCTCACCTGAGCGGCATTCACGGTGCTCACCTAGGGCACATCGAATACATCGCCACTGACTCTGCACGCAGCACGATTCCCTGGGTGCAGAAGCGCAATAGCGATGGCTCCACGACCGAGTTCGTTTCTTCGACGGCGGGCAACGGCATTCCCAAGGGCGAACGGCGCGTGATGGATTGCATCGATTGCCACAATCGCGCGGCGCACACGATGGATACTCCGGAAGTCGCGTTGAACCGGGCGATGGCCGAGGGCGCCGTGAGTCCGTCTCTTCCTTATGTGCATAAGAAAGGTCTTGAGCTACTAAACGGAAGTTATCACAGCGAGGCCGAGGCACGCGCACAGATTCCCGCACAGTTGGCGGCTTTTTATCGCAGCAGTTATCCGGCGGTAGCCCGAGATCATGCGAACCTGATCAAGGCCGCGAGTGAAGGCTTGGTGTCGATCTATACGCACAATGTTTTTCCGGAGATGCGTGTTACCTGGGGTACTCATCCCAATAACATTGGACATACAAGTTATCCGGGATGCTTCCGCTGCCACGATGGCGACCATACATCCAAAGGTGGAGCGAGCATCACGCAGGACTGCTCGACATGCCACAACCTACTGGCCGTCGATGAAGCCAAGCCGAAGCTGCTGACGGATCTTGGCGTTCAGCAGTAATTCCCCAATTTCGCAACCGATCCAGGCTGAGCCGCAGGGAGCTGTCTGCTGTCCAGCCTGGTCAGCGTTTTGAGGGAAAAAGAGTTTCTGTAACCGTGTTGACATGTGGAGGTCAAAATCAATGAGCGATGAGATGTTGTCTGTAGCCGGGATGCGCGATGGACTGTCTCGGCGCACTTTCCTGCAATTCTGTACCGGTGTTGCCGCAACACTTGGTCTTGCCGCAGGAGAAGAGAAGGCCATCGCCCAGGCCATTGTTACCAAGCATCGCCCTCCGGTGATCTGGTTGCATTTCGCCGAGTGTACAGGTTGTACCGAATCGATGTTGCGTTCCGATCATCCGGCCATTGACAAGCTGATTCTGGAAATCATCTCGCTGGATTATCACGAGACACTCTTTGCCGGTGCGGGCCATCAGGCGGAAGCGGCGCGCAGGGCGTCCATGGCGGCGAACAAGGGCAAATATGTTCTGGTCGTCGAGGGTGCGATTCCAGTAAAGGATAACGGCATCTACTGCAAGGTTGGCGGACAGACCGCAGTGGAAATTCTCAACGAATGCGCCAAGGATGCAGCGGCAGTGATTGCGCTCGGTTCCTGCGCTGCGTGGGGAGGAATGCCGTCGACTGGGCCGAATCCGACAGGATGTGTCGGCGTCGGCCAGGTGTGGAACAAGCCGGTGGTGAACATTCCAGGCTGTCCTCCCAATCCATATAACTTCCTTTCCACGGTAGTTCATTACATCACCTATGGAAGAATGCCGGCGCTGGACAATCAGGGCCGTCCTAAGTTTGCCTATGGCCGTTTGATTCATGAGAATTGCGAGCGGCGTCCGCACTTCGATGCAGGAAGATTCGCGCAAGAGTTCGGCGACAGCGGCCATCGTTCCGGATGGTGCCTGTACAAGCTGGGCTGCAAAGGGCCGGAGACCTATGCGAACTGCTCTTCGATTCTCTTCGGCGATTGCGGCAGCGGAAGCTGGCCGGTGGGCACCGGTCATCCCTGCATTGGGTGCACGGAGAAGGGAATCGGTTTTGAGAAGCCGATCTTCTCGCTGGCGGAGCTGAAGAACGTGGCGCCTCCGGCTTCCTATCCGGGCATTGTCGAGCAGCAAGGACATGGGGCGAGTATCGCGGCAGTAGCCGTGGCCGCAGCGGCAGTGGGAGCGGCAGTTGGAGCTTCGGTGGCCATGGCCAACAACCTTGGTAAGGGAAGTAAGGCGGAAGACTCGCCGGATGACCGGGAGGACTGATTCATGCCATTGACGAGAAGAAAATTCCTGACGCAGACTGCGCTTGGCGGCACAGTCTGCGCAGCTTCGGGAGTTGCAAAGGCCGAAGAGAAGCCGGAAAAAGAATTGTCTCCGAAGGCATTGGGCCTGCTGTTTGACTCGACTCTGTGCGTTGGATGCAAGGCCTGCGTGGTCGCCTGCCGCGAGGCCAACGATACGCATCCGGAGTTCAGCACCAAAGACAAACTGTGGGATACGCCGCTGGATCTGGATGCGGACACGCTGACCGTAATCAAGGCTTATAGCGATGGATCGGGCGCAACGAAGGATCAGGAAAAGGATGGCTATGCCTTCATGAAGAAGTCATGCCTCCATTGCGTCGATCCATCGTGCGTCTCGGTCTGCCCGGTGAGCGCCATGACGAAGGATCCGGTGACGGGAATCGTCAGCTACAACCCCAACAAATGTATTGGGTGTCGATACTGCGTTGCTGCTTGTCCTTTTGGCGTGCCTCGCTTTGAATACGACAAGCCCTTTGCGCGGCTTCGTAAATGCGAGTTGTGCAAGGCGCGTCTAGCGGAGGGAAAGATCACGGCCTGCTCCGAGGTATGTCCTACCGGAGCCACGCTGTTCGGCCCGGTGGCAACGCTGCGTGCGGAAGCCGAGCGCCGCCACAAACTGGTGCCCGGCGAGCGAGCGTTTTTTCCGCGCAAGACGGCCGATTCGACCGATGTGTATGAAAAACCGGCGCCGCATTATGTGGCTGAAACCTACGGTCTGACCGAGGTGGGCGGCACACAGATGCAGTTGCTCTCCGGTGTTGCTTTCGAAAAAGTCGGCATGCCGGCGCTTCCGAAAAAGGCGTTTGTGTCGACTTCCGAATCGATTCAACACACGCTTTACAAGGGGATGATTGCCCCTGTTGTGCTCTTCGGAGGCCTGATGTTCCTGGTTCGCCGCTCTCTTAAAAACGAGAAGCACGAGGGGGAGGAATAAGGCATGAAGATGACAGCTCTCGGTGGTTCTCTAGTTACCAAAACAAGCGTGATTGCAGCCAGCCTGGTTGCGATCATGGGCATCCTTGTTTTGCTGCGCTTTTGTTTCGGTCTGGGTTTGGTCACGAATCTCAACGACGGATATCCGTGGGGATTGTGGCTGGCCTATGACATGGTTGCCGGTTCGGCGATCGGTTGCGGCGGCTACGCCGTGGCGCTGGTGGTGTATGCGCTGAATCGCGGGCAATATCATTCACTGGTGCGATCCGCTGTGCTGACCAGCATGTTTGGATATGCGTTGGGCGGCGTCTCGGTGCTGATCGATATCAGCCGCTGGTGGAATGGCTGGCACATTGTATGGCCAACTTTCTTCAACTTCACGTCCGTGATGATCGAGGTCGCCCTGTGCGTCAGCGTTTACACCACAATTCTTATTCTGGAATTTGCACCAGTGCTGGTCGAGAAGGCGGTTGAATGGACGGGCAGGGGAGGCGGTAGGCTGCACGCGATAACACTGTCGGTGCAGAAAACGCTCAACCGGGTCACGTTCATTCTGATTGCTCTCGGCATGACTCTGCCGTCGATGCATCAATCGTCGCTGGGCACCATGCTGATTCCATTCGGACCTCTGCTCAATCCGCTGTGGCAGACTCCGATTCTTCCCGCGTTGTTTTTACTGACCGCATTGTGCATGGGCTATGGCGTGGTCATACTTGAGGCCACTCTGGTCTCGGATCGCTTCTCGCGGCCTTCGGAGGCGCATGTGCTGGGGCATCTGGCACGCTATCTGATTGGCGTACTGATCGCCTTTCTATGCCTGCGCTGGATTGCACTAATCTGCCAGGGACACGTGCATTCCATCTTCACTTCAGGATGGCTCGGTCTTTTCTTTCTGCTGGAGAATGTACTCTATCTGGCACCGATCGTGCTGTTGTGGCGCAAGCCGCGCCGCATGAATGCGCAGTTTCAGTTTATTGCCGCGGCAAGCATTCTGGCAGGTGGCATTCTGTACCGCATGGACAGCTATCTGATTGCTTACCATCGCGCGGGATGGAACTATTTCCCTTCGGTGCCAGAACTTTTGATCACCTTTGGCATGATTGCGGTTGAGGTGCTTGGCTATAACCTCATCGTCAAGATTTTCCCTGTTCTTCCATCCGTTGAGCACGCCCGTAAAGCGGCGATGGCAACCAGGTAGGAGCGTCGTATGAAACAAAGAATTACCATCGATCCCGTTACGCGTATTGAAGGCCATCTTCGCATCGATGTCGAAGTTGAAGATGGCAGAGTTGCCAAGTCCTGGGCCTCCGGCCAGATGTGGCGTGGAATTGAAAACATCGTGGTGGATCGCGATCCGCGCGATGCGTGGGCGATTGTGCAGCGCATTTGTGGTGTCTGCACCACGGTTCACGCCATGGCTTCGGTGCGCGCGGTGGAGAACGCGCTCAAGCTGGAAGTTCCGCTGAACGCGCAGTACATCCGCAACATGATGCTGAGCGCGCATTCGCTGCAGGATCACATCGTGCATTTCTACCAACTCTCGGCGCTCGACTGGGTGGATGTTGTATCGGCGACCAAAGCCAATCCCGTTAAGGCCGCTCAGTTCGCTGAAAAAATCTCCGACTGGGAAGGCAACAGTCCAGCGGCGATGGAGGATACACAGAACAGACTGAGGGAGTTTGTCGGCTCAGGGCAGCTCGGCGTTTTTGCCAACGGTTATTGGGGACATCCGGCAATGCGGCTTTCACCGGAAGTGAACCTGATGGCTGTGTCGCACTATCTGCAGGCTCTTGAAGCGCAGCGCTGGGCCAACAAGATCGTCGGCACACTGGGATCGAAGACTCCGCACATTCAGAATCTGGCAGTAGGCGGCGTGGCCAATCCGATCGCCACCGACAGCGAAGGTGTGCTGACCATCGAACGCCTGATGCAGATCAAGGAGTACATCGACAAGCTCGGTTCGTTCATTCATAACTGCTACTTCGTCGATGTTGCGGCGATTGCCGGATCCTATCCCGAGTGGCTGTCGATCGGTGCGGGCGTCAACGACTTTCTGTCGACGCCGGACCTGCCGCTCGATACTCTCGGTACGCGGTTCATGATGCCGGGCGGATATATTCCCGGAGGCAACTTGAGGGCATTCAAACCGATCTCGCATTTCGGCGACACCTATTTCACGGACGGCGTCGCGGAGTCGGTGAAGCACTCCTGGTATACCTACAAGGATGGCGATGCCGCGTTGAATCCGTGGAAGGGAGAGACGACTCCTTCTTACACCGATTTTCAGGATGACGGAAAATACAGTTGGATCAAGTCGCCGACCTTCGAGGGACGTCCGGCGCAGGTCGGTCCGATTGCCTCAGTGATGGCGGGGATTGCCGCAGGCGACAAGACAACGCTTGCATGGGTCAATCACATGGGAGAACGGGTCCGCTCCATCTCTGGCCATTCGATCACGCCTTCGGCATTGAACTCGACGATGGGCCGTCATGCGGCGCGTGTCATCCGCGCCTGCGTGATGTATGAGGCATTGAAGAGCAACTGGCAGATGCTTATTGACAATATTGGCCGGGGCGATATGACCACCTTCAACAAGCCCGTCTTCCCCAGCGGAGAGATTATGGGCGTGGGTCAGCATGAAGCTCCGCGCGGTTTGCTGTCGCACTGGGTGGTCATCAAGAAAGGGCGTATCGCCAACTATCAGGCGGTGGTTCCTTCCACGTGGCTGGCGGCGCCGAAAAATGACAACGGTCATTTGTCCAGCTACGAAGTGGCTCTGATGGGATCGCCTGTGGCGGACCCGCAACGGCCTCTTGAGCCTTTGCGCACCATTCACTCATTTGATCCATGCCTGGCCTGTGCCGTGCATTTGACGGACATGGAAAACAACACCGCGGTAAGTGTGCAGGCGCTGTGATGACAGCGGATGTTGAGCGGGACATGCAGGGCGCGCGCGAAGGCAGTTCATTGCCTTCGCGCGTGGTTGTCTTGGGCATTGGTAACACACTGATGGGCGACGAGGGCGTCGGAGTCCATGCCGTTCAGACTCTTCTCCAACGTTACGATCTGGCTGAGCAGGTTGCGGTCATCGACGGCGGAACCGCGGGCATGGAACTTTTGCCGGAGTTGGAGAACATCGATCACCTCATCGTGATCGATGCGGTGCGTTGTGGTCAGCCTCCTGCCAGCGTCGCTCGCATGGCTGGGGAGCAAGTGCCTGCTTTCTTCAAGACCAAGTTGTCGCCGCACCAGGTGGGCTTATCCGACGTGCTGGCGGCTCTGCGATTCAAGGGAACGGCTCCTGGCAGCATCGTGCTTATTGGCGTACAGCCGAAGTGCATGGAACTGGGCATGGAGCTTTCGCCCGAAGTGCAGACGTCTTTGGAAAGAGTGCTGACACTGGTTGTCGGAGAGTTGGCCGAAGCTGGTCAACAAGCGCGGTTACGAGGCTGAAAGGAGAACTGCAATGTGTGTAGCGGTTCCATCTCATGTCATTTCCATCGAGGGTCATCAGGCCACCGTTGAATGTTTTGGTGTGCGTCGCACTGTCAGCACACTGCTGTTGCCGGAGCCGGTGATTGAGGGAGATTATGTAACCGTGATGGCCAACGCCTATGCCGTCGAAAGAGTGCCTCCGGAGATGGCTACGGAAACTCTGCGCATTTTCAAAAGCGTGATCGATGACTCCGCGGAGGGAGTCGCGGAGTGAGTAGTGCAGCTACAGGCGAGGGAAGCATTCACATCCTGCTGCACGTAGAGAACGCGCGCATCGAAGATGTGACGATCAGTAACCACCGTCCGCTTTCGCTGCCGGTACAATTGGCGGGCTTCACGCTAGAAGATGCGGTTCGGCGCGTTGCCATGCTGTATTCGGTTTGCCGCGTCGCCCAGGGAATCGCCGCGTGCACGGCAGTTGAGCAGGCGCGGGGGATCGAAGTTTCACCTGCGCAGAAGACCGCGCGCGCATTGCTGCTGTGCGGTGAAACAGTGCTGGAGCACGCGACCTGTGCGCTGTTGAACTGGCCTGTTCTGCTGGGAAAAAGACCGGCGGCAATTGCGGAGCTGAAGATCATTCGCGCAAATCTGGCTGAACTGTGGCGATCCCTCTATCCCAGTGGCGATTGGAACAGGCCGGGCGGTGGACGGCTCATTCCTAATCCGGCAGAGTTGGCGGCAAGGATAGATGGAATAGAAGATGCTCTGTTTCATGCTGGACTCCCAATATCGCTCGAAGAAGGGAACTGGCGCACATGGTCCGATACAAAGCCAGGGCCGCTTGCAGAGATTGGGCACAGTCTGATGGAAAATGGCTGGGAGAGATGTGGCGCTAGTCGTGTTGCGCTACTGGATCTCAGTGACACAGCCGCGCTGGGGCAGAGGATGGCAGCAGACGACGCATTCATCGCAGAACCGGATTGGCGGGGTGTACCAGCGGAAACAGGTCCGCTGGTACGCAGACATGCAGAGCCGGTGCTGCAGGATGCGATTGCGGAATATGGTGAAGGGCTTCTAGTGCGCTTTCTAGCGCAATGCGTGGACACCATGTGCAGCCTGCGAGAGATGCGCGAACTTGCAGGCAGGTTGTGCGTGGATGAGGGAATGCCGAACGGTGCTTCAGATGGCGTTGGCTTCGGCGTTGTCGGGGCGGCACGAGGAGTTCTGGCGCATCGTGTGGAGATCGCGGACGGGCATATCCGGCGCTATCAGATTCTGGCGCCGACGGAATGGAATTTTCATCCGCGCGGCGCTCTTGCGCGTGGTCTCCGTGGGATGAGCGGCGTGTCTCTCAAAACTTTCGCTCATCTGATGGTCGCAGCGTTCGATCCCTGTGTAAGCTGCCAGATCGACATGTGCTGATCTGCTAGCGATCGCCGTGAAGACCACGTGTTGCGCGGCTGGATTGGCGGATCATTTTGGGAGAGATGCCGAGGCGCTGCATCCGGGAGAGCAAGGTGGAGCGCTTGACGCCAAGCCGCATTGCGGCCCCATTTGGGCCCGACACAATGCCTCGGCTCTCTTTCATGACGAGCAGAATCTGCTCACGTTCCATCTCTTCTAAATCGGGGCTGGACTGAAACTCGATTTGTACCGGCTTTGCATTTTCTGAATGCTGGATCAACTCCGGCAATTGCACCTTCAGCGCTGGACCGGAGCTCACGATCACCGCGCGTTCGATGACATTTTCCAACTCACGGATATTGCCCGGCCATGGCAGACGGCTAAGCATGGTCAGCGTTTCAGAAGGAATATATTCGATGTTGCGATTCATCCTGCGGGCGTGCTTCTGTGCAAAATGGCGCGCCAGCAACGGAATATCTTCGGCGCGTTCGCGCAGCGGCGGAATCACAATGGGAAATACATTGATTCGATAAAAGAGATCCGCGCGAAATTTTCCTTCCGCGATGCTCTGTTCAAGGTCGACGTTTGTAGCCACAATGATCCGTACATCGTTTGGAATCGAAGTGGTTGAGCCGACTCGTTCAAAATGATGTTCTTGTAGAACACGCAGCAGCTTGGGTTGTAGTTCCAAAGGAAAGTCGCCGATTTCGTCCAGCAGGAGCGTGCCGTTATTGGCAACTTCGAATCGTCCGATCTTCCGGGCCACTGCTCCGGTGAATGCGCCACGTTCATGGCCGAAGAGATCACTTTCCAAAAGCTCGGCTGGAATGGCCGCGCAGTTGACCTTAATCATGGTGTGGGCACTGCGCTTGCTAAGGTTATGAATGGCGCGCGCAATCAGTTCCTTGCCGGTTCCGGTCTCTCCCAGAAGCAATACGGTGGAGTCACTTTCGGCAACCATTTCAACTTGCTGAAGCACTTTGCGCAAAGCTTCACTGTTACCGATGATCTCTTTGAAGTTACTGTAATCCTTGAGCTCTTCTTCCAAATAGAATTTCTCGCTGGCCAAACGATCCTTTAACTGGGTGATTTCTTCATAGGCCAGGGAGTTATCGACGGCGATTGCGAGTTGTCCGGAAATTTCTTGAAGAAGCTTTGCTTGCGCCGGTGGAAATTCATCACTCTTGCTCGCAACGTTTAAGACAGAGACCGTGCGGCCCCGGTTGATGAGGGGGATCGAACAACTGGAGCGAAGACCGTCCCCGAGCATCAATCGAACGAGTTCTGTTTCGGACTCCATCTCTTTGAGTTGTTTATATCCGATGATATAAGGAGCGGAAGTCCGATAGGCAATGCTGCCGGGCGAATTGTCAATTGTGTCCTTTCTTCCCGCGTGAATCGAACTTGCACCCTGAGGCGTGTGAAACGCCCGATATTCCATCAGATTATTCTTTACGTCATAAAAGACCAGACTCCAGTGCTCATGCCCCGTCAGAGAGCAAAGCTCCGTGCTGATAACAGTGAGGAGTTCCTGCATGTCGAGCTTCGAGACGACAGCGTTGGTCACGCCAAGCAACATGCGAAGATGGTCGCCTTCTTCCGCGAGGCTCTTTCTGAATTCACGTTCGCGCTCGTTGGACAGAAACGCGTCAACATATAAGGCAATCTGATCGGCGACTAAGCGGAGAAAACCGGATTCGATTGCATCATAGGTGTTCTTATTGCGGCTGATCAGCTCGATGGCTCCAAGTTTTCGCGCTGCCGTGGTCAGAGGAAGAACGCAACAAGATTGAAATACATCACGATTCCAGAGCTCCCAGAGCCGAGGAAATTCCTCTTTTAACGCTTCTTTGTTGGCGACGTAAATGCTCTGGTTCTTCCAAGCCCATTCGGCGGGTCCATCTTCAAAGCGCAGCTCCTGAGTGGCGACGTTGAGACCAACTTTATTGCCGGGAAAATAGGCTGTGGTGGTTTGCGTCAGTTCGTCATGAACCACGATGTCCAACTGGTCAAAAGCAATTACATCGTGCAGGATATTTTCAATGGCGTGCAGCAGTTCCGAAGCCTGACTGTGGGTGGCCACGGCGTTGATGACCTTGAGTAAAAGGTCAATCGCTTTTGTGCTGTCATACGCGGCCTGAGCCGCTGTTGGCACGCCCTTCATTTGGTTCAGATTCTGCATGCGTTGCACGGCCCCACATTCATTTACATTTTAAACAATGTGGCGTCATCATCTCATGGCTTGCAGGTCGTGCTCTGCGGCGCGAATGCGGTTGCTACTGGGAGGTTGCAGTTCAGTGCCAGGCCGAAAGGTCTCTTAATCCATACGGCTCGTGCGGCGCGTGTGTGCACACGCGCAAATGCGACGGTTGAATTCCTGGGAGGAATTCGCCGGGTGGTATGAAGGTGATTTTAGGAGTTTTGAATGGTGCGCCCGGAGAGATTCGAACTCCCGGCCTTCTGGTTCGTAGCCAGACGCTCTATCCAGCTGAGCTACAGGCGCATTCGGTGTAATGACCGACCTAAGACAGATTAACAGGGAATCGGCGTGCGTGCAAATGCCTGCAAGCTACGCTGCTGGAGCGGCTTCCGGCGCGGGCTGTGGAGGAATCAGAGACACCTCGTCGACGATATCAAGACCGGCCTGGCGGACCAGGCGGGCAACAGTTGCACCGTTCAGACGCGTGGCATCGTACTCCACGCGCAGCGTTTGGGTCTCGCGGTCGAAGTCGAGGCGGCGAATGCCGTAAACCTCGCGGGCGTTGGCAAGGGCGAAGGCGACGGCCTCGGTAGGCTGGCCGTCGTAACGGAAGAGGATGTCAACCGTGGTCATAGGGAGATGATAGCAAGAGAGCGGCGCCGGTGTGGGCGCGGCGTGTTAGAGGTTCTTGATGTAGTTCCGAATCTCGGGATCGTTCCAGTCCGTGCCGCCCACGAACTTGCGGCGGATGATGCCCTTGCGATCGATCACGTAGGTTTCCGGCCACATGTCGGTGTGGAAGAGATTTGCGGCAGTCTGGCTGGGATCGCGGACGGTGATGAGATCGACGTGTCGGCTGCGAATGAAGCTGGCGTAGGCGGCAGGGTCGTCGTCGATGCTGATGGCAATGACAGCGATGTCGGGATTGCTGCGATGGAAATTGAGCAGCGAGGGCATTTCAGCCACGCAGGGCGGGCACCAGGTGGCCCAGAAGTTGAGCAGCACCACCTTGCCGCGATAGTTGGAGAGCTTGACCGAGGTATAGCCGTCGGAGACGGTGAAATCGGGCGCGGTCTTGCCGGTTTGCGCGGGGTGCGCGCCGCGGTCGCAGCCCGGGACGATGGTGAGCGTGGTCAGAAGCGGAAGCAGGAGAAGAAGGCGAAGGTAGCGCACCTTTTTATAATACGGAGCGGAGCGGTTGGAGCGAAAGGGCGGCACGGTGACGGAGCAGAAACAGGACGAAGAGACGGGCGCGGCGGCGGGAGGCTTTACGCCGGTGCTGGGGCTGGTTGACGAACCGGACGCGAAACCGGAGCAGCTTTCACTGGCCGGAACGCTGTTCGACCAGCCGGAGCCTACGGAGCTGATCGAGCTGACGGTGATTGTGCCGGCGCGCAACGAGGAGGACTGCCTGGGAGCGTGTTTGCAGTCGCTGGTGGCGCAGTCGGACGATGTTTTTGCGCTCGGGCGCGACTGGGATCTGGTGGTTGTCGACGATCACTCGACAGACCGAACCGCCGAGATCGCGCGGGGATTCTCAGGCGTGACGGTGCTGGAGGCCGCGAAGCTCGAAAAGGGCTGGACGGGCAAGGCGAATGCCACCTGGACGGCGGCGCGCAAGGCGCGCGGACGTTGGCTGCTCTTCACCGACGCGGACACGGTGCACGAGCCGGGCAGCCTGCGGCGGGCGATTCACGAGGCGGAGAAGCACAAGGCGGGGATGCTGAGCTACTCGCCGAAGCAGGCCGTGAGCGGGCTGCTGCAGCGCTCGCTGATGCCGCTGGTGTTCTCGGAGCTGGCGGTGGCCTATCCTCCGGCCAAGGTGAGCGATCCGAACCAGCGCGTGGCCGCGGCGAACGGGCAGTTTCTGCTGGTGGAGCGCGAGGCGTACCGGCGGATCGGCGGGCACCCGGGCGTGCGCGACAACGTGCTGGAAGATGTGGCGCTGGCCTTCACGGCCAAGCGGCGGCGCGTGGGGCTGCGCTTTCGTTACGCGGAGGACGCAGTCTCGACCCGCATGTATCGCTCAACCGGAGCAATGATCGAGGGCTGGACGAAGAATCTCGCGCTGCTGTTTAACAACGTTCTGTCACTGGCGCTATGGCGCGCGCTCGACATTTTTCTTCTCTTCGGACTGCCGATTTTGGCGTACGAGATGTGGAGCGGCAAGTTCGGTCTGCGCTCGCTGGAGTGGCTGAGCGCGGGCTGGGTGCTGCTGATCTTGTGGGCGCGGAATCTGCTGCGGTTTTACAGGCGAGTAGCCAAGTCGAACTTCGGTTTTGTGAACTGTGCGCTGGCGCCGCTGGGTCTGCCGCTGTTCGTGGCGCTGCTCTATCGGAGCTGGTTCCAGCACAGAATGCTGAAGCAGGTACGCTGGAAGGGCCGGACGTACGGCGAATGAAGTTGCTAAGAATGAAGCGCAAGCGAGCAGTGGCGCATCTTTTCACTGGAGAGAGCTTCCCCATGATTGAGTTGACCCGGCGGGCGACGTTTTCCGCGGCGCACTACTACTGGAACGACGGCTGGAGCCAGGAGAAGAACGAGCAGGTCTTTGGCCGGTGCGCGAACCGCAACGGGCACGGGCACAACTACACGCTTGAGGTCACGGTGGCCGGCGAGCCGGATGCCGTCACGGGCTTCGTGGTCGATCTGAAGTGGCTGAAGGACGTGATCGAGCGCGAGGTGCTGGAGGCGTGGGATCACCGCCATCTGAATGTCGAGGCACCGGAGTTCGCCAAGGCCGTGCCGACCACCGAGAACCTGGCCATCGCGGCGTGGAAGCGGCTGGATCCCGCAGTAACGGCGGCGCACGGCGCGCGGCTGAGCCGGGTGCGCATCTACGAAACGCCGGAGATATTCGCCGAATATAGGGGTGAAGCGTGAAGGCCTACTTCGGGCGGCGATACATGCTGAGCGCGAGCCACCGGCTGCACGCCGAGACGCTGACGGACGAGGAGAACCGGGCAGTGTACGGCAAGTGCAACAATCCCCACGGCCATGGGCACAACTACGTAATCGAAGTGCTGGTCGGCGGTCCGGTCGATGCGGCCACGGGGATGGTCATCGATCTGGTCGAGTTGGATGAAGCGGTGCGAACAAACGTGCTGAAACGGTTCGACCACATGAACCTGAACCATGACCCGCTGTTTGCGCAAGACGTGCCGACGACGGAGAATCTTTGCAGAGGCATTTTCGATCTTTTGAAAGCGGCTCTGCCGGCCGGCGCGCTCGAACATGTCCGGGTGGAAGAGACGGAGAACAACTTTTTCCAGTGCACGGCGGCGTAGAGTGCGAATGAGTGTAGCCCTGTTCCCCGGGGCGGAGGTGGAGTAAGATGGCGCAACCAATTGCAGTAACGAAGCCGGTGCGGCGCGCGGTCGAGACCGCCAACGCGCTCGGCGAATGCACCACGCAGGATCTCTATCGTGAACTGCTGGGCCGCATCGGCGAAGACCCGCAGCGCGACGGGCTGCTGGCGACCCCGGGCCGCGTGGAAAAGTCCATGGCCTTTCTGACCAAGGGCTACGACCAGAACCCGACCCAGATTCTGCGCGGCGCACTGTTCGATGTCGATTACGACGAGATGGTGATCGTCAAGGACATCGAAATGTTCTCGCTGTGCGAGCACCACATGCTGCCGTTCTTCGGGCGCGTGCATGTCGCCTACATTCCGAACGGCAAGGTGATCGGGTTGAGCAAGATTCCGCGTCTCATTGAAGTGTTTGCGCGGCGGCTGCAGGTGCAGGAGCGGATGACGCGGCAGATCGCCGACGCCATCCAGGAGGCCATCGAGCCGCAGGGCGTAGGCGTGGTGATCGAAGCCCGCCACCTGTGCATGATGATGCGCGGCATCGAGAAGCAGAACTCCTCCACCGTGACCAGCGCCATGGTGGGCTGCTTCCGGCAGAAGGAGACGCGCGCGGAATTCCTGTCGCTGGTGCGGCAGCCGGGCACGGGGACGATCTGACGCAACACAGGTCCGTTCCTCTAAAGTAGTTGAGTGAACGGACTGTTTGTAATCGATAAGCCGGGCGGCATGACAAGCCACGATGTCGTTGCCCGGCTACGCACGTTGACGGGCGAACGCTCGATTGGACACCTGGGCACGCTGGACCCGATGGCAACCGGCGTGCTCCCTCTTCTGTTGGGGAAGTACACGCGGCTGGCGCAATACTTCTCTTCCGCTGAAAAAAGCTATACGGGTACGATCCATTTCGGATTCGCAACCGACACCTACGACGCCGTGGGCACGCCAGCCGGTCCCGCGGTCGAACCCGCTCTAACGCTGGAACAGGTACGCGCCGCGGCCGCGCGCTTCCAGGGCGAGATGGAGCAGATGCCGCCGGCGTTTTCCGCAAAGAAGATCGGCGGCACTCCGGCCTACAAGCTGGCGCGCGCGGGCAAGCCGGTGGAACTGAAGACCGCCATCATCCGTATCCATCATTTCGAGATTGTGTCGCTCACCGGCGCAGAGGCCGCATTTGCGATGACGGTGAGCGCGGGCGGTTATGTGCGCTCAGTGGCACATGAGCTGGGCCAAGACCTGGGCTGCGGCGCGCACCTGAGCAGCCTGCGCCGCACGCAGGCCGGTGTCTTTACCTTGCAGGAGGCGCGCACTCTGCAAGACGTGGAGGCTGTGCAAGGCAATGCGGAGGCGCTTGAGGAACTGGGCGTTCATCCGCGCACGCTGCTGCCCGAGATGCCCGCGGTCACTGGCGACGAGCATGCCTTGGGACGGTTACGCAATGGGGCGCAGGCAAACCTGCCGGAGTTTTCAGAGGCCGCACTGGTGAAGGTCTTCGCCGGGCAGCGGGAGCTGGTGGGAGTCGCGAAGCGCGTAGCCGGAACGCTGTTTCAGCCGGTTGTGGTGATGGGGTAGAGACACAGAGCTTCCAGCTACTCGCTTCAAGCCGCTAGCTCGATGTGCAGAGCAAAACGGCTTGGGCCAGATTCAGACCTTTAGCGGGCACCGGAGTTTTTGTCGAGCAGCGGTTTGAGGATGGGAATCAACGTGTTGGCGATGATCTCGGAACCCTTGGCTGTAGGGTGAATGCCGTCGGGCTGGATGACGCCGGGCACGTTGACCAGATCTTTGTAGATCATCGGCACCAGCGCGGTGTGATGCTCGGCGGCCAACTCGACGTAGATCTTCTCGAAGGTGTGGATGTAATCGGAGCCGTAGTTCGGCGGCAGGGTGATGCCGGCGACGAGGATCTTGATGTGAGCGTGTTGCAGCGCAGCAATCACGGAGTCAAGGTTGCCGCGCATCTGGTCGAGCGGTTGGCCACGCAGGCCGTCGTTGCCGCCGAATTCGACGATGACCACGGCGGGATGAAGCTTGAGGATGGAGGGCAGGGCCACGACGGCGTCTTTTGTTGTGGCTCCGCTCGTCCCACGATTGACGACCTGGTAGGGATAGCCGAGCCGGTCGAGGTCGCGCTGCAAAGCGGCGGGATATGCTTGGCTCGACTCCAGGCCGAAGCCTGCGGTGATGCTGTCGCCGAAGCAGACGAGCAGGGGACGGCCGGCCGCGAACAGCGGCGAACCGAGGACGAAGAAGAGGAAGAAAGCAAGAAAGCGGCGGCGGGTCTGCACGAGATTAGTCTAGTCGAGTGGTTGGCAGAGCAGGGAACAGCGAGGGAGGCAAAGGTTGATTGAAGTCCGCGATGTGCGCAAGTGGATTCAAAATGGCACTCGACGCGTGGAGATTCTGAAAGGCATCTCATTGGCGATTCCCGCTGGGCAGTTCGTGGCGATCGTAGGCGCCAGCGGCAGCGGCAAGAGCACGCTGCTCGGGCTGCTCGCTGGTTTGGATACGCCCAGCGCAGGCGAGATCTGGCTCGACGGCACGCCCATCCACAATCTGCCCGAGTCCCAACTCGCCTCCGTGCGCGGCGAGAAGATCGGCTTCGTCTTTCAGTCCTATCAACTCATCTCCACGCTTACGGCGCTCGAAAACGTGTTGCTGCCCTTCGAGCTGAACGTGGAGGGGCGCGGCGTGGAGCGCGCGCGCGGCCTGCTCGGGCAAGTGGGTCTCAGCGACCGCGTCGAGCATTATCCCATCCAGCTTTCCGGCGGCGAACAGCAGCGCGTGGCGCTGGCGCGGGCCTTCGTCGTCGATCCGCCGATCGTGATGGCCGATGAGCCGACGGGCAATCTCGATTCCACCAACGGCAAGATCGTGCTCGATCTGCTATTGAAGCGCAATCGCGAGCAGCGCACCACGCTGGTGCTGGTGACACACGACGCGGAGGTGGCCAGCCGCGCCGACCGCAGGATCGTGCTGAAGGACGGCATGATCGTCGAAGACACGATGCAGAGCGGGCCGAGTCATGGCTAAGCGCGCGTTGAGCTGGAGCCGCGCGGCGGCCATCGCCGGGCGCGATCTGAAATCCGCGCCGGGCAAGTTTGCTTTCGTGGTGCTGTCGGTCGCTGTCGGCGTGGCGGCGCTGGTAGGCGTGCGCGGCTTCAGCGAGAGCTTCAAGCGCACGCTCACCGTGGAAGCTCGCTCGCTGATGGGCGGCGACCTGAGCGCGCGCATCTTCCGCATCCCGTCGAAGACCGAGCAGCAAAAGGTCGACGCACTCGATGCTCGGCTCGGCGCGCAATCCACATGGTCGTTGGAGACGATCTCGATGGCCTCGGCGCCGCCCGATCCGGTGCCGCTGCTCGTCACGCTGAAGGCCGTTGATCCGGCCCAGTATCCCTATTACGGCGCGGCGGAGCTGGAGCCGGCGATGCCGCTCACGCAAGCGCTCGTGGGCGACTCAGCCGTGGTGGCCGAGGAGTTTCTCATTCGCCTGAACGCGCACGTGGGCGGCACGCTCAAGCTAGGCGGGCGCGTCTTTCGCATTGCCGCCGTGCTGCGGCAAGAGCCGGACCGCATGTCGGCGGGTGCGGGCATGGGGCCGCGCGTGATGATCTCGCGCTCCGCGCTGGAGCGCACCGGCCTGACCGGCGAGGGCAGCCGCGCCAGCCAGCGTCTGCTGCTGAAGCTGCCCTCCAAGGCCGACCCCGTGGCCGTGCGCAAGCAGGTGGAAGCGATCCTGCCAGACGCGCAGGTAATGGACTTCAAGGAAGGGAACCCGGCGCTGAGCGACGGGCTCGATCGTGCGACGGCGATTCTGAGTTTGATCTGCCTGGTGGCCATGGTGCTGGGCGCCATCGGCGTGGCCATGGCCATGCACGCGCACCTGGAACAGCGCATGGACATGCTGGCAATCTTGAAGGCCGTAGGTGCGCGCGCCGGAGATCTGCTGCGAATCTTTCTGCTACAAACGCTGGCGCTGGGGCTGGCCGGAGGTGTCGCGGGCGTCGTCGCGGGCGGCGGCGTCATGCTCGCTTTGCCTACCGTCTTCGGCAAGCTGCTGCCGGTGCATACCGCGATGACGTTTCCGTGGCGCTCGGCCGCGGCCGGACTGGGCACGGGACTGCTCACCACGCTGCTGTTCAGTCTGCCGCCACTGCTGGATGTGCGCGCCGTGCGTCCGGTGCTGGTGCTGAGACGGCTCGTCGAGCAGGGGCCAGCCACAACGCGCGCCTGGTTCGCGCGCTGGTGGGCTAGGCGTCTACAACTGTTCGTCGCGCTGCTGGTGGTCGCGGCGCTTGGCGGAGTGGCCTGGGTGCTGGCGGATTCGCCCATGGTCGGCGGCGTCTTCGCGGCGGTCTTCGCGGTCACGCTCGTGGTGCTTGTGGCGCTGGCCGCAGTCACGCTACGCGTGCTGCGCTGGCTGCTTAACCGCGTGCGCCTGCATCTTCCTTCGTCGCTGCGCCATGGGCTGGCGAATCTTTATCGCCCCGGAAACCAGTCGGCGGCAGTGCTGGCCGCGCTGGGCACCGGCGTCATGCTGATTCTCACCGTGTATCTGACGCAGGGAACGCTGCTGCGCGGGCTGCGCGACGTGGCTTCGCCCAAGCTGCCGAACGTCTTTCTGATCGATATGACCAGCGACGAGGTCGCGGGTGTGCGGGCGCTGTTTGCGCGGCAACCCGGCGTGACCGAACCGCTGGATCTGCTGCCGATGGTGACCGGGCATTTTGTGTCACTGAATGGAAAGACGCTGGATCGCTTGCAGACGCCGCACTTTCCGAGGCGCATGTTGGAGAGCGCCGAGCTGAGCTGGGCCGATACCGTACCCGCGGGCGACACGCTCACGCAGGGCAAGTGGTGGACGCAGGCCGATGCGCAGGCGATCGCCGTGAGCCAGGGGACGGCTGAGCGGCTCAACCTGGGCCTGGGGTCGGCCGTGCAGCTTGAGGTCGGCGAGCGCGTACTGACGCTCAAGGTGGCCGCGCTGTTTCGGCCCGACGGCGAACACGTCAGTTCGCGCGTGGCCTTTGTGCTGCCGTCGACGCTGCTCAAAGATGAGCCGGCAACCTGGTACGGCGGGGCTCACGTGCAGGTCGCGCAGATTCCAGCGATGGAACGCGCGCTGTTCGCGGCGTATCCGACCGTGACGGTAATCAACCTCGCCGACATGCTGGACCGCGTCGAAGCAGTGGTGGACCAGATCACTTTCGTGGTGCGGTTCCTGGCGGGCTTCTCGATCCTTGCCGGGCTGATGATCCTGGCGTCGAGCATCGCCAGCGCGCGCTTCCGCCGGATGCGTGAGGCGGTAGTACTGAAGACGCTGGGCGCGACCCGCATGAGGATCGTGCGCACGTTCAGCGTGGAATTCAGCGTGCTAGGTCTGTTGGCCGGGACGGTGGGCGTGGCATCGGCCAATGTACTCACCCGCATCCTGGCAGATAGGCTGAAGCTGCCTTACCACCTCGACTGGACAGCGACGCTCACGGCCCTGGCAGGGACCGCGCTGCTCGCCGTGGCTACCGGCTGGATCGCCAGCTATCGCATTCTGGGCCTGCGCCCGCTGGAGGTGCTGCGCGAGGAATAGCGGGCAGGGAAGCCGGTTTGACCGCACCGTCATTCCCCTTTATGATGATGAAGTTGGCAGATGGTTCCGGCGCTAGCCGTGAGCCCTGCCAGCAGGCTGCAAGACTCTCGCGTAGCGCGCTTGTTGCCCCCTCGTTCAATGGTAGGACAGCCGCCTCTGGAGCGGCATATCGGGGTTCGACTCCCTGGGGGGCAGCCAAAAATCATAAAACATTTCCGTTCTGGGTCTTCGGGTAGATAAGTACCCGAAACGCGCCGCTGTGCCAGGAAGTTCCTCGGCATCCTTTCAGGCGGCAGCCTCACTCGCGGATCTGTTTCGTCGGCTTGAGAATCTTGCGGCGGCTCGCGCAGCGTACAAAAAAGCTCTGAGTCTCGCTCGGCAGCAGCCGGCACGACGGTTTCTTGCCAAGCGGCTAAGGGAACTTGGCGGCTAAGGAATTAGGATGCGCCCCCGGCCTAACGTCCGATAACAGATATTCTGTACACTAAAAACCGCTGACCGGACCAAATAGCGGCTCTACATCTTATAGCGCCCCATGTCTTCGTCATTCAGCCCTTCCAGCCACCCGCGTAATTGTTCTGCCGGAGGGCCTTCAGTTCCGGAAGCTGTCTGGAGTTTGGCGTTCTCCATCACCTGCTCCGAAACGTAGATGGGACAATCCGCGCGCAGCGCCAAGGCGATGGCGTCCGATGGACGCGCATCCACCATGACCGGTTCGCCGGCGTGCCGCATATACAGCGCCGCATAAAACGTCTCATTGCGAAGCTCTGTAATCACAACGCGTTCCAACTGCGCGTTTAAGTGACGGATGAGATTTCGCGTCAGGTCATGCGTCATCGGCCTGCCCAGCGCCGACTTCTCGATCTCGTCCGAGATCGCCTTTGCCTCGAAGAACCCCACCCAGATCGGCATGATCGCGTCGGAGGCCACGTCTTTCAGGACAATGATAGGCATGTTGGTGGCGGGGTCCATCATGAAACCCCGAATACGCACTTCGATGTCCATTCGACTACCTCCTTCAGGCTGCTGCTAGACCGTCTCGCCCACAAGGCTGTTCGGGAAGCTCCCGGTGATCTTCACTTGCAGGTACGTGCCCGGCGCCGGAGCGATGGGATGAGATGTCGTGAAATTGACAGGCTTGTTCTGGCTGCTGCGGCCTGAAACCTGCCCGCGCGCCGGATTCATTCCTTCCACCATCACTTCCATGACTTCCCCTATGCGCTTGGCGTAATTGGCCCTCTGAATTTCGCGCTGGCGATCAAGCAGCACTTGAAGCCGTCGCGCCTTCTCTTCCTCTGGAACCGAATCGATCATGGTTAGGGCTGGCGTATTGGGCCGCCCTGAGTACTTGAATCCGAAGACGCAATCGTACTCGACTTCCGCCAGCAGGTCCATGGTTTCGATGAAATCGTCCGGAGTTTCGCCGGGAAAGCCCACAATAATGTCGGTCGTAAGTGAGATGGGGCGACGAGCCGCCTTGATCCACGCTATCCGTTCCAGATACCAGTCCCGCGTGTACTCGCGAGCCATCTGCCGCAGCACGCGCGACGATCCGGACTGCACAGGCAGATGCACGTGGTCACAGAGCGTCGGCACGGCGTCGATGACTTCGACAATGTCCCGGGTAAAGTCGCGGGGATGGCTGGTGGTGAAGCGCACCCGGCGGATGCCCGGCACCTGGCCCACGGCGGCGAGCAACTCGGCGAAGCTCAACTTCCCTTCCGGATCGCGGTAGCTATTCACGTTCTGGCCGAGGAGCTGGATTTCGGTGAAGCCCTCGCCGGCGATGCGGCGCGCCTCTTCCAGCACAGAGGACGAGCCGCGGCTGCGCTCCTTGCCGCGCGTATACGGAACGACGCAGTAGGCACAGAACTTGTCGCAGCCCTCAATAATCGTGATGTAACCGCGATAGGAACTCTGGCGCGCCGTGAATTCCGTCTCAAATGTCTCGTCGGTCTGCCGGTCGTCCAGGCCGGTGATGCGCTGCTCGCCGGCTTCCAGGCGCGCCAGCATCTCCGGCAGCCTGCGATACGAAGCCGAGCCGGAGACGAGCGAGACATATGGAGCGCGCTCGAAGATCTTCTCGCCCTCCTGCTGGGCCACGCAGCCGAGCACGCCGAAGCGCTTGCCCGCCTTGTGCAACTTCTTGTAGTCGTTGAGGCGGTTGAAGACCTTCTGCTCCGCCTTGTCGCGGATCGAGCAGGTGTTGTAGAGGATCAGACCTGCGTCTTCCTCGTGATCGACCTGCCGATAGCCCTGCTGCTGGAGGGTACCGATCACCTTCTCCGAGTCGTGGGCGTTCATCTGGCAGCCGAAGGTCTCAAGATAAAAGGTTTTCCCGGTTGCCATCACAGCTCAAGTATAGTGCATGTGCGAATCGCGCACGGGCCGGCCCGTTGGGGGATTTTTCATGATAGAGAAACAATGTGGCATAAAAATGCGATAAGCTGCAATCGTTCCGCGGCAGGAGGAGTACATTCGATGGCTCTTACCATTCAAGGCATGGCGCCGCTGCTTCAGGTCTTCGACATGCCTGCGTCGATCTGTTTCTATCGCGACCAGCTTGGCTTCGCGGTGACACAGACATCGCCACCCCTCTCTGGCAACCCCGACGACGTGAACTGGGCGATGCTACAGCTTGCGGATGCGACCGTGATGCTGAATACGGCGTACGAGCCGGAGCATCGTCCCGAAAAGCCGCAGCCGGGGCGATTCGGAGGACACGACGATACGTGTCTCTATTTCGGCTGCCCTGACGTGGACGCAGCGTATGAGTTCCTGTGTGAAAAGGGGCTCCGCATCGCGCCACCGAAGGTCGCTCACTATGGCATGAAGCAGCTCTATGTGAAAGACCCGGATGGCTACATGCTGTGTTTCCAGTGGACTGCGAAATCAGCGTAGGCCGGTCCGCAAATATGCGAGTAGCGCGGCCATCTGCTCGTCGGTAAAGCGGCCGTCGAAGATGGGCATCATGCCCTTCCCGTGCAGCACCACGGCGCGTACGGCGGCATCGGAGACCGGTGTGCCGCTGGGCATCGTAGCGCCGGCGAACAGGCTATGCAGATCCGGCGGGACTCTTTTGAGTTGTAGATCGTTCTCCTCGTGGCAGTGCGCGCAGCGGCTCAGGTAGAGCTGCTTCCCTTCCGACTCCTGCGCGGTCAACGACGGCGCGGTGCGGCATCCGGAAAAAAGAGGCGCCGCAAGCGCGACGCACGCGACCACTGCGACAAGCAAAGACAACGATCTATGGATCATCGATTTGATTTTAGCCCCAAGCCGATCTCGGCTATGCTGGGCTCATGCAACTTCCCTCACTCCTTGAAATCGAGAAGGCCCAGGCGATTGTGTATCGGGCGATGCAGCCCACGCCGCAGATTCAGTGGCCGCTGCTCAGCAAGCGTCTGGAGACCGAAGTCTGGGTGAAGCACGAGAACCATTCGCCGGTGGGCGCGTTCAAGCTGCGCGGCGCACTGGTGTTTCTGGACTGGCTCAAGCAGGAGCGGCCCGATGCACAGGGCGTGGTCGCCGCCACGCGCGGCAATCACGGCCAAGGCGTCGGCATGGCCGCCCGGCTGCTCGGGTTGCGCGCGGTGATCGTTGTGCCGCATGGCAACAGCGCGGACAAGAACCGCGCCATGCAGGCGCAGGGCGTCGAACTCATCGAGCACGGGGACGACTTTCAGGCGGCTCTCGATTTCGCGCGTCATCTTTCGGAAGACGGCACTTATACGCTGGTTGACTCGTTTCATCCTCGGCTCGTCCACGGTACAGCAACGTATGCGCTCGAATTTCTGAAGGCCGCGCCGCCGCTGGATACGGTATACGTTCCGATCGGTCTGGGCTCGTCGATCTGCGGCATGGCGGCCGCGCGCAACGCTCTCGGGCTGAAGACGAAGATCGTCGGCGTGGTCGCCGCGGCCTCGCCGTCGTATGCCGAAAGCTTTCGTCAGCACGCGCTCGTCGAGGCTCCCTCGCAAACGCGCATCGCGGACGGCCTGGCCTGCCGCACACCCAACCCGGAAGCACTCGAAGTGATCTGGAAAGAGGTAGCGCGCGTTGTGGAGGTCTCGGACGATGCCATCGAGAGTGCGATGCGCATCTACTTTGCGGACACGCACAACGTGGCCGAGGGCGCGGCGGCAGCGGCGCTGGCTGGAGCCATTGCGGAGAGTTCCCTGCACCGCGGCCAGCGCATCGGCGTCGTGCTCTCGGGCAGCAACGTGGATGCCGCGGTCTTTGCGCGCGTGCTCAGCCAGGGCGGTGCGGCGTGACGCAAGCCCATCCAGACGATTGGACGCCGCTGCTACACACTTCGCA
Source organism: Acidobacteriaceae bacterium (assembly GCA_031296355.1). Next base: position 174,148 of record JARLFX010000388.1, read on the forward strand.
GAATCGCTGCTTCGGCTGCGGCGAAGCGAATCCGCGCGGCCTGCAACTCACGTTCTTCCGCAAGCCGGATGGAACGGTAGTGTGCCCCGTCGAGATGCCGGATCTCTACGAAGGACCGCCCGGCTACCTGCACGGCGGAATCATCGCCACGCTGCTGGACGAGGCGATGAGCAAGGCCGTGCGCGCGCTGGGATTCACGGCTGTGACACGTCACCTCGAAGCCGACTACCGGCTGCCCGTGCCCTCGCTCACACCACTCCGCGTAGAGGGACGACATCTTCGCAGCGAAGGCCGCAAGCACTTCACCGAGGCCGCAATCATTGATGCGGAAGAGCGCGCCCTGGTGCGCGGCAAGGCTGTGTTCATTGAAGTCGCGCCGCGCTGAGCGGTTCAATTTCTTATTTCAACGTTGCCAGCCAGTTCAGAATTGTCGCCTGCAGGTAGATGCGGCGATCGGACCAGGCGTGATCCGTGGCGGCATGAATCGCGGTAACCCGCTTTCCTCCACGCGCCTGGATGCTTCGGACCAGTGCATCGGTCTGCGGCGCGAGGTCGTCGTCGGCCGAGAGCACCAGCAACGGCAAATGGCTGAGGCCCTCGGTCGCATTGGAGAAGCTGAATTCGCCGGCATGGGCGATCACTTCGTCGGCCATGCTCTGCGGAGTTACGTCGGCCAACGTCTCGCGGTTGTCCGCCATCAACGCGACGATCGTCTCCCGTGGTGCGTGCGCGATTGCGCCAAAGTCCGCGGCGCTGATCAGGATTGCGCCGAGGAGCTTGCTATCGCGGCTCGCAGTGAGAGCGGTGACCCATCCGCCCATGCTATGCCCGGCAAGCACGATGCGCCCCGGGTCAACACCAAGCCGCGCGGCATTTGCAGGGTCGCGCAGATAGGCGAGCACCGAGGCGGCGTCCTCCGGATTCTGCGTAAAGCGAAAGCTGCCGGGACTTCCCCAGGAGCCACGATAGTTGAAGGTGACCGCGTTCCATCCGGCCCGGCGCACCGCCTGCGCGAGATCGAGATTCTTCTCGTTGCCAGGCAGACCGTGGCAAAGCACGAGCGTCGGATGAGGACCGGCACCCGTCGGCGTATAAAGCAGGCCGTTGATCGAGACACCGTGGCTGGGAATATGCAAGACAACGGTACCGGCCGGGTGAGCCGCATCCGCGGGTGGATCGGTGAAGATCGCCGCAGGCAGACTCTGGGCGCTGGTCCAGCGCAGCGCCAGTACAAGGACAACAACCACTCCGCAGACTTTTCGCATCTCTCCTCCTGCTTTTGCGTGCCTCCATCGTACCAGCACATCCTGCAAGACCCGAGCTTAGCGCGAAGACGGAAAAGCCCCGCGCCGGCTGCGGCAGACGCGGGGCTCGGTGATATGTCCGTTACGATCAGTGGATCATATTGATCGTGTCCTGTGTGACGGTATCGAAGGTTGTAACAGCCTTGGAGTTGGCCTCAAAGGCGCGCTGCGCGACGATAAGATCGGCAAACTCCTGTGAGATGTTGACGTTCGATCCCTCAAGAGCGCTGCTCTCAAGCGTGCCCAGGCCGCCAGAGCCCGGTATGCCAACCGTAGCCGAGCCGCTGGCCACGGTGGTTGAGTAGTCGCCATCGCCCAGCTTATCCAGCCCCTGGACATTGGTCACGTTTGCAAGTGCGATCTGCCCAACGACGTCTGTATTACCGCTGGCATAGACCACCGAAACGGTTCCATCCGAAGCGATCGTAAAGCTGCTGTAGTCGCTCGAAGTGTAGCCGTTCTGGCTGGTGCTGGTGAAGGTGGAGGTGGAGTCGACCTGGCTGATCGTAGGCGAATTGCTCGAGTCGAGCAGATTCCAGCTAATGTTGAGATCGCTAGCGCCATCGGCTAGCCCTGTAAAGGCAAGCGGAATCGACGAGATATCTCCCGTTGCCGTGCCCACGGTGGAAGTAACGCCGCCCGTAGTGACCGACGTGAGCACACCGCTGGAATCGAATGTGAGGGTGCCTGTAATAGGGGTCGACGTTCCAGACGTGTAGTCGGTGGCCGGAAGCTCCGCCGAATAGCTCCATGTGTTGGCCGCGGTCTGCGTGTACGTGATCGTGACAACATGCGACTGACCGAGAGAGTCGTACACCGTGACCGTTCCAGGATAGCTTGTGCCCGTGGTGTCCGCAGAGTCGAGATTGCCGGTGAGGCTCAACGTTGTTGTGGCTTGCGGCTGCTGCACAGTTCCCACCGGAATCGTAATAGCCGTCAGCGCGGAACTCGTGCTGACTGTTCCGTTGGTCGCCGGATAGCCCATTACCGAGAGGCCGTTTGAGGTGACAAGCTCACCCGCGCTGGTAAGGGTAAAGTTTCCCGCTCGTGTGTATTCATAACCGCCGCTTCCGTTGTCGACAACGAAGAATCCCTCGTCGCCGGCGATGGCCACATCGGTATCGACTCCTGTCGAACTGATCGATCCGCGAGTGAAATCCGTGGTATTCGTTGAGACCTGCACACCGGCGCCGACCTGGATCGGATCTCCGGCCCCCGTATCGCCGTACGCTTGATAGAAGAGGTCGGAGAACTGTGTGGTTTGTGCCTTGAAGGCGGTTGTATTCATGTTCGCCAGGTTGTTGGCGATCGTGTTCAGTGCGGTTGTGTCGGCTTTAAGGCCTGTCAGCGGAATGGAGAAACTAGCCATGGAGAGCGCTCCTGTTGTGCATATCAGTAGTGGCAGGCCTCGCCGGCCGGCGGTTTCGGGGCCCTGCCCTCAGCATTTCATCGAGGGCTTTGCGTGAATCGATCATGAGCGCGGCGAACTGAGCGCGGAGGCGACACGCTGCGCGGCAGCGTTAGCCTGCGGGACGTTCAGGTTCCCCGATGTGGTGCGGGAAGCGTTCTGCGCGGCGGAAGTTGCAGTCCCGGCTGCACTGGATATAGCATTCGCGGCCGCGGATTGCGTGCTGGACGACTGCGCACTGCTGCTGGTGGTTGTTGTAGTCGATCCATACTCATCGGTCAGCGTCTGGTTGATCGAAATCAACTGCTCCAGGCTGTTCACACCAACCAACTGATTCACGTACTCGTTCGGATCGTTGGTAGCGGTCGGATCCTGATTCTGCAACTCCGTCACGAGCAGCGTAAGAAAATCGCTCGCGGTAATCGTGGCAGAACTATCCGTGCTCGAGGTCGAACTGGAACTGGACGATGAACTCGAGTCCGTCGCAGCTTTCACGGACGAGTTCGCCGTGGACGACAGCAGCGACGACATTGCGGCCTGATGATTCAGAATGCTTGATGTTGCCATACTCCCCCTCCAAATCAAGTGCGCGATCAACTACGCGAATTGAGCGCCTGCCCGCGGAACACTTAGGCAAGCACTGAGATATACTGCCCACCGCCCTCAACGCCCGTGGACCATGTTGCGTCCATGACCGTATCCGTGCGTGAAGACGAAGTTGAAACTGCGCCGACAACTTGCTCGGCGTTGGAACTCCATGTTTGCCGGCTGGAATCCTGGCCGGCCTGAGAGTTTGTTCCCTGATCCAGGACAAATCCAGAAGAGCCTGCTTCCGGCGAAGCGATCGTCAGTGAGTCCACCGGCGTGCGATGCTCGGCAAGATAGCTGTTTAAGCTCGCCAAATGCGTTCCGAGAGACTGCGCCGCGTCTTGCGATACAGGCACCACGGTAGCGTGCAGACCGCTGGCATCCTGCTGCGCGCGCACACTTACCCATCCCAGCACCGGATCTTGATATCCAGCCTCGGCTGAGTGCGCGTTGGTGCGCGTCCACGTCGGTGCCGATGCCGTATCGGCTGAGTCCAGAGCCGCGAACGTGGCCTGCGCCGTGCCCTCGCTCCTTCCGCTGACGCTGGAGATCGCCGCAGTTTGGTCGTTGGTCGCATCGCCGTGCGTCGAATTCACGCCCGTATCGCGCACCATGGACGCAGCCGCGATCTCCGTCCCTGTCGCGGTCGACGCGTTTGTGGCGGCAACGCTGGCGGTCTGAGTCGACGTGGTATGGACGCTGGTGTCGTGTGTCGCGCTGCGCGTCAACGTATGCGTGCCAACCGAGGTTGCCACAGTCGCGTCATCCAAGTCCGACGTAGCATCTTGCGCGGAAGACGCCTGCACGTTGTTCTCGAGCTGTGCTGAATTTGCTGATACGGTAGACGCGGATGTTGTCGCAGGCTGGGCTGCATGGACGGTGGAACTCGCAGACAAAGCAGATACCGGTGTCGCAGTCTTTGCTGCCGAAGGCGTCGCAGCCGGCGTCTGCGGCGCTGAAGTTGAGGCGGATTGCGCATCGACCACCACCGTGGCGGCATCCGTTGTCGATGTTGCCGAACCCACTTGCACGGAACTCGCCACGCCTTGCGATTCTCGTTGCGCTGTGCGTGCTTGAAGCTGCGTGGAAGAGGTTGGCGCGGATGCCAGCAAGGTCTGCGGCGATGCGACAGAGGCACTTGTGGTCGCGGACACGGCAGCGGCGAATGTCGTTGCGCTTGTGTTCGCGTCCGTGGCTGCATCTGCACTCAAAGCGGCTGCGGTTGGCGCGGACTCTGCGCTCTGCGCAGCCAGCACTACGGACGCGGAGCTGGCCTCGTCGGTGGAAGATGCAATCGCCGCAACCTGGCTATCGGAGGATGAGGCAACTGTCGTGGCGTTGCTCTGCGACTGCACCGGCGTTGCCGTTGGCGTTACCGCGACTGCTGCCTGGCTGGCAAGCTGCGCGGCGAGTGCTGCATTGGAAGCCGTTCCATCGCTCGTGCTCACGGCCTGCGTCGAAACATCTTTGTTCTTATCTCCATCCGCTGCTGCCTGCTTCTTGCTGCCGCGCGCTGCGGACGCATCTGTCTTCTGAAGCACGGTGAGTGAATCGACCTGTTCCGTGTCCGTCGTCGCCAAAGATGCTGCCTTTGCGGATGTCGCCGCCGAGGATGCATTTGCGCCACTGGCCGTCAGCGACGCGTCAAGCGCGGCTGCGGTCGCATCGCCGCCCTCTTCAGCGGCCGTTGATGAGTGAATTCCCATGGAGGCCAGCAGCGTCTTCCAGGCAGCGGCAGCTCCGTCTACAACTTTCGACTGCGACGACGATGTGGATGTGGATGCAGAGGCCGTCGTCGATTGTTCTGCACCAACGGATTCATCCGTCACGGAGCTGGAAGCCGCACCTGCACCTTGAGCAGAAATGAGTTGAGCAGTACCCGCCACCGCGACTCCAGGAACCATTGTCATGTTGGAATGAAGTAGCAGCCTGTTTGCCAAACAACGGAGAGCCATCCTTAGAGCGATGTCAGAATGCCCACCCGAAGGCAACCTTGCGAAACGCTCCGCGCGTCGGGAGATGCATGGATCCTGATGACTTAGGGCATATCAGTGTTTGCGCGCAGCACGCGCGCGGTGCCAGTCGTCCAAGTTCTGCTGCCCCTTGCGAAGATCCTCCAGCCGGTCGCGCGCCTCGGCTTCCTCGATTAGCGTCTCTGCTTGCCTGCGTTCAACGCGCACCGACAGATACGCCTTGCGCAGATCGTTCACGCGCTGTAGAGCTTCTTCCACACTTGCTTCCAGCCAATCGGCGCGGCGTTGCGCGGCGCGCATCTCTTCGATTCCGGCGGCGCGATCCGCCACTTCGCCAGTTTGCACGCTGGCGATGATCAGACGGCGGCCTTCGCGGCCACGCTCTCGTGCGCCCTGTTGCGCGGCTTGCAGCACATGCAGATCGGAGAGCGCCGCTTCCAGCGCGAGCCGTTGTTGCTCTTCTTCAAGCTCGCGCACCCGGCGCAGACGGCGTAGAACGCGCGAGACAGCCATGCGCTACACCTCGGCGGCAAGCGCTGCCAACCGCTGCAGGGCATCCTCGTAGCTTACGTGCTCGGACGCAGACTGCGTGAGGTAACCGCGCAGCGCGTTGCGCGCGCGCAGAGCGCGATCCAGATCCGGGTCCGATCCTGCTTTGTAGGCGCCGATCCTCACCAGATCTTCGGAACGCGCATAGACAGCCATGAGACGGCGCAGCAGCGCGGCCTGCTCTCCGTGCTCGGGACGCACCACGGAGGGCATCAGGCGGCTGATCGAATCGAGGATCTCGATGGGTGGATACCAACCTTCGGCGGCAAGCGCGCGAGACAGAACGACGTGACCGTCCAGCAAGGATCGAACCGCGTCGACAAGTGGATCCTGCTGATCGTCGCCCTCCATCAAGACGGTGTAGAACGCCGTAATGGAACCAACGGGAAAGCTGCCTGTCCGTTCAATAAGCTTGGCCAGACGCGTGAAGACGGAGGGCGTGTAGCCTTTCGCCGTCGGCGGCTCACCGGCGGCGAGACCGATCTCTCGCGCGGCCATGGCAAAGCGTGTGAGTGAGTCGAGAACAAGCAATACGTGCTTTCCCTGCCCTGCGAAATACTCGGCGACGGTGGTGGCCGCAAGTGCGGCTCTCATGCGCATCACCGGCGATTGATCGGAGGTGGAAACGAGAACGACCGAGCGCGTGCGGCCCTCCGCGCCCAGCGCGTCTTCAAGGAACTCTCCCACTTCGCGGCCGCGCTCCCCCACCAGACCAACCACGTTCACGTCGGCCTCCGTATTGCGGGTCATCATGCCGATCAGCGTGCTCTTGCCGACGCCGGAACCGCCGAAGATACCGACACGCTGCCCGCGGCCCACCGTGAGCATTCCGTCCAGTGCGCGAATGCCGGTACCGAGAGGCGTGCGAATCGGCACGCGCTCCAGAGGCGAGCGTACCGTGCCATCCAACGTACGGGTCTCCGCCGTGATGGGAGCCTGGCCGCCATCGATGGGATCGCCGGTTGCATTCAGCACTCGACCCATCAGCCCGGGGCCGACTTCGATCTCCGGATGCACACCGAGAGCAGCAACCGTGTCGCCGAAGCGAATGCCCTCCGTGGTTTCAACCGGCATGGACAGCACGTTGGTGCCGCGGAAGCCGATGACCTCGGCGGCATGGGCAATGCCGAAGCGATCGAGAATCTCGCAGCACTCGCCGACCGAGGCGAGCGGACCGGAAGATTCGACCGTCTGCCCGACCGACTCCATCACCTGGCCGCACCATCGCCACGGCTGCGTGCGCTGTACACGCGCAAAGTAGCGCCCAAGAACTTGACTCATGCTGTTTGCTCGCCGGAGGTTTTTCCGGTAGCGCCCGCGGAGACAGAACGCTGTCCGGCGCGATCGAAGAAGCCACGCTCGATCTCGGAAAGCTGCGAACGAATGCCAAGGTCGACGGTGCCGACCGTGGTCTCGATCATGCAGTCGCCCATGCGCATCCCTTCGCCTGCCTCGACGACTGGTTTGACCGTGAGATTGGGAAGATGCGCAATGGACTCGCGCCACAGATCCAGCTCGGCAGCGGGCACGAGCAGTTTGACTGCGGTCGAGTTGGAGAGTTGCCCTAGCGCAACGCGCACGGCTCCCGTCAACAGCAGCGGGTCCATCTGCGCTTCGCGGCGCAGGATGCGTGCGGCAACAGCCAGAGCGAGTGAAACCACCTCATGCTCGATCGACTGAAGGTAACGCTCGCGATCTTCCGCGAAACGCTGCACAAGCTCGGCCACCTGTTCGGCGCGCCGCCTATCATCGGCCGCGCGCGCACCGGCAAGAGCTTCGCGCTCGGCCTGACGGCCTTCCTGCACGCCCTGCTGCCGTCCCGCCTCGAAACCGTGCCGCACCTGCTCGGCTGTCTCCAGTTCCAATTGTTGACGCAGGGCTGCTTCATTGTTGGAAGCTTCGCGATGCGGGCTTGACTCCGCGGAACCAAATCCATCCCATTCGGGCAATCCCAGAGCGTCGCTCTCCGCGTATTGAAAGAGTTCGACGGACTTGACGGTTTCTACGTTCATCGCACACCCCGCATTCGTTGTGGCCTGCCCTGGCCGCTACGCACGATCCATTGCTCAGGCCAGCATCTCGTCGCCTGTTTCCAGCTTGAGGATCACCTTGCCCTCCGACTCCAGTCTGCGAGCCAGATTGAGGATTTCCTGCTGAGCGGTGGCAACCTCGCGTGAGCGCACCGGTCCCAGCACTTCCATGTCTTCCTTGAGCATCTCGACGGCGCGCGAGCTCATCGCCTTGAATATCTGCGCGCGCAGCTCTTCGTTGGCTCCGCGCAACGCCAGCGCCAACTGCCGCTTGTCGACGCCGGAGACAATCTCGCGAATCGATGCGGGAGGCACGGTCACCAGATCCTCGAAGGTGAACATCAGGTTGCGAATCGCAAGCGCGAGTTCGGGCTGAGCTTCCTCGATCGTCTCAAGAATCTTTTTCGACTCCTCGGCGTTGAGGCGATTCAGCAGATCCGCAACCGCCTTGAAGCCGGAGTAGCTCTTGCGCGCCGTGTCGCCGACGCTCTCCAGACGGCGATGCAGAATGTGCGCAACCTTCTGCGCCATCTCCGGAGAGAACTGGCGCATCTCCGCCAGGCGCTGCACCGAGACGACCTTGTGCTCCTCGCTCAAATTGTCGAGCACCAGCGAGGCGCGGCGCGGATCGAGGTGGGCAAGCACCAGCGCAATGGTTTGCGGATGCTCCGAGTCGAGCAGCTTGCCGAGCTGCTGCGGATCGGTGCGCTGCAACTGCGCCAGGTTGCCTTGCGCCTCCTCCTGCGAGCGTTTCACGAGCGCCAGCATGTCTTCGGCGCGTTCCTTGCCGAAGGTCTCGATCAACAGACGGCTTGCATAGTCCAGGCCGCCATGCACCATCACGTTCTGCGTCTCGAGCAGTTCCCAGAACTCTTCCACGACCTCGGCTGTGATTTCGGGTGAGACGCCGCGCAGTTCGGCCAGTTCCTCGGTCAGCCGCTGCACATCGGACTCCGGCAACGTGCGCAGAATCTCCTTGGCGATCCCCTCCCCAACGGCCACGAGCAGAATCGCGGCTTTGCGAGTTCCGCTCATTGATGCGGAGGCTCTGCGTCTCTCGTTGTCGTTCTCGGCCAACGTCTCGTCTCCTATGCGCTCGTGCGGCAACATGCGCCGATGCCGCAGGCGCGTTGTTTAATCGGTGTGCAGCCAGCTTTGCAGCAGTCGCGAACTCTGCGTAGGTTCCTGCTTGAGGTGCGCGGTGACCTGATCGAAAATCTCCTGCGCGCGAATGCGTTCCGGATCGAGCGCAGGCGCTTCGAGAATCGGCATTGCCGGTTGCGCAGGCACCGCCGGCAATTCCTTGGCGTCCTTGTCGCCGGCACCTTTCTTGCCTTTCTTCGCCTGTTTCTCGGGGATTCCACGCGCGCGCCGCACAGCCGGCCGCACGCCGAGCATGAGCACCAGCAACAAACCCAGAAGCAGCGCTGCATACTTGATCAATTCGGGCGATCCAACCACTACGCTCCACACCTTGGCAGGCAACGATGGCGGGGTCGCCGCGCGATTGCCGTCGAAAGCGATGTCCTGCACGGTCACCACGTCGCCGCGCTGCTGATCGTAACCGATCGACGCCTGCGCGAGCGCGGTGAGGTTGCGCAGCGCATCGGGCGACCACGGCTGATACTGCGCCGGCGAGTTTTTGGTGGCCGCGCGCAATAGCCGATCGTTGACGACGATGGCCGCCGTCATGCGGCGTACGCGGCCCGGCTGCACCACCGAGTGCTTCACGGTCTTCGATACGCCGTAGGTTCCTGCCTCGGAGCTGGAAGTCTCCGGCCCGCTCGTCAGCTTCGGATACACCGGAAGCTGTTGCGCATTGGTATTCGGCGCATTCGATGCGGCTCCGGGAACGCCCGCGGCGACCGGCTGCTGCCCGACCGTTTGCTGCGCACGCTGCATGGTCAGCGTGGCCGACTGGTCGGGATCGTAGGTCTCATCGGTCTGGTCGGTAGCGGCCTGGTCGTAGTCGAGCGCGACGGAGACGCGCACATTGCCCGCGCCGGTGACCGGCTCCAGGGTCGAGGCGATCTTCTGCTCCAGCACCTGCTCGGCGCTCAGACGCAATGCCTCGTCGGTCTTCGGTCCCAGTTGCAGACGACCAGCCGCATCCACCAGCACCACGCGATCCGGCGACAAGCCATCGACCGCCGAGGCCACCAGGTTGCGGATCGATTCCGCTTCGCCATCGGCCAGACCGGCATGGCGCAGCTTGAGGACCACCGACGCTTTCGCGGGCCGCGCCTCGTCGCGAAACAGCGAGTCGTGCGGAAGCACCAGATCCACGCGCGCCGATTCGATATCGCTGAGCGTGCCGATGGTGTGCTCGAGTTCCCCTTCCAGGGCGCGCTGATAGTTCACGCGCTCATCGAACTCCGAGCCTACCCAGTTTGGCTTGTCGAAGAGTTCGAAGCCCAGCTTGCCGCTCTTCACCGCGCCCTTGGCCGCCGTGGCCAGACGCGCCTTGTCGAGCTGCGTCGAGGGCACCAGCAGCGACGTGCCGTTTTCAGCGACCTGGTAAGGAATCTGCGCCTGGTTCAGCGTGATGGCCATCTGCCGCGCTTCGTCCGGCTCCATGCCGCCGTAGAGCGTGCGCCAGTCCGTGCGCAGGCCATACCAGGCAAGAGCGATGAGCAGAGCGGCGAGCATTCCCGCCGAGGCCATGGCCCAGCGGCGCTGCCCGGCCTGTAGTCCGGCCCAGTGCACGCGAGCGCGCGTCCATGCCGCTTGCAGCCCGGCGGTGAGCTGGTTGGCAGCCCCAGCCGCTGGCGGCGGGGTCTTCTCCATCTGTGTCGTTGTCGTAGCCATCGTTCCGGTCGATCAGAGACTTCCTGTTAGAACTGCATTCCCATGACGCTCTGATACGCCTGGACAGCCTTGTTCCGCACAGACAGAGCCAGCTCGAAGGCCATCGACGCCTTCTGCGTGGCGATCATCGCCTGATGCACGTCGACACCCGTACCGGTCATCAACCCATCGACCGCGGTGCGCGCTTGCGTTTCCAACGTGTCGACTTGACCGACGGCATCGCTCAGCAAATCGCCGAAGGGCGTAGCGGCGGCCGTCGCGCCTGAACTGAAGACGCTCTGCGTTTGTGTCGCGCTTGCGGCGGTGCTTGCCGCCGAAGTAATTGCGGAAATCCCACTCATAACCGTCTGCCCCTCCACGAGCTGCCTGCTGTTTGGCAACGGAGCCTGCTTCTATCTTCAAGTTCAACCAAGGCTGTTGCTAACTCTTGGCGATCTCCAGCGCCGAAGTGATCATGCTCTTCTCTGCTTGTACGGCGGACCCGTTCAATCCATATGCACGCGTGGCCCCCATCAGGTCCACCATCTCTGTGAGTGGATTAATGTCGGGATACTCGACGTAACCGTCCGGCCCGGCATCGGGATGATTGGGCTCATAGCGCTTGAGCGGCGGCGCGGGATCTTGCACCACCTGCGCGATTTCGACGCCGGGCGCAACGTTGCTCATGGTGAGGCCGCCGATGGCGGGCAGCGTGCCCGGCGTGCTCACCGCGGTACTCATCTCGTTCAGGAAATTCGGATCGCCCTGGCTCGCCTGAAAGACAACCATCTGCCGCTTGTATGCGCCGCCGTCTTCGGTGCGCGTGGTCTCGGCATTGGCCATGTTGGCCGCCACCACTTCGGCCCTCATGCGCTCGGCCTGCATGGCCGAGCCGGAGGTTTCCATGATGCCAAACAGATTCATCGTACTGTTCCCTTCTCCGCTGCGCCGTTATTTGTCGGCGTGAATCGCGTCCATGATGCGCTGGTACTCTTCCTTCAACAGCGCCACGCCGGTCTTGAATTGCAACTGCGCCTCGGCCAGATTCAGGCTCTCGCGATCCATCGAGACATCGTTGCCGTCGGGCCGCGCAATCAGCCCATCGACTCGCTTAACGCGTACCCCGCCCGGGGCTTGGCCGCGATCGACGCCCACCATCGCCGAACGCATCTCGGCCTCAAAGTCCATGCCCACGGCGCGATAGCCAGGCGTATCGATATTGGCCATGTTTGCCGCGGTCAACTTTGCCTCACTCGTGGCCAGGTCGAGATAGCGCGCAATCTGATCGCTCAGACGTGTTTCTACTTGCATGCCCATTGCCATTTCTCCTTAGGGGCGGCAAAGGACCCGCGGCACGGCGCAGGTCCTTTGCAGTTGCATTCGGGTGACGAAGTCTAGTGCACGGTCAGGCCGAAGTCGATCTCCTCGGCGGTCATCACCGGCGCGTCGCTGGCCAGGATCGCCCCGCGCTCCAGCACATGCTCGAGTTCGCGCACATTGCCCGGCCAGGTGTGGCCCACGAGCTTCTCGAGCGCGTCGGCGCCGATCCGCTTCTTCGGCATCTTCCGCCCCAAGCGATCGAGGAAGTGCTCGACCAGCAGCGGCAGATCTTCCAGATGCGCGGACAGCGGCGGCGTGCGCACCAGAAAGACTGCCAGGCGATAGTAGAGATCCGAACGGAAGGCGCCAGTGCTGGCATGATCGGCCAGCGGCCGGTGCGTGGCGGCCACAACGCGCACGTCCACCTTGACCGTTTCGTTGTCGCCCACGCGCTGTAGTTCGCCGCACTCCACAAAGCGCAGCAGCTTGGCCTGCAGCGCAAGCGGCATCTCGCCGATCTCGTCGAGAAACAGCGTGCCGCCGTCGGCAGCTTCAATGCGGCCCACGCGGCCCTGCACGGCTCCGGTGAATGCGCCGCGCGTGTGGCCGAAGAGTTCGGCTTCGAGCAGCGCCTCGGGAATCGCCGCGCAGTTGATCGCGACGAACGGCTTGCGGCTGCGCGGGGAGAGGCGATGCACCGCCTCGGCCACCAGTTCCTTGCCGGAGCCGGTCGGGCCTTCGATCAGCACCGGGGTCGAGCGCGGCGCCACTAGACGGATGCGACGGCTCACTTCAAGCATGCAGGCCGCCTCGCCGATCAGCTCGGGGAGACGCTCCGCGGGAGAGATGCGCGGCGCAGCCGGGGCGACAACCTGCATGGCCGGGGGCTCGGTGGTCTCCAGCTCGGTATTCTCCTGCATGGGGGCCTCCTCGGGTTCGGCGCGCCGTGAATCGATGCGCAGAACAGGCTTGCGGGGCGCCTGCACGGTGAAGGTTGCAGGAGCTTCGATATGCGTTGCGCCGGCGTGGTTGCGCGAAGCGGAGAAATCCGCGGCGCTCGACGGGTTCCAGGATGCCGTGTCGCCGTCCTGCGTACGGCGCAAGGCGTAAAGCAGTTCCTGACGATGGGGGCAGCGCGGTCCGTCGCCGCTGTCGGTTCCGTTCGCCACCAGCAGGTCGACGTCCGGGAAGGTGCGGCGGAAACTGGCCAGAAATTCGTCGTGATCCAGATCCGGGAGCCAGCAATCGACGATGACGGCCTCCGGGATTGCGGCTTCGGCTTCAGTCCAGGCCTCCGCACCGCCGCCGGCTTCGCGCACATGCCAGCGCAGGCCGGTCAGGACTTCGTTGAGACGTTGGCGGAAACTGCGGTCGGCACTAGCAACCAGGGCAGTGCGCGGTCGTATGCGCACGGGAGCAGGGAGAACAGGGACACGAAAGGGCTGCATGCAAGAATCTCCTTGGATTCAAGTTCTTCAGCAAAAGGAAGCGGTTTACGATTCGGCGGCAACGCCCGGCGACGGTTCGACGGACGGCGCAACCAAGGCTGGAGTCTTCACCGCAACAGGGTCACCGTCGATCGGCACCATGTATCCCTGACCGCGAACGGTCCGGATCAGGCGTCCTGGCGGCGGATCTTTGAGCTTGCGGCGAAGATAATTTACATAGACATCGACGATGTTGGTGGTCTGCGCGGGCTCCATCTTCCACACCGAATCCAGCAACTCGACGCGGGAGATGCAGTGGCCGCGGTTGAGCATCAGGTGCTCCAGCAGCGCAAACTCCTTGTTGGTGAGCTCAATGGCTTCGCCGGTGCGCGTGGCGGAGTGATCCAGGCGGTTGACTTCAAGATCGCCGGCGCGCAGCAGCAGCCGCGCCTCGCGCTTGCGCCGCAGCAGAGCCCGGCAGCGCGCACGCAGCTCGTACAGGCTGAAGGGCTTCACCATCAGATCGTCGGCGCCGAGATCGAGGCAGCGGACGCGCGTCTCCACCTCCTGCCGCGCGGTCAGAATCAACACCGGAAGATCCGCATCCATGGCGCGAATCTCGCTCAGAACCTGTTCGCCATCTTTAAGCGGGAGATTGAGATCGAGGATGGTCAGATCCGGAAGCTCCTCGCGAAATGCGTCCACGCCAGCCGCACCGTCGAATGCCAGGCGAACGCGATGTCCGTCCGCCTCCAGCCCACGGCGCAGAAATTGAGCCAGAGCCTTATCGTCTTCTGCTATCAGAAGCCTCATCCCGACCTTCTTTCAGCCCGCACTCACCCCCCCGGGAGAACGGCTCCACTTCTGAGTCGGCGCCAAGCAGAATCAAAATCGGCAACACGGGCGCCAACGGTGGAACTCTGATGCGGGAACGGATACAGACTTACTGTTGCCTGTCGGGTTAACAAACCTCAAGACAGACGACGCGAAATGATTCAGGTCCATTCCGGGAATGGGAGAGTGGAAAACTCGGTACCGATTTGAATAGAGGTAACCACGATGATACTTACGGTTACTCTTTCACGGCTGAAGGACGGTCACCGGAAGAACCCGCATGACAGCGGCTTTTCTCGCTGTACATCGCTGCATCCGCGCGGTCTAGTAGCTGTTCGATGCCTTCGTCCGGCTGCCACTCCGCTACTCCGATGGCAACGCTGGCGGCCACGGTCTGGCTCGCCTCCCGCACGTGGAGTGTGTAACTTCCACACACCCACTGTTGAATGCGCTGGGCACGGCTCATCGCTTCCTGCAAGCGACAGTCCAATAGCACGACAAACTCGTCTCCGCCCCATCGCCCGACCACGTCTCCCTGCCGGCAGGCGCCCCGCAGCTCGGTGGCGAACTGGCGAAGCAGCTCGTCGCCGGCCATATGGCCGAACTGGTCGTTGACACCCTTGAAGTCGTTGATGTCGAGCAAGGCGACGCTGAACGCCGCTTTGCCCTCGATGCGGCGGCGAATCTGCTCCTCGGTCGCCAGGCGGGTCGCCAGGCTGGTCAGCGTGTCGCGCAGGGCCAACTGCTCGGCTTCCTCCAGCCGGCTCCTGTAGGTCGTCACCTCGGCCTGCAACGCCTCCATTGCATCCTTGCCCGCTTCGGTCATCCGGTCCACCGAGGCCTTCAGCTCTGCGGCGCTCTCGACGATCGACGAGCGGATCTCGGTTACGTCCTCTAGATTCGCGATCCGCTCCAGACGCTCGGTGACGGCGGTCATCTGCTCGGCGCACTGCGTATCGCGCTCCCCAACCGACTGCGCAATGTGGGTGAGCGTGAGAAGCAGATCCTTGACTTCCTGGGCCTTGGCACCATAGTGCGCCGTGGCCTGACGGGTCCAGTCTTCGAGCGAGGCGTGCACGGCCGTCTGCACCTCGGCAACCGAGGCTTTGTTTTTAGCTAGATGGAGACGATCGGCGGCTTCTCCGAGAGAGCGTTGCAGTGCTTCTCCCACAGGCGGGCAGACCTGTACGCCGGCCTGTCCCATCTCGGAGAGGGCCGCCTGGTAGGCGTGGTTCAGAACAGCAACGTCGACTCCAGCGTCGGGTGCGCCAACTCCGGAAGAGGAATCCGGCGCCTGGTCGAGATATCGCTTGATCGAGATCATGTGGGTGCCGGATCCTGGGCACAACGAGTCCTGCTCTGCGGTGCGTCTCCAGTTGGATATCGGCACTGCGTAAGGGTTACAACAGCTTCATCACAGCAGGTCTGTTTTCTAAGCAGGAACCTCCCGCGAAGAAGCAGGCAAAATTCTTTCTTGCAGTTCGCTTTTTATTCGCTATAATGCGCGCATGGCTGTTACACGCAGACAACGAGAGCTGTTGGATTTTCTGGAGTCGTTCGTAACGCGAAACGGCTATTCCCCTTCCTTTGAAGAGATTGCCCGTGGCATGGGTTTGCGCAGTCTGGCGACCGTCCACAAGCACATCTCCAACCTGGAAAAGAAGGGTTTACTGGACCGCGTGCACAATCGCAGCCGCTCGATCGATGTGGTGCCCCCGGGCGCGCGCACCCGGACCAGCGACCGGCTGGTGCTGGCCGGGCGCATCGCCGCCGGCATGCCGGTGGAGACCTCGGAGAACCCGGAGAGCATCTCCCTGCACGACGTTGTGGGCAATCGCGACGTCTTCGCGCTGGAGGTTCGCGGCGACTCGATGCGCGACGAACACATCATCAACGGCGATTACGTGCTCGTGGAGCGCACGCGCACCGCACGCCAGGGCGAGATCGTCGTTGCTCTGGTGCGCGGCAGCGAGACCACGCTGAAGCGCTTTTACGCCGAGGGCCACATCGTCCGCCTGCAACCGGCGAACATCGAGATGGAGCCGATCTACGTACCGGCCGCGCAGGTCGCCATCCAGGGCCGCGTGCTCGGCGTGCTGCGCAAGTATCGCTAAAAATACAAAAGCCCGGCGCGGAGCCGGGCTTTCAATCTCGACATGCAGGCCGCTTAGCTGAACAGGCGCTGCACTTTTTCCTCGATCACGTTCTGGGGCACAAAGCCGACGATCTGGTCGGCGATCTTGCCGTCCTTGAAGAGCAGCAGCGTAGGAATGCCGCGAATGCCGTAGCGCGAGGGAGTGACGCTGTTTTCGTCGACGTTGACCTTGGCGACCTTCAGCTTGCCTTCATAGGCCGTAGCCAGGCTGTCCACCACCGGCGCGATCGCCTTGCAGGGGCCGCACCAGACCGCCCAGAAATCCACCAGGACCGGCTGCGAGCTCTGCAGCACCTCCTGCTCAAACGTCGCATCGCTCACTTCCAAAACACCTGCTGCCGCCATGATTCTCCTTCGTTGCCGCTGCACATTCAGTTTACCCAAACTGGCGGCTCTCATAGGATGCGGCACGGTGGACAAAGGTCGCAAGTGGACCTGGAACCACGAAAGTTAACGGTGCTTCCGGAAATCGGGCAAAACAAAAGCGCCCGGGTTCCACCAGGAACCACGGGCGCTAGAGCAGCCCTCCCCCAGAACTGCCCACGCCGCAAATGTAGGGGTTTCGGTGCAGAAGATCAAGCAAACTTAGGTAATAAGGCGGTAATCGCCAAGTGGTGACTAACTAGAATGCCACCTGCAAGTTAGCCCTATTGCGCGAATGGAAACAGTAGCCTACCGCACTCAATCGATGTTCAACCAACCTTCAGCGTATCCTGGGCTGCGGCGCATTCCTCTCACGCGTTCGCTCCCCGGCTCTCCAGCCGGGAGACACGCAGCTCGGGCTCCGGCAGGCCCTGCACAGCCTTGCGGATGGCCGCAGCAGCCGCTGGGACATCGTTCTCCGAGCCCACGAACGCCAACACCGACGGCCCCGCGCCGCTCAGCGCAACGCCTAGAATCGGCTCCACTCCCGAAAGCGGCAGCAGGCGCGGCAGCATGGGGCAGATCGACTCGCGATACGGCTGGTGGATGCGGTCGCGCACGGCGATATGCAGCAGGTCGGCGCGCGCCTGCGCAAAGGCCAGTCCCAGCAGCGCCGCCGACTGTACGTTGGCCACCGAGTCCGCGCGCGAGTAGGAGACAGGCAGGATCGCCCGCGCCTTGCTCGTGGCCAGAGGAGCGGGCGGCAGCACCACGATGGCGCGCCAATCCGTTGGAGGCTCCACGCGCGCCACGTGCACCGCGCGCCCCACGCAAGCGGCCGTCACAAAGCCGCCCAGCCAGCACGCGGCGGCGTTGTCCGGATGCCCCTCGAAGAGCGCGACCTCTTCCAGAATTCGTTCCGAGCTCCAGCCGAGCTGCCCGAAGTGATTGGCCAGCAGGATCGCCGCCAGCCGCCCGGCCGCCGACGAGCCGCAGCCCATGCCCAGTGGAATCTCGTTGTTCATCCGGATCGCGAGCGGCACCGCGGCGCGCCCGTTCTGTTCGAACAGCCGCTTGTAGAGCACCAGGATCAGGTTGTCGTCGAGCTGCGCGCAGCGGTCGGCGTTGCGGCCGGTGGCGTCGATGTGAAACGCGGCGGCCGGCTCGGCTTCGATGTGCAGCGCAAAGTCCAGCGCAATCGCCGCGGCGTCGAAGCCGGGCCCGAGGTTGGCCGATGTGGCCGGTAGACGAAGTCGGAGTGCTCCCTGCCCTGCCGCCTCGCTCATCCCTGGCGCTCCTGGAGCGCGGCAAGAACCGCCTCCGGCGTCGCGTCCACCTGCACGGCATCGCGGCGCAGCGCGGCGATCTCCGCCTCGCGTCCGGCTGCCTCCTCGGCCTCCAGCAGCGTGCCGCGATGGAACTCGATAGTGTAGTCGGCGTCCTTGAGCGTGTGGCCGGTCAGCACCAGAACCACCGAGTCGGCCGCCGCCACCTTGCCCTCTTTGCGCAGCTTCTTCAGCCCCGCCAGCGTCACCGCCGAAGCCGGCTCGCAGCCCAGCCCCTCGCGGCCCAGCTCGGCCTTGGCCACGGCAATCTCTGCCTCGGTCACGTCCAGGCACCAGCCGCCGGTCTCGTTGATGGCCTGCGCAGCCTTGCGCCACGACGCCGGATTGCCGATGCGGATCGCCGTCGCGCGCGTGTGCGCCTCCACCGGCTCAATGGCCGCGCCCTTCTGCCCCGCCGCATAGCTGCGCGCCAGCGGGTTGGCCCCGGCCGCCTGAATCACCGAGATGCGCGGCATACGCGCCACCAGTCCAAGCTGCTTCAACTCGCGGAAGCCCTTGCCGAGCGCCGAGCTGTTGCCCAGGTTGCCGCCCGGCACAATCAGGTGGTCCGGCACGCTCCAGTCGAATGCCTCGGCGATCTCGAAGGCCGGAGTCTTCTGCCCTTCCAGCCGGTACGGGTTCACCGAGTTCAGCAGATAGATGGGCGCGCGCTGCACAATCTCCGTCAGCAGCTTCAGGCAGCCGTCGAAGTCCGCCTTGAGCTGGCAGGTCACCGCGCCGTAGTCCATGGCCTGCGAAAGCTTACCCCACGCGATCTTGCCCTCGGGAATCAGCACCAGCGAGCGCAGCCCGGCGCGCGCGGCATAGGCCGCCATCGCCGCCGAGGTGTTGCCGGTCGAGGCGCACGCAACCCAGCGGAAGCCGCGCTCCTTGGCCACCGACAGCGCCGCCGTCATGCCCGTGTCCTTGAACGATCCGGTCGGATTCATGCCCTGATGCTTGGCGAAGAGTTGATCGAGCCCCAGCGCCTTGGCCGCGCGCGGCAGCGGGTAAAGCGGCGTATTGCCTTCGCGCAGCGTCACCGCGTCGCCAAAGGTGTCCAGTATCGGAAGCAACTCGCGAAAGCGCCACACACCCGACTGATCCAGCCACTCCTGCGAGCAGCGCCGCTCGCGCCACAGCCACTTCAGGGCTCCGGGGTTCGGCCGATCCTGTACGCGGCCGGAGGTCCAACCGGGGTACTCCACCTCGAAAAGATCGCCGCACTCGGCGCAGCGAAAGTCGGGGCGGGCGTCGGCGGCAGCGATACGCTGGCCGCAGGAGAAGCAGCGGAGCTGATGCAGATTGTCGTTCATCCCTGGTGTTAGCCTATCAGCGCGGGGCGCGTTTTGTTCAGCTTCCGGGACGGTCTCACCATGTTGAAATCGCGATGGACAGCCAAGCTGCTGCTCTTCCTGGCCGCCGGCGCGGCCTGCGGCCAGACGGTCGTGCGCGTAGCCGCCGCCGCCGACCTGGAGCCCGTGCTGCCCGCCCTCCTCGACGAATTCCATCGCTCCACCGGCATCCGCGCGGAAGCCACCTACCAGGCCTCGGCCACGCTCACCGCGCAGATGGAAAACGGCGCGCCCTTCGACGTGTTTCTCTCCGCCGACATGAGCTATCCGCAGCGGCTCATCGACGCGGGCCTGGCCCTGGGAGCCGCCGGTGCACGCACGCCCACCCTCTACGCGCGCGGCACGCTGGTGCTCTGGACCCGCAACGACAGCGGGCTGGGCGCTCCTGCGCTCGCGCTGTTGAAGAGCCCCGCGCTTCAACGGCTGGCCATCGCCAACCCCGAGCGCGCGCCCTACGGCCGCGCCGCCGTCGCCGCGCTCACCCGGCTCGGACTCTACGACACCCTCAAGACCCGCCTGGTGATCGCCACCAACATCGCGCAGGCCGCGCAGTTCGCCGACTCCGGCAATGCCGACGCGGGGCTCATCTCCTTGACCTCCGCGCAAACGGATCGGCTCAAATCCAGCGGTACCTACTTCATCATCCCGCGCGATCTCTATCCGCCCATCGAGCAAGGCTCGGCGATTCTCTCGCGCACACAAGCGCGCGCGGCGGCCGAGAAACTGCTGGCCTTTCTTTTGTCGACGCCCGTGCAGGCCGAGCTGAAGCAGCACGGCCTGGAGCCCGCGCGCTGATGGATTCGATGGATCTCATGGACTGGCAAGCCCTCGCCCTCACGCTGCGACTGGCCGCCGTCACCACCACTATCCTGCTCGTCGTAGCCGTGCCCCTGGCCGCGTGGATCGTGCTGGGCCGCAGCCGCTGGCTAGCGGCCGTGGAAGCCGCCGCCGCGCTGCCTCTCGTGCTTCCGCCCACGGTGCTGGGCTTCTTTCTGCTGGTGCTGCTGGGCCCACGCACGGCTGTCGGCCGCGCGATCACCGCGCTGATCGGGCATCCGCTGGCGTTCTCGTTCGGCGGGCTCGTGGTCGGCTCCGTGATCTACAGCCTTCCCTTCGCCGTGCAGCCGCTGGTGGCCGGCTTCGCCGCCATCGACGGCGCACTGGTGGACGCGGCGCGGCTGCTGGGCGCGGGGCCTGTGCGCATCGTGCGCACGCTCTTTGTGCCGCTGGCGCGCCGCTCTCTCTTGGCCGCTGCGGTGCTCGTCTTTCTGCATACAGTGGGCGAGTTCGGCGTGGTTCTGATGCTTGGCGGCGACATTCCCGGCGCTACCCGCACGCTCTCCATCGTGCTCTACGACCAGGTGGAGAGCTTCAACTACGCCGCAGCGGAGCGCACAGCCGCGCTGCTCGTCGTGCTCAGCGTCGTGGCGCTCGCCGCTCTCTACGCCGGCCGCCGTGGAGCCCGCCGTGCTTGAGTTCGCGCTGCAAACCCGGCTCGGCGCCTTCACGCTCGCCGCCGACTGCCGCTTCAATGCGCAGTGGACGGTCGTCTTCGGCCCTTCCGGCGCGGGAAAAACCACGCTGCTGCGGCTCCTCGCCGGTCTGGAGCGGCCGCAGCAAGGCCACATCGCGCTCGACGGCCTCACGCTTACCGACACCGCGCACCGCGTCCACATCCGCCCCGGCCAGCGGCGCGTCGCGCTGGTTCCGCAGCAGCCCGCGCTCTTCCCGCACCTCACCGTCGCCGCCAACGTTGCCTACGGCCTGCGCGGCGCACATGCACTGGCCCGCGTGGACGAGACGCTCGAACTTGTTGGCGCTGCATCCTTAGCCGATCGCCGCCCGCGCGACCTCTCCGGCGGCGAAGCCCAGCGCGTGGCCCTGGCGCGTGCGCTGGCTCCCGCGCCGCGCCTGCTGCTGCTCGACGAACCCTTCTCCGCACTCGACGGCGCGGCCAGCGATGCCCTGATCGAGCGTCTGCGGCCCTGGCTCCAGGTCAATCGCGTGCAAACCATCCTCGTAACGCACGACGTGGCCGAAGCCATGCAGTGCGCGGAAGAAGTGGCGCTGCTGCGCGATGGCCGCATCGCCGCGCAGGGACCGCCATTCGAGATCCTCGCCGCCGAACGCGCGCGGCTGCTTAAGCATCTCGGCGAAAATGAAGCATGACGAATCCATGGCAACAGGTTCCGCTTGCCGACTACGAAGCCCACATGAATGCGGCGGCCGTCGATCAGGCCGCCGCGTTGAGCGCGCTGTTCGGTGAAGTGCTCGCACTGCGCCATCCGGCCTCGGTTGCGGTGTTGGGCGTGGCCGGCGGCAACGGCCTGGAGCGCATCGATCCGCAGCAGACTCAGCGTGTCGTGGGCATCGACCTCAACCCGTCGTATCTGGATGCGGTGCGGCAGCGCTTCGCACATCTGCGCGGGCTCGAACTGCACGCCGTCGACCTGACGAACCAGACGCTTGAGCTCGCGCCCGTCGATCTCGTCCACGCCGCGCTGATCTTCGAGCACGCCGGCACTGAACGCTGTCTCGACAACGCCCTCGCGCTCGCCGCGCCCACCGGCGCGCTCGCCGTGGTGCTGCAACTTCCCGGCGAAGCCAGCGGCAACGTCGGTGGCAGCGGCGTCGCCTCCATCCAGAAACTGGCCGATCACTTTACGCTTGTGGAACCGGAAGCGTTCACGCAAAAGCTGGCCGCGCGCGGGCTGCGCATTATTCACGAAAGCCGTTTGCCAGTCCCCGAAGGCAAGCAGTTCTGGCTCGGCGTCTTCATGCGCGGCTAGCTCTCGAAGCCCAGCAGCACCGGCTCCTGCTCCAGCCGCAGCCCAAAGCGCAACTCGACGGCCGAGCGAATCTCCTCCGCCAGCGCCAGAACCTCTGCCGCCGTCGCTTCGCCGCGATTGGTCAGCGCCAGCGTGTGCCGCGACGAGATGGCCGCGCGGCCGCGCGTGAAGCCCTTGCCGAAACCAGCGCGCTCAATGAGCCACGCCGCGGGCACCTTCACCCGTCCCGCATTCTCCGCGCCCGCGCCGGCGGGAAAGCGCGGCGGCTCGGCCTGCGTCGCCGCGCCAATCTCGCGCACCTGCTCGGCCGTCACCACCGGATTCTTGAAGAAGCTGCCCGCGCTGCGGCAATCCGCGTCGCCCTCCACCAGCAGCATTCCCTTCGACTGCCGGATGCGCCGCACCGCCTCCACCACCTCGGTCAGCTTCGGTTTGCTCTCCGCCGCAAAGGCGCGCTGCAAATCGGCGTAGCGCAGCGTCGGCGCACCGCCCGGCGTCACGCGATAGTCCACGCTCGTCACGATATAGCGTCCGCGATCCGTCGAGTTGAAGCGGCTGCGGCGATAGGCAAACGCGCACTCGGCCGCGCTGAACTCGACGAAGCTGTCCGTCTGCGTGTCGAACGCGCGCACCCGCTCAATGGCCGAAGCCACTTCCTGTCCGTACGCGCCCACGTTCTGCACTGGCGTTCCGCCCACCGTGCCGGGAATGCCCGCCAGACACTCCAGCCCGGCGCAGTTCTCTTCCACGCTGCGCTGCACACAACGGTCCCAGTCCTCGCCGGCGGCAGCGGAGAGAATTGCGTTGCTTTCCGCGCGCTGGAGCGTGATGCCGCGCAGCGCAATATGCAGCACCAGCCCGTCAAAGCCCGCGTCGGAGACCAGCAAGTTGCTCCCTCCGCCCAGTACGAACAGCGGCGCATTCCGCGTGCGGGCCCAGGCCACGGCCTCGGCTACATCGTCTTCTGTTTGTGCCTGGGCAAACCAGCGGGCAGCGCCGCCGATGCCGAAGGTCGTGAACGGCGCGAGCGGCTTGTTTTCTTCAACGTGCATCCATTCAAGGCTACACCGCTCGATTCCAGATAGAATGGGAAAGGCAACTTTCCCCTGCCGGAGGTTTACATGTATCCAGAGCTGATGGTGATCCCTATGCGCGAGGAGCTTGTTCGCGCGGGAATCGAAGAGGTACGCACGGCCGACGCGGTCGATACCGCGCTGTCCAAGCCGGGCACCACCATGGTGGTGGTGAACTCGATCTGCGGCTGCGCGGCGGGCAAGATGCGTCCCGGCGTACGCCTGGCGCTGTCGGGCGCTGCCCACAAGCCCGATCAATCGATTACCGTCTTCGCCGGTCAGGATCGCGAGGCGACCGAGAAGGCGCGAAGCTATTTTGAAGGCAATCCGCCCAGCTCGCCGGCCATCGCCATCCTGCGCGACGGCAAGCTGGTCTACCTGATGCAGCGCTTCGTGATCGAACAATCGACCGCACAGCAGATCGCCGGCGAGCTGACGCGCGCCTTCGACGAGTTGTGCACCCCGGCCACGGCTTAAACCTTGCGGATTGGGCCCGGATACCGGGCGATCACCGGATCGGCCGTCAACAACGGGATTCCTTCGAGAAGCGCCTGCGCAAGCAGTAGCCGATCGAAGGGATCCTTGTGTATGGGCGGCAGCGAGTCCACGGAAATCGTATGCTCGCAGGTGATGGGCAGCTCGATATATCCCTGCTCTTTAAGTGAGCGATAAAGCAAACTTGGGTCAACCCGGAAGTCGGAGCGGCCCAAGGCGCGCTTGATCGATATCTCCCAAAGGTTGACCGCGCTAAAAACGAGTTCGTTACGTTCGTCTTCCAACAGCACGCGCGCCTTGGCTGGCAAACGTCTCTGAGCGAAGAAAGCCCACAGGATGATGTGCGTGTCGAGGAGAAGTCTCACTTCTTCCCCGCAAAGAGCTTTTCGATTTCGTCAGAGAGCATCGTGTCGAAATCGTTCGGGACTTCGTAGAGTCCTTCCAACACGCCCAGGCGGCGTTTTCCTTTCTTGCCGGCCTTCGTATCGATGGGGACGACCTTGACGCGAGGTTTGCCCGCCTTGGCGATGATGAACGGCTCGCCGTTGACGGCTTCTTCCACCAGCCGGGAGAGGTGGGTCTTGGCTTCGTGAATGTTGATGGTGCGCATGGCCCGCTCCTCCAAAGATGAACTTAGTCCAGTTAGTTTAGTCCACTCCGGCATCCCGGCACAACCGCCATCCGCCGGCGTACGGGCAGACGCCAACGGCCTCCGCGAAGGAGGCCGTTGGCGTTATGCTGCGCGTGCGGAGGTGAACTCAGTCGCCTTCCTCGGCAATCGCCATTGCCTGCACCTTGCTGTGCTTGATGGAGTAGCCGAAGTAGATCGTCAGCCCGATGATCAGCCACACGATCATCACCGTCCAGGTAATGAGCGCAAGCTGCGTCATCAGATAAAAGGCCGACACAATTCCCAGGATTGGCACCAGCGGCACCAGCGGCGTCTTGAACGGGCGCTCCATATTCGGATGGCGCACGCGCAGAATCCACACCCCGGCGCAGACGATGGTGAAGGCCAGCAGTGTGCCGATGTTCACCAGTTCCGCCAGTTTATTGATGGGAAGAAAGGCGGGCATGATGGCCGCAAAGCTTCCGAAAACGATGGTGGTGATCCACGGCGTGCGGAACTTCGGATGGATGGCCGAGGCCCACTTCGGAAGCAAGCCGTCCTTCGACATGGAGTAAAAGACGCGCGACTGGCCGAGCAGCATCACCAGCATGACCGTCGCCAGGCCGAAGACCGCGCCGATCTTCACCAGCAGCGAGCCCCAGCCCACGCCGGTCGCGTCGATGGCCAGCGCCACGGGAGCCGAGACGTTCAGCGTCTTGTAGCTCACCAGCCCGGTGAGCACCAGCGAAACCAGGATGTAGAGGATAGTGCAGACCACCAGCGAGCCGAGAATGCCGATGGGCATGTCGCGCTGCGGATTCTTGGCTTCCTGCGCGGCGGTCGAAACCGCGTCGAAGCCGATATAGGCGAAGAAGATCGATGCCGCGGCGACGGGAATTCCCCCCCAGCCGAAGTTTCCGTGTCCATCCGGCGGAGGAATGAACGGATGCCAGTTGGCGCTGGCGATCTGCGGATGATGCAGGAGGAAGTAGCCGCCCACGGCGAGGAAGATGCCGACGATGGCCAGCTTGACGATGACGATCGCCGAGTTGAAGTTCGCCGACTCCTTGATGCCGATCACCAGAATCGTCGTGATGACCAGCACGATCAGCACCGCGACCAGGTTGAACAAACCCGTCACGTGCGGCAGTCCGGCGTCGCTCACGCCCGGCGGCAATGACATCTTGTCGATCCAGATGCCCTGGTACTTCACCAGAATGTTGCCGGTGGTGGTGGTCAGCGCAGGCGGAAAGACGAAGCCCAACTGCTGCAGGAGGCTGTTGAAGTAGGCCGCCCATCCCGAGGCCACCGTGGAGGCGCCGAAAGCATACTCCAGCGTCAGATCCCAGCCGATGATCCAGGCCACCAGTTCGCCGAGCGTCGCGTAGCCGTAGGTGTAGGCCGAGCCAGCGATCGGAATGATCGAGGCGAACTCCGCGTAGCACAGACCCGCGAACGCGCAGGTAACGCCTGCAAGCACGAAGCTGAGCGCAACAGCCGGCCCGGCATGGAGCGCGGCCGCCTGACCGGTGAGCGTGAAGATGCCCGCGCCAATGACGGCTCCGATGCCGAGAGTGACGAGATTGAGGGAGGTGAGGGAGCGTTTGAGTGTGTTCTCGCCCTCCTCGTGCGCCTCCTCCGTAAGCGTCGACATCGGTTTAATA
Organism: Acidobacteriaceae bacterium; assembly: GCA_031296355.1. The sequence continues at coordinate 200,197 of JARLFX010000388.1, forward strand.
CGAAGCAGCCTGGACATGAATGCGGAACTTCCTCCTCATGAAGTGTGGAACGGAACCTTTACGCCAGCGGCCGGCTGGAACGGCGCGACCACAGGAGATAGACAGGGATACCCAGAAGAACCAGCACGAGTCCCGGCCAAGTGTACTGGGGTTTATATCGCAATAATACGACACAGATCCACGCGGCCATCCCGATGTAGAGCGCCGGCAGCACCGGGTAGCCGAGCGCCTTGTAGGGGCGCGGCGCATCGGGGCGCTTCACGCGCAGGACGAACAGGCCGAAGATCGTGAGGATATAAAACACCAGCACGGCGAAGATGATGTAGTCGAGCAGTTGTCCATAGGAGCCGGAGACACACAACAGCACCGCCCACGCCGCCTGCACCAGCAACCCGGCCACCGGCGTATGGTAGCGCGGGTGCAGCTTGCCCACCGACTTGAAGAACAGTCCGTCCTGGCTCATGGCGTAGTACACGCGCGCCCCGGCCAGCGAAAGCCCGTTGGCGCAGCCGAAGGTCGAAACCAGGATCGCGCCCGCCATCAGGTACGCACCGCCGGAGTGAAAGATGACCTCCAGCGCCGCCGTGCCCACGCGATCCTCGGAAGCATATTGCAGGCCGCGCGCCAGCACGGTCGTGCCATGTGGATCGCCGTGCATGGGCAGCACCAGCATGTAGGCGAGCGTGGCGAGAAGGTAGAGCGTCACCACCGAGCCCGTACCCAGAATCAGCGACAGAGGAATGTTGCGGCGCGGATTCTTCACCTCGCCTGCGGTAAACGTGATGTTGTTCCACGAATCGGACGAGAACAGCGAACCCACCTGCACCACGGCGACCACGACGAAGACATTGACCAGCGCGATGGGGCCGCCGATGCCCACCTGCACCGGATGCAGCGAAGCGAAGCTCGCGTTGCGCCAGAACTCGCGCAGCCCGTGGCCGAAGTTCGCGTTCCAGGCCAGCGCCGTGCGTCCCACCGTAAAGCCGACGATCACCAGCGCGGCCAGCGCCAGCGTCTTCGCCGTGGTGAAGATGTTCTGGATCACCGCGCCCAGACGCACGCCGAAGATGTTGACCACGGCAAGAAAGATGACCACCACAATAGCGGCGAAGTTGGCCGTGTTGACGCCGATCTCCATGTTGCCCAGAACCATCGGGCCGACGGGGATGGCGGGAACATGGGCGATATGCCAGAGCCAGTGCGTCGTCGAGATGGCAGGGAAGAAGACCCCGAGGAATTTGGCGAAGGCCACGCAGACCGCCGCGATGGTGCCGGTCTGGATCACCAGGAACAGCGTCCAGCCGTAGAGAAAGCCCCAGAGCGGCCCCAGCGATTCGCGCAGATACACGTACTGCCCGCCGGCCTTGGGCATCATCGCGGCCAGTTCGCCGTAGCTCAGCGCGCCGATGACGGTCATCACGGCGGTGATCACCCACGCGGCCAGCACCAGTGCGGGCGAGTCCGTGACGCGGGCAATCTCCGCTTCGACCAGGAAGATGCCGGAACCGATCATGGAGCCGGCAACGATGGCCGTGGAGCTGAACAGGCCGAGCGACTGAACGAGCCCTGTCGGAACAGGCGCACCGGCCGAGGAAGTGATCTGGGAAATGTCCTGGGTACTCACCGTTGCAGTAGAGTCTAAATGACCGGAAATAAGGTTCGCGTGGTATTCCAGTGGAGCCGGCAATTTCAGGCCAGGCGCAGGCTCCAGCGGCAAAACTCAGCGGCAGGGTCAGGGCTGCGGAAGATCGCGGCGGAGACGGTGACGATACTCGCCCCAGCCTCCAGCAGCGCGGGCGCCAGCTCCAGCGTCACGCCGCCAGCCGCCGACAACACGGGCACAGGCCCGGCCTCCGCGCGCAAACGCCGCACACCTTCAATCCCAATGGGCGCCTTCGCCGTTTCCTTGGTCGTCGTGTGCCCCACCGGGCCGATGGAGAAGTAGTCGGCAGGCTGCGCCAGCACTCCGGGCACCATCGACTCGCTCCCGCCAAAGGTGCCGACGATCGCATCGGGACCGAGCAGAGAGCGCGCCTCGGCCGGAGTCACGTCTCCGGCATCCACATGCACTCCGTCGAAGCGCACCCGCGCAACCAGGTCGGCGCGGTCATCCAGAACCAGACGAACGCGCCCAGCCGGCAGCGCCGCACGCAACACCGCCGCATCGGACAGCAGTTCGGCCTCTGCGCCGGTCTTGTTGCGATACTCCAGCAGCGTCACACCGGCATCGGCCAGCGAACGGCCCAGCCGGTCGAGAAAGGCCGCGCGGCCCTCGGCGGGAATGATGGACGAATCGAGGATGGGATAGATTTTCGGAAACGCAAACGCCATGCCTCTACGCTAGCAGCGCGGCGCTGGCCTGTCATCGATGCAGCCCAGAATGCGGCAAGCCCATAAAGGCCCCGTTGATCCTGATTCCGCTCTAGCTGACAGCGCGCAGTTCTTCGCGGACGATACGGCGCAGGGTGTCCTCCAACTTGGGAGATTGGTTTTCGATGTGCCTGCGCAGCGCTTGGTTGATGAGGGTCTGATAGCCGACTTTGCCGCCCGCGGCCTCAGCCTGCTGGAGAAAATGGTCGAGCACATCTTCGTCGAGACGAATTGTGATGCGGGATTTGCCGCGCGGCTCCGGCTCGGCAGGCGCAATGCGCCCGCGCTTGCCTTGGCTGAAATCGTATTGCTTCTTCATCGGCACTCCTCGTATTGCATCCGCTCCATTCGGGTGGCCAACCGCGCGGAAATCAGGCGGGCGGTGTTGCCGCGCCAGGTGTAGACAACAACCAGTACCCGCCCTTTGACACCCGATCCAATCGAGACGAAACGTCGCTCCCCCCGGATCGGACCCCTCGTCGGAAAGCGTGACGGCGAAATCGTCTTCGAAAACCGGCAGGGCCTCCGGAAAGCGGACAGCGTGCTTCTTGAAATTTGCCGCCGCTTTTCCCGTATCCCATTCAAAGTTCATAGTACCTCAACGTATGTACATTTTGTACATCCCGCCGCCGCCCCTGCTTCCCCGCTCTCACTGTCCTTCGTCCGCCGACGGCCCATACACTCCCGGCAGCTTGCCGCCCAGCAGGCGGATATAGACGCCAAGCTGCGCGCGATGATGCACCAGGTGGTTGAGCACCATGCTGCGCAGAACGCCGTAGCGCGGCTCTTCAACCACCACCTGCCCATTCCAGACGAACTGCCACTTCTGGTCCCACTTCTCCGGAGTCACTCGCTCCAGAGCCGTGCGCGTCGCGACCAGCCCCTTGTCGAAGCGCTCCAGTACCTGGGCGCGCGTGGTGGGACGAAACGGCTCCCACTTATTGTCGGGTCCGAACTCAAGCTTGTCCAAGGTCAGTGCGGAGACAGCCCACTGGCCCGGCATGTCGGCGATGTGCCCGGCCAGCGCACCCAGCGGCATCGATTTCTCGCTCGGTTTCCAGCCATAGTCGGCGTTGTCCGGGATGGCTTCGAGGATCTTGCGCGTCGCGGCGGTCTCGCGGTCGAATTCCGCAAGCAGTTCATGTTGAATATCCATGCTGGCAACCTCCGAGTTGCGGAGCCAGCATACACTAAAAAGGCGAAGATAAGGCGACAATTTGTTCGATGAGTGCGCGGTCCACGCAGTTGACGGAGCCGAGGGTGCTTTCAGTTCTCCGAAACATGGGCGGAGCTGTCTGGAACAACCTGGTAGACGCCGTAGTCGATGGTGAAGATGGCGATGCCGCCGATGCGAACCTTGGTTTCGCTGCGCATCCGCTTCGGCAGCCAGAAATCGCCGGTCTTGGCGCTGGTGGAATGGATGCGTGGGCGCGAGAGCCAAAAGGACGGATTCTTCGCCGGTTCAACTTCGATCTTCATGACGGCAAAGTCCGCCGCATCCACCCAGACCTTGCCGCGATAGAGAAACTTGCTCTCCTTGAGCGGAGTTGCATCCAGAATGTACGCCGCATGGCCGTCGAAGCTCTCCGTGCCTTCCAACTGGAACCTGTAGTTGGCCGGCGTAAGCGCGGTGGCGCCCTTGTCCTGGGCGGCTTCCCTCTCGCTCTCGATTGCCCGCCTGAGAACCTTGTCGCACAGGAGCTTCGAGCCGCTCTGCGAGACGATGCGGAGATTCTTTCCCGAGGCCGCGTCGAAGTTGGTCTCGACCTCCATCTCCGCGGCAATGTCCTTGCCATAGCCGCGATACTCGGCGTGGTAGTGGCGCACTGCGTGGTAGCTCTGCAGCCGCTCCTTCTGGCGTCGATCGTGGAGCTGCATCTTTTCGAGGATTTGTGCGAGGGAGAGCGTGGGCGGAGCCGGCGTCTGCGCGGAAGCGTGCAGCGCGAGCGCCGCCATCAGCAGGAGAAACATCGCACCACGACAAACGCCGCTGCAGGAACGCAAGGACATACGTTCATCGTATCGCTACGCGGGCAAACGCGGTGCGCACTCGGCCTTCGCGCTATTCGGACGACACCTTCCGCCTCGCAAGGAACCGCTCCATGAACTTGGTATCGAAGTTGCCGGCGCGGAAGTCCTCGTCCTGAAAGATCTCCTGGTGCAGCGGGATCGAGGTCTCGATGCCCTGCACGATGAACTGCGATAGGGCGCGCTCCATGCGGGCGATGGCTTCGGCGCGGTCGTGGCCGTGCACCACCAGCTTGGCGATCAGCGAGTCGTAGTACGGCGGAACCACGGCCTCCGAGTAGAGCGCCGTGTCCACGCGCACACCATTGCCGCCGGGAACGTTGAAGGCGGTGATGTTGCCCGGCGAGGGCGTGAACTTGATGGGATTCTCCGCGTTGATGCGGCACTCGATGGCGTGGCCGTTGAGCTCGATCTTGGCCGGCAGAATGTCGGAGAGCTTTTCGCCCGCCGCGATGCGCAACTGCGCCTTGACGAGGTCCACGCCGGTGATGAACTCGGTGATCGGATGCTCCACCTGGATGCGCGTGTTCATCTCGATGAAGTAGAGCTTGCGGTCCTCGTCCATCAGGAACTCGATGGTTCCCGCGTTCTGATAGCCGATCTCGGAGAGGCAGCGCTCCAGCGTCTGGCCGATCTCCTTGCGCATGGCGGGCGTCACCTGCAGCGACGGCGCTTCTTCAATCAGCTTCTGGTGGCGGCGCTGGATGGAGCACTCGCGCTCGAACAGCGTGGTCACGTTGCCGTGCTCGTCGGCCAGAATCTGGAACTCGATATGGCGCGGCTGCTCGATGAACTTCTCCATGTAGAGCTCGCCATTGCCGAAGGCGTTGGCGGCCTCGCTGGAAGCGGCGTGATACAGGTTGGGCAGCTCCGCGTCGTTGCGCACAATGCGCATGCCGCGCCCTCCGCCGCCCGCCTTGGCCTTCACGATGACCGGGTAGCCGATCTTCTTGGCCACGGCCAACGCTTCCTCGGCGCTCGCCAGCACGCCGTCCGAGCCGGGCAGAATCGGCACCTTGGCCCGCTTCATCGCCTGGCGCGCCTTTTCCTTTTCGCCCATCAGCCGCGTCACCTCCGGCGGCGGTCCGATGAACTTGATGTTCGAAGCGCGGCACACCTCGGCGAAGTTGGCGTTCTCGCTCAGCAGGCCGTAGCCGGGATGGATGGCGTCGACGTTGGCGATCTCGGCCGCGGCGATCACCGCCGGCACATTCAGGTAACTGTCGGTGGGCCGGGGCGGGCCAATGCAGATGGCCTCGTCGGCAAAGCGGACGTGCAGCGAGTTGCGGTCGGCCTCGCTATAGATGGCGACCGTGCGAATGCCGAGCTCACGGCAGGCGTTGATGACACGCAGCGCGATTTCGCCGCGATTGGCTACCAGAACCTTACGAAACATGCATACCCTTCAAAGCGGTGCTAGCACGAAAGCAGGGCTAGCGGAGTTAGCGCGCCGTACTGCGGTGCGGCCTTCCCTAGCCCTTAGCTGACGCGGATAGAAAACAGCGGCTGACCGTACTCGATGGGCTGGCCGTTGGCGACCAGGCACTTGACGATTTCGCCCGTGGCGTCGGCCTCGATCTCGTTCATCAGCTTCATGGCTTCGACAATGCAGATGACCTGACCCTTTTCCACGTGGTCGCCGGGAGCCACAAAGGCCGAGGAGCCGGGCGAGGGCGAGCCGTAAAAGGTGCCCACGATGGGCGACTTGACGATGTGCAGGCCTTCGTCGGCTGGCGCGGCGGCCGGAGCGGCCGCGGGAGCCACGGCGGGCGCGGCTGGAGCAGCGGCAGGCACCGCCGCGAGGGCGCGAGCCAAGTCCGTGAGGCGCGCCGAAGCCGCCTCGGGCTGCGTGAACTTGAGCCGGATCTTGAGGTCGCCACGGTCGAGATCGAACTCGGCAACCTGATAGCTCTTGAGAAACTCGATCAGCTCTTTGAGATCCTGAATGTCTTGAGGTTTCATCCGTTCCTTTTATCACCGCTCTGCGGCGGGTGCTTACAGCTCGATCAGTGCCTTGGGGGCGGGAGTCAACACCTCTCCGCCGGTTTTGGTGACCACCACCATATCCTCAATGCGCAGGCCAAAACGGCCTGGCAGGTAAACGCCCGGCTCGATGGTAATGACCATGCCGGGTGCCAGCCGCGTGGTTTGGCCGGCGCCGATGCGGGGAGACTCGTGAATTTCGAGGCCCACGCCGTGGCCGGTGGAGTGCGTAAACCACTCCGCCAAACCGGCGCGCCGCAGAACACCGCGAGCGGCCTCATCCACGTCGCCCGTACGGACGCCGGCGGCTACGGCCGCGACCGCCTGCTCCTGCGCTTCCAGCACCGCCTGGTAGGCGCCGCGCTCCTGCGCGGAGGGTTTTCCCAGGCAAACCGTGCGGGTCATGTCGGAGCAGTAACCCTCACGGATTATACCGAAGTCGAGCGTTACGAATCCCCTGCGCGGCAGCCGGGCGGCGGTGGCGTGGCCGTGCGGCAGCGCCGAGCGCAGGCCGGAAGCGACGATGGTTTCAAACGACATGCCCTCTGCGCCCAGACGGCGCGCCTGGAACTCCAACTCGGCGGCAACTTCATATTCATGAAGACCGGGGCGCAGAAAGCTCAACATGTGCTCGAAGAGGCGGCATCCGGTGAGCGCGGCCTCGCGGACGATCTCCAGTTCGTCGTCGTCCTTGACGAGGCGCAGCGGCTCGACGATGGGCGCCGGGAGAGGCACCAGGAAGTTGCGGCGCAGCGAGGCTGGAAGCGCATCGCGCCAGCGGCTCAGGTCGGCCACGGTGGTCTGCGCCGGGTCGAAGCCGGCACTGGAGACCCCGGGCTGCGCGGCCAGCCATTGCAACGCACTGACGGAGAGCGAAGCGGCGACGATCTGCACCTTGGCGGCGGAAACCTCTTCGGCGGCCTGCGCGGTGTAGCGGCCATCGGTGAACAGAAGCGCGGCCCGCTTGGTGATGGCGAGAGCGGCGTTGGAGCCGGTGAATCCACAGAGATAGCGGACGTCGGGGAGATGTGTGGCAAGCAGGCCGGAGAGCCCGGCACGGGTAAGACGGCGGCGCAACTGGCCGATACGGCGTGAATGGTCCATCGAAAAGATGGTATATCACGGACGGGCTTGGACGGTGCTGGCCTTCAGAACTCCGTTGCCCACGACTCGAGCCCACGCAGTCCCTCCGCGTGGCGGAAGGCCGCGTCGTTCGATACCAGAATGGCTCCAACGGCAATGGAGTGGGCCGCGATCTGCGTGTCGAGCGGACCAAGCGGCCTGCCCAGTGCTTCCTGCCGCGCGCGCAATGCGCCGTAGGTCGCGGCGGCTTCGCGGTCCCAAGGCAACACGCGGATGCGTTCCAGAAATGCGCGCAAAGCCGCGCGGCGCCGATCGTTGGCACCGATCCGCTCCAGGCCATACCAGAGCTCCGCTTCGGTGATCGTTGAGATGCAGGCGGCCTCGTCCGGGCCGAGTTGGATGAGGCGTGCGCGCGCGGCCGGCGAGGCACCCTTGAGAATGTAGCTGACTGTGTTGGTATCGAGAAGGTAAAGCCGCGTCATAGCGGCTCGCGCGTTTCAGCGGTTCCCTGCCGGCGTTCGTCGAGGAAGTCAGGCGGAAACGCGGCCTCGTCCAGAGCGGCAAAAACCTCATTCCAGGTCGCGGGAACCTGCGACAGGATCAGATCGCCAGTCCGCGGATCGCGGCGCACATACACCTCGTCGGTGGAGAACCGGAACTCGGCGGGAATACGCACGGCCTGGCTTCGGCCCGTCATGAAGACTCGTGCTTTGGCTGAGGGATTCATCGTCGGTCACCGTGCTGCATATCATGATACATAGCACGACCGAAGTCAAATTCTAGCACGCGCTAAATCGCCGGTTTTACCGGCTTTTTCTCGTTGGGATCGATGGCGGTTTCGGCGGACTGGATCTCGGACTGGCGGTCCATCCACTCGTCGAGGCGGGAGCGCTTGAAACGCCAGCGGTTGCCCAGCTTGAAGGCGGGTACGAAGCCCTCGGAGGCGTATTTATAGAGGGTATCGGGCGAGATACCCAGATAATCCGAGGCTTGGCGAATGTCCATCACCTCGCGGATCTCGGGAACGAGCAGGTTGGAGCGGGCCGCGGCGTTGCGCATGATATCCCCCTCCTGCAAGGCAATCAAAGCCTACAGGCGAAATTCCGGCTCGGCGGCCGGTACTTGTGTATATAGCGCGGTTTCAGCGGCGACTTCAAGGTTTTTCCGGAAGTTGAAGGAGAATCATGGGTTTTTCCGTAACGTGACAAAGGGAATATTTCCAAAGCAGTACGCAGCGGGTTGGGGAGCGCGGTGGACTGCCCCCAACCGGCTGGGCTGTTGGATCGGATGGTGCGGCACAGTAAGGCGGGAAGCGTGCGGAGTGCATCTCAACGGGAAGAGGTGATGCCGATGAAAGCTGCCGTGGTTACCGGAATTGTCCTGATTGTGCTGGGAATCGTCGGCTTTGCAGCCGGTGGAATCAGCTTTACGCACCAGAAAAAGGATGTGGATGTGGGCCCGCTGCAACTCTCACACAAGGAGACGAACACGTTGCCGATCTCGCCGATTCTGAGCACCGTTTCCCTGCTCGCGGGTGTGGGTCTGGTGGTGGTGGGCGCGCGGGGAAAGTGACACGCGGAATTCACAGGCCGAACACACGGCCATCCTCCAGACTGCGATAGGATCAAAGGACTTACCGTCGCAGCGATGGTATCGCTTCGTTTCGACGGTCGGTGCGCAGTCGCGATACCGCAAAGCATAGGGCGTGCTCTTCCCCAAAGACCGCACGCCGGCCGGTCAATCTACCCGTGTCCGGAGGTCAACTCAATGCTTCATCACACGCGCCGCACCGTCGTTGCGACGGGCGCGGCCACCGCAGTTGGCGGCATAGTGGCCCCGGCCCTGCCACCGATTTCCGCGTCCACAGATAACTCCTAACAAACTGTTTCTACAGGAGATACAAGAATGCCTACGATTACCGTGAAGGACGGAACGCAGATCTTCTACAAGGATTGGGGCCCCAAGGATGCACAGCCGATCGTGTTTCACCATGGCTGGCCGTTGAGCGCCGACGACTGGGACAACCAGATGATGTTCTTTCTGCTGCGCGGCTATCGCGTGATTGCGCATGACCGTCGCGGGCACGGGCGCTCGACGCAAACCGACCATGGCAACGAGATGGACACCTACGCCGCAGACGTGGCCGAACTGGCGTCCGCACTCAACCTGAAGAATGCCGTGCATGTGGGCCACTCGACGGGCGGCGGCGAGGTGGTGCACTACGTGGCGCGCGCCGAGGCCGGGCGTGTGGCCAAGGCGGTGCTGATCGGCGCGGTGCCGCCAATCATGGTGAAGTCCGAACAGAACCCGGGCGGGCTGCCGCTGGAGGTGTTCGACGGCTTCCGCACGGCGCTCACAGCCAACCGCGCGCAGTTCTACCGCGACGTGCCGGAGGGGCCGTTTTACGGCTTCAACCGGCCGGGAGCCAAGGTGTATCCGGGCGTGATCGACAACTGGTGGCGTCAGGGCATGATAGGCGGCGCAAAGGCCCACTACGACTGCATCAAGGCGTTCTCGGAGACGGACTTTACCGAGGATCTGAAAAAGCTGGAGGTTCCGGTGCTGATTCAGCACGGCGACGACGACCAGATTGTGCCTATCGCCGACTCAGCGCTGCTGTCGGCCAAGCTGGTGAAGAACGCCACGTTGAAGATCTACAAGGGCTTCCCACACGGCATGGCCACGGTGCACGCCGACGTGATCAACGCGGATTTGCTGGATTTCATCAAAGGGTAGCCGACAGGCTGGGGATTTGCGCCGGGGCGGAACGAACGCGCCGGCGCAAAATGTTCCACGTGGAACATTTTAAAAGAGTTATTTATTAATCGATTGGAGATGGCCTGCGTTCAGTATGCGCGTTTAGGGGTTAATTCACTGCAAGGATTTGGGCGGTTTTGGAAATAAAGCGGAGGGGGTACAGGTTTTTCCTTCCCGGTGCGGGAGAATCCGCGACTGCCGGTACGACTTCCCGGCCTCCCCACACGAGCAGCGGAGTGCATGGTCGTCTCATGCTCCCCATCGTGCTGTCGTCACCGGTCCCCAAATGCGAAGGACCGGTGGTACCCTCAGCGGGTTGGAAGAAGTCATCGAGACCGTGGCCATCCGCCTGCCCGCCTCTGGTCGTGGTAAGTGTGCGGGCTTGCTTTCCCAGGTCTGAAAATCCAGACCTGGGGCACCCATTTTCGTGGCTGAGCTGGAGCAGCGGGGAGAGGATCGTGCTTTCCCACCCATCTCCGCAAAGAACGCGGAGATGGATGGGGCACGGAGGTTCGTGCTGGGTGAGAGGGGCGGGGTAAGATTTTTGCCTTCCCAGGTCTCAAAAGCGAGACCTGAGCGCCCGGCGTGGACCTCGGGGGCTAAAGCCCCCTTTTTTGAAGTGTGGCCCGATGTACGGGCTGAAGCCCGTACCCTTCCAATCTACTCGCCGAGGACGCGGGCGAAGATGGCGTCGACGTTGCCGAGCTGGCGGGTGTAGTCGAAGGTCTTTTCGAGCTTCCCGGGCGTGAGCAGGGCCGTGATCTTCTCGTCCCTGGCGACTTCGTCGCGGAAGACGAGGTCTTCCTTCCAGGAGCGCATGGCGTGGGACTGGACGAGACGATAGGCGTCTTCGCGGAGCATTCCGGCCTCGGCCAGATCGAGCAGCAGTTGACCGGAGAAGATGAGCCCGCCCGTCGATTCGAGGTTCTTCTTCATGCGCTCGGGATAGACGAGCAGGCGGTCGATGAGGTCGGTCATCTTGGCCAGCAGATAGTCGGCGAGGATGGTGGAGTCGGGGAAGATGACGCGCTCGACGGAGGAGTGCGAGATGTCGCGCTCGTGCCAGAGGGCGATGTCTTCGAGCGCGGCCTGCGCGTTGCCGCGCAGCACGCGGGCGAGGCCGCTGACCTGCTCGCTGGTGATGGGGTTCTTCTTGTGCGGCATGGCCGACGAGCCCTTCTGCTTTTCGCTGAAGAACTCCTGCGCCTCGCGGACCTCGGTACGTTGCAGGTGACGGACTTCGACGGCGATCTTGTCGAGCGTGGAGCCGAGGATGGCGAGCGCGGCGATGTAGGCGGCGTGGCGGTCGCGCTGGATGACCTGGGTGGCGACGGGCGCGGGCTTGAGGCCGAGGCGGGCGCAGATCTTCTCCTCGTGCCGCGGCTTCAAGTGGCCGAAGGCGCCGACGGCGCCGGAGAGCTTGCCGACGCGCATGTCTTCGGCGGCAGCATCGAAGCGGGTGAGGTTGCGCTGGGTTTCTGCGTACCAGTTGAGCAGCTTGAGGCCGAAGGTGGTGGGCTCGGCATGGATGCCGTGGGTGCGGCCGATGGTGGGCGTGTGCTTGAACTCAAGGGCGCGGCGCTTGAGCACCTCGGCGAGAGCGACGATGCCTTCGCGGATGAGGGCCGAGGCGGCCTTGACCTGGAGAGCCTGGGCGGTGTCGACGATGTCGTTGGAGGTGAGGCCGTAGTGCAGCCAGCGGGACTCGGCGGCGAGGCCCTGCTCCTTGAGGTTTTCGGCGACGGCGGTGGTGAAGGCGATGACGTCATGCTTGACTTCGGCCTCGATGGCGCGAATGCGGTCGACGCTGAAGCCGGCCTTGGCGATGGCCGCGGCCGCATCGGCAGGGACGACGCCTTCTTCGGCGAGGACGGCGGAGGCGGCCGACTCGACCTCAAGCCAGCAGCGGTACTTGTTTTCTTCGGTCCAGATGTTTCCCAGGGCGGGGCGGGTATAGCGATCGATCAAGGCAGACTCCAGGCGGGGCCGGCCACTCAAAGAGGCGGCCGAGCCAACACTTTATTGTAAGGGGATGTGAGGGAGGATCAGGCTTGCTTGCAGGAAACGCCGAGGCGCGCTTGCAGCTCGTCGTAGAGCAGCCCGCGGCCGGGCTTGTAGGGCTGGAACCACTCGCCGTCGATGACGAGCTGGGGGATTGCGCGCTTGCCGACGTGCCGCAGCACCTCGTCGGAGGCGGCGGGATTGGCGTCCACGTCGATCTCTTCGTAGGCAATTCCGTGCGTATCCAAGAACTGCTTTGCGGCGCGGCAATCGCGGCACCAGGGCGCGGTGTACATCGTCACATTCATCGCAAATTCATTGTACGACGGCTTGCTGCTAGTATCGGAGGGAATGAGCACCCTCAGCGCGGAAGCGATCAAGCAACGGCTCGGTCTGGAGCCGCTCACCATCGAAGGCGGGTACTTTCGCCGCACCTACACGGCCCCGCGCGCGGTGGACATTAACCACGGAGTCCGCCCCATCGGCAGCGCCATCTACTTTTTGCTCGAAGCCGGCGTGTTCTCCGAGCTGCACCTGCTGGAGTCCGACGAAATGTTTCACTTCTACCTGGGCGACCCGGTGGAGATGCTGCAGCTCTACCCGAGCGGGCGGTCGGAGGTGTTTACGCTAGGGCCGGACCTGGAGGCTGGGCAGCACGTGCAGCTCCATGTGCCCGGCGGCGTGTGGCAGGGCACGCGCATGTTGGGCGAGGGCAAGGTGGCGCTGATGGGCTGCACCGTCACGCCGGGCTTCGACTACGCCGACTACCGCAACGCCAGCGCCGACGAGCTGGTCGCCAAGTGGCCTCAGGAGGCCGAGCGGATTCGGTCGCTGTGCCGCAAGTAGCGCAGCGACCGGGAGACCGAAGGTTCCCCCGCTCGAATTCCAGACCGGAGAAACCCGGCCGGAGCTATCCTTGCCGAGTGAGGTAGAGATCACTGAACCCTGGGCGACTTTTGAGGCCCCATCCGTTTTCGATGAACCCATTAGCGGATATATCATAAATCGAGAATGAAGAGCTTTGCTCGAAGATATCGCTTCATTTGAAGCCCAACTTATCTACGATTTGGGAGAGTTCAGGAGAAATGGCTATGCCAATGAAGGAACCGCCAGTGACCTGCTCCTAGGTTCCGCACATTTCTGAGGTAAGTTAACTTGCCGACTGAGCGGAGGTAAAGTGGGAAACGCCATCGGCGTTTTTCCAAGTGGATGGAGGCCGCGTCTTTTCCACGGCTGCTCCTTGCTGCGAACTCTGCCGGTGTCAGGTAATTCAGACTGCTGTGTGGCCTTCGTTCGTTGTAATCCCGTCGCCAGTTAGCGATGATGCGTCGAGCCTCGAACAGGTTCTGGAACCAACTGATGCACAGGCATTCCTCGCGCAGCTTGCCGTTAAAGCTCTCCACGTAGCCGTTCTGCGTCGGCTTGCCGGATTGCGTGTGGACGAGGTTGATCTTGTGTTCCAGATTCCAGGCTAGGAAGTGGCGACTGGTCAGCTCGGGTCCGTTGTCGCAACGAATCGATTGCGGCAGGCTGCGCTCGGCGATGATCTGCTCGATCACACGCGAGTCGTTCTTAGCGAGAACATCTGCACGTAGCGGCGGCCGATGGTGAGATGGTCGCTGTGCCACGCAACCGGGCTCTGTGCGATCTGCCTGTCCACACCGTCATCGGCGAACAAGGTATCCTGTGCGGCCCATTCTTCGAGATTGAATAGGTAGCTGAAGAACTGATAAGCGGCATTCTTGTCGAGCAGTCGCAGGCCGATCGAACGGCTGAGATGACCTTCCAGCAGCGCGGCCGTCTTTTCGAGAAAAGACAGGCGGTCGTTAACGAATACCTGTGTGACGGAATTCGCGTATTGTTCCTTGCGCGGCAGGTCGAAGCCGGACATGGGACGTGTGTACTGGCAGAGGCATGATCCTTCCTGTAGCCCGCGCAGCGCGCCTTCAATCGAGTGTATCTGTGCTTCGAGTTTCTGATCGGTCAATTCTGGCCTGCCCGATGTTTTGTACCAGCGAGATTGTTAGTGTAGCGCAACGGGTGATAGATATGACCCGCCGCCGTCGTCGGGGGTGTGGGAAAGTGGGAAGCGCTCTTTGCTTTCCACTTTTCCATGCCCCAGTGAA
>JARLFX010000389.1 GCA_031296355.1 Acidobacteriaceae bacterium
CGGCCCGGATTTCTTCCAGTTGGAGGGATCGGTAATATTTCCTTTGCCTGAATAAGTCAGCAACCCAAGGCAATACGCTGGGCTGGCGGTGTGGCTTCCGGAGTAAACGACAAAAATGTGTCCCGCGTGATAGAGAGCGGTCGGACCTTCCGCAACGGGCAAGCTTGCTTGTTCCCAGGGCTGGTCAGGCACGATGAGGAGATTAGCTTTGCGAGCAAGTCGTTGCGGATCCGACAGAGGTGCAATCCACACGGCATTCCGGCCGCCCGTTACGCTCACAAACATTAGATAGGACTTGTCCCCAACGCGAAGCAGCGATGGGTCGATTGAAGGCATCCCGGTCTCAACTCTTCCCGCAAAAATGTACGGGCCGAGCGGATCGGCACTTTGCGATTCCAAAGCGAAGATGCCATGGCCACTATTGGCGCCGTCCGTCGTTGCGGTGAAGTAAATCCACCAACGATTTCCAAACTGCCATAGCGTCGGCGACCATATCTGCGTGAATAGCTTTTGGAGAGGATCGCTTGGCGAAGGAGCCCAGACAACCCTTTGTGAGAGCCGCAGATCTTCCATGCGTGGGCTGGACCATAGGGTGATGTTCTTTCCCGTTGTCGCCAGCAGAATGTAGTTGCCGTCGTGGCGTGTGACAAAAGGATCCGCATGATTGATGATCGGGTTCGTCAATGACCCGCCCTGCGCCGTTGCAGTCGCTACAAACACAAACGCAGCAAGAGCGATCACTCTTGCCGCATGCCAAAGTCCAGCCATGGCGATTTTCCTTTCTGCTTTGCTCAGTTCACAGTCAGATTGAAGGTGGAAGTGGCGGTTGTAGCGCTGGAAGTGGCCGTCACAGTAACGACGTAATCTCCAGTACTGGTGCCGGGGATGGTCACCGGATTTGACGGCGTTGAACCGCTTCCGCCGCAACCTGGAAGGATGATAACGCAGGCCAGCAGCATGAGAACGATACCGTTGCGAATCGCCCTGCGACGCGCACGGAAAAGCGTGAGGAAACCGAACAAGGACGCGAAGGAAACCTGCAACCATGGATTAAGGCCCAGATTCTGATGAAGGGCAGCTGTCGAAGCGCTTTGCGTGGTAACTGTGAGGGTGGCGGTTGCTGCCGAAGTGCCGCTGATGGTGACCGCACTGTTGCTGCCGAAGCTCAGGCTTGGCATTGTGGAGGCATTGGCTGGCGACGAACTGATCGTCGCCGCCAGGTTGACTGTTCCGGTGAAACCCGCAAGGGGTGTAACAGTAACAGTGGATGTGTTGCCGCTGCTTGCGCCGGCCTTAACGGTCACCGCGGTAGCAGCGACTTTCAGGCCAGGCAGAACGGAACTGGATACGGTCAGAGTGTCAATTCCAACGGCAGCGGCGAAATTTGCATCGCCGCTGTAGTTCACCGTCAAGGTTGCGGAACTGCTCGCGAGCGACCCCGCAGGAAGAGAGATGATCGCAGACCCGGAGCTCAACACGGTTGCGACCGAGGTCCAGCTTCCGGTAGACAACGTCACCGTTCCGGTCGGTTGAGTGTTCGCGCCCGCGACGGTGCCCGCGACGGTGGTGGTGACGTTCATTGGGAGACTGGTGACGTTGTTTTGAGCCGGAGTCACGGTCACGGTTGCGGCGGTTGTGCCGCCGGTGATTGCGCCACTGCCGTAATACATCACGCAGGTGGTGCCGACATAATCGCTGGCAAACTCCAGCACGCTTTGTCCATCGACGGAAGGAAGCATGGGCGAGGAGTAGTTCGGGCAATAGTTATCGTAGGCATTCGGCACCTTGATAGGAGCCGGCATCGTAGTCCACGAGCCGCTGCCATCGGCGCTGTGGTTGACAAAGATCGTTGAGCCGTTCCCCGAAGAGAGTGTTCCATTCGACTCATACAGCAGTTGGCCGGTGAGCAGGATGGTGCCATTGGGGTTGACCGTGGAGGGAGCCCAGGCATTCGTCGGGGCGTGTTCGAAGTACTGTCCCGTGGTGCTGACGATGCGGGTACCCGCATTGGTGGAGTCGCCCCAGTTCCAACCATCGGTAGATGTGCGATAGAAGGCGGTGCAGGATGCAGGGCCACACATTTCGTAGGACATAAAGTAGACGCCGCTCGGCAGCACGTTGATGACAGCCATGCCGGGACGATCGCTCTGAGTCGTAGTGGCCACGGTGTAGGTGGAGTCCTGCCACTTGACGCCGTCGTAGCTGCGCATTTGGCGGAGCAACTGGCTGTGGCCGCTGACGGTTTCGTCAGAGAAGACGGCAACCAGCGCGCCGTCGGTGGCGACGGTGAATTGAGGCTCCCACAATCCGCCGCCGGTAGTGCCAACCTTGGTGGTGACGGCAAGGGTCGACAGATATGCCCAAGTGACGCCGCCGTCCTGACTGGCGTAGACCTTTAGCTGCATGGCCTGCGTCGTGGAGTTCTGCCCGATCGAGCCGGACCAAATCAAGGTTCCAGCGGGCAGCGAGCCCACCTGCTGGGGAAGCTCAAAAAGCGTGCCGCAGCAGAGACCGCCGTTAAAGTCGGAATCGTGAATTGCCCCTTCCAGCGTAAAAGTGGCGCCATCGGAACTGGCGTAGATATCTTCCTCGCTAGTGCCGCCCTGGAAAGCGGTAACGCTGGCGACGATCCGTCCGCTGAGCGCTGCATTTGTGGAGTGCGAGATGCGCACCAGGCGCGCGTAGAGGGCGGTGCTTGAACTCAGAAGGGTCTTCGACTGAGTTTGCGCTTTCGATTCAGAGGCAAGAACAAGAGCCGCTAACAGGAAGACCAAAGACAGGGATATCCAAAGGCGTTGACGCTGAAGCGCAAAGCCACACAGCATGATTCATTCTCCAATCGTTCATGTACAGAAGGGAGCGGGGCTCCAAAGGAGCCCCGCTGGTTGTCTAGAAGGTTACGCGAATCTGCACGTTGACATTCCGCGGCGGAGAATCCGACGAAGCCGTCTGTCCAGGAACGATGGTGCCGAAGTTCTGGTCCCACGGATTGTTGTTGAAGCGGGCCGTGAGAATGTTGAAGTGGTTGAGAACGTTGGAAGCCGAGAGGCGCACAGATACCTTCACGCCATCGCGAACATCAACGCTCTTGGAGATAGCAGCGTCGCTGAGCACCATGGTCTTCATGTGCATCACGCCGGAGTTGGAGTTGTTGATGGCTTCATTCCAGAGCGTATCGACGACCATCCAGTTCGCGTCCGCCAAGGTCTGGCAGCCGGTACGCGGGTTCAGAATGGAATCGGTCGAACCATGGATGTGATGCATCACGCAGTTCGTCCAACCCTGCACTCGCTGCTGCTTCCAATCAAGATTCTTGTAGTACTTGTTGGAAGCGAGCGGCAATGCAGCGCCAGGCATCGCAATCGGTTCGCCGCTCTGGATGACCAGTTGCGGAGAGAAGTCCCAACCGCCGACCACTGCATCGGCGATGCGGTTGTTGTGCAGGTTGAGCATGCGTCCCTTGCCCACCGGCACCTGGACCACGCCGTTGATCTTGAAGACCTGCGGCAGTCCCAGGTAGTAAACGCTGCGCTGACGCAGGTTCAGATCCTGGCTGAGCCATCCCCACTGCTCAATCTGCTTGGACCAGGCGTAGTTGGTGTCAAAGCTGACGCCGTGGCTCATGCGCTGGTGGAAGTTCACCTGCAGGCCGTTGTAGTAGCTCTTGCCACCGTTCATACCGGCAACGGTGACATCGTGGAACTGCGGGTGTGGACGGTTCATGTCCCACGCCTGATAAGTGCTCGGCGAGTAGTAATCGGTTCCCTTGAAAGCAGCGACGCCCTGGAAGGGGTTACCCTGCTGCGCCCAGCAATTGCCCCAGCGCGAGGTGTCCGGACCATAAGCCTGCGAGCAGGTCTGCAGGAAGCTGTGGGTCGGATAGTTGGCGTTGTAGTTCATGTCGTAACCAACCACGCGGTTGCCTACAAAAGAAGCATCGAGCACGGAGCTCTTGGTGATGCGGTACTGGATACCGAACGAAAATTCGTTGGCGCTCGGGATCTTGTAGTTGTGGTTGTAGACGCTCAGGGCGGTACCAACACCGGTCGCAGTGCCGAGCGAGGATCCGGCGGGCTGAATCAAGCCGTTCGGAAACGGGTTGCTGAGCAGGCCGGTAATCGGGTGAATGCCACCGTCGTTGGTGGCCACCAGCGGGGTAGTCGCTGAAAAACCGTTCTGTTGCAGCATGCCGTTGCTCTGGAAGTTCGTATAGAACAATCCATAGCCACCACGAACCACGATGCGATCCGTAGGCGACCAGGCAAAGCCGAAGCGAGGTTGAATGTTGTGATAGACGGTGGCCACAGCGGCACGCGTGCTGCCGTTGACGCCGGCATAGGTGAGACCGCCGGTCAGATTGCCGGCCGCGGGAAGAATCGAAGCCGCGTTGCCCGGCATCTGCGACTGAACCGCGTTTGAAACGTTCGGATCAAAACCGGTGACCAGTGCATCGTGCGCATCGGTCGGTCCGGTCAGAACGTCGTAGCGGAAGCCGAAGCCCATTGTCAGTTTAGGAGTCACGCGCCAGTCGTCCTGAATCCAGGGCGCCAGGTACCAGGTGGAGATGAGTTCGTTGGCGTTGATGTTGGCATTGCCGCTGGAGGGCAGGCCGAGAAGGAACGATGCGAAGCTGTCACCGGAACGGGTGCCCGCGGAGGTGTCCTGCACCGAGTACGTATCCTGGGTCCACGTGGTATCGCTGCCCACCGCGAAGGTGCCGGGGTTGAAAAAGTGGAACTTGGTGAGACGAAGGTCGGATCCGATGCGGATGGTGTGACGCCCCTTGGTCTTGGAGATATCGTCTTCCAGCGAGTAGGTGCCCGTGTTTTCGGTGTTCGCAAACCAGCCCATGGTGCTGTAGTTGCTGAAGGTGAACTGACCGAAGAACTTCGGGTCCTGGAGTTGCTGTGCAAAGGCAGACGACATGCCGTAGGTAGTGGGGCTCACGTTGTTTTCCGGGCTCGTCCACACCACGGAAAAGCGCGTGTAGCCGTAGCGCACGTTCAGCACCGTGCTGGGGTTGACCACATCGACAAAGTCAGCCAGGAAGCCACGGCTGGCGCGCGAGAAGTTACCGCCATTTTCTCCAGCGCCGACGATGGCGCCTGCGTTGGAGACCTCATCGAATTTTGCTGCGAAGGGACGCACGAAAAACTTGTACTTGTCGCCTGCCATCACGTCGAAGCGGCCGAGAAGATTGCGGAAGTGCCAGTTGTAGTAGTTGTTGGGAACGGTCAGGTTGTTGGTGCCAATGCGTTGACCGGAAGCAGTATTGCCCACGGTGGGAAGCAACTTGGCAATCGCTACTGCGACCGGATCAAGACGGGCCGTAGGAATCACGTTGCCAGGGAATTGATCGCGTACCCAAACGCCGCTGGCGTTCTGGTGGACACTGGCAGGATCGTCGATGGTAATGGCCTGATAGCCCGGCTGGTTAAGCAACTCGCTGAAGTCGCCGGTGCGCATCTTGGTAGTCGGATAGCTGAGAAGCAGGCCGCGCGGCAGCAGTTCGGTATAGTGATCGAACGCGACAAAGAAGAACGGCTTGATGCTGTTCGACTTGGGCAGAACACGCGGAATCGCCAGCGGGCCGCCAGCCTGGAAACCAAGCTGCGTCTGCTCATTGAACGGGCGCGTATTCGTAGTGGTGTTGTTCAGCCAGTTGGCAAACTTGTTCTGGGTGGTATTGGCGTTCCAGTCGGTGCGGCGCAGCGAACTCCAGCCCATGCCGTGATACTTTGCGGCGCCAGAGAGCGTGGCCATTTCAATAACGCCACCGGAGGTATGACCGTATTGTGCATCGTAGTTGTTCGCGCTGACCGAGAACTCTTTGGTAGAGAACTGCGGAGGCGTATAGGCGTAGGTATTGCCACCTAGTTCCGCGTCGTTCGGGCTGCCGTCGATCATGAACTCATTCAGGTACATGAGGCCGCCGTTGATCAGAAACTGCGAGGTCACTGTCCACGGGTCAGTATAGATACCAAGCGGACGCATGTAGACGCCAGGCAGATCGTTGCCCAACATCACGGTGTTGCCATTAATGACGGGCAGTTGCTTGATGGTTTCGTTTTCGATATTGAAGGCGCGGGTTGCGCTCTCGGTTTCCAGCAGCGCAGGCTCGTCCGTCACCACCACCTGCTCGATGTCCGATGCGGGCTTCAGCCGAACATCAATGCTGGTTGCAGCAAACGACTGAAGAACAATGCCATGCACTTCAGCCTTGTTCATGCCCTGCGCAGTTGCAAACACTGTGTAGGTATCCGGCTCGAGAAACTGGAAAACGTAAACACCCAGCGCGTCTGACTTTGCGGGCGATGTTGTATTCGTACTGCCACGCTTGAGTTCAAGCGCGGCATTTGGCACAACCGCGCCAGTGCTGTCCATGACGGTAACCGTCAGCTTGGCTCGGTAATCCTGTGCGTATGTCGTTGGCGCATACATTCCCAAAGCCAGCACAAAGCAGAACAACGCTGCAATGCGCAACTTGAAGAATGAACCCGCCATGCCTATCGTGTTTCGCATGGAATGCCTCCTTGCAAATCGAACCCGGTATGTGTTGCGTGTTGCCGCAACCGCGATCCAGGGGTCGGGCCGGAAAAGAATTTTTCAGCCTCAGCGACGATAGTTGTCTCAAACAACGATCGCCAAGTGGCATTAACACCAATTCGCAATAGGTCAAATGACCCATTGCGAACTGCAACTAATCGTTCTCTGGCTTGCAGAAGCGGTTTTCTTGACATGGACTAATAGCAAGGAGACTATAGGTTGAGTATGTGTATGATAGAAGCAAATCCATCCATCCCATCTGCGTGTATCCGCATCTTCATTGTCGACGATCATCCTGTAGTCCGCACAGGCCTGCAAACGCTGCTTGAAAGCGAAGACGACATTCAGGTGATTGGCACTGCGGGATCGGGCAGCGAAGCGATTGCGATGCTGGCCTCTGTCAAGCCTGATGTTGTCCTGATGGATCTGCGCATGCCAGAGATGGAGGGACCGGAAGCGATTGTGCAGATGCGGCGCGTGCAGCCTAATCTGCGCGTTCTGGTGCTGACCAACTATCAGGAAGACGAGTCGATCGCGCAGGCTTTTCATGCCGGCGCCATGGGTTATCTGCTCAAGAGTTCTCCCCAGGAAGAGATTCTGAAGGCTGTTCGTACGTTGAACCGCAACCAGCGTTACGTCCCGTCTTGGGTTGCGTTGCGTCTTGCGCAGGCTACGTGGCGCGAAAAGCCCAGCGAGCGCGAGTTGGAGGTGCTTGCTCTGGTAGCGCGTGGCCTATCGAACAAAGAGATTGCAGAGAAGCTTTTTATCAGCGACAAGACAGCCCGCAACCACGTTGGCAGTTGCATTGAGAAGCTTTGCGCCAAGGACCGCACCGAAGCGGCAACGATTGCCATTCGCCGGGGTCTGATCCGGATGCAGGATTAATCATCGTCGCGATTGCCTCTCCAGAGCCGCAGAGCATTCCAGGTGGGCCAGCCGAGGAAATTCATCCTGTCCATCCCGAAGCGACCGAACCCGCCCTGCCGGTGAATGGGCACCATTACACGCACGGTAGTTCCAGTGCCGGCTATGCTGCTGATCTCGAGTTTCCCCTCCACATCGCGTGCGCGCTTCTGCATGCCCTGAATGCCGAAGCCCGCGTATTTGCGGCCTGTATCGAAACCTTTTCCGTTGTCGCGGACGGTCATCTGCACCCGGTTGTCCTGGACTTTGAGCGCCAGTTCCAACGCCGTTGCCCCGCCATGACCAAGAGCATTTGAAATTGCCTCCTGACCGATCATCTGCAGCGCGTTGGCGCAACGAAGGTGAAGCGGATACACATCGCCTTCGACCGTTGTGCTCACATCGATCGGCGTGCCGGCGATGCGCAGTGCCGTCGCACTCAGGGAACCGAGCAGATCGTTCTGCACCTCAGGCGATGCAGTCCCAAGCATGGAGATGGTGCGGCTGGCTTCTTCATGGCAGCGGCGCACCAGATGATAGGCAACGTCGAGCTGATCGGTGATCTGCGTTTGCGCTATCCACTCTCCTTTCGCCACACGACTGCGAATGCCCTGAATCTGGTATCCCACTCCGGCAAAGCTCTGCGCCATCGTATCGTGGATCTCGTGAGCAAGCCTTTCACGCTCCTGCGTCACTGCGCGGACGCGCCCTTGATGCACGCGATAGTAGATCATCTGCGCAGCAACGACCAGGGCGAATATGGCTGCGAAGCATAATCCAACATGCCACGGAGTCCACCAAGGGGCGGAGGCCAAAACCTGTACATCGTTTGCCGAGCGCGGCAGCAGCACAAAGGGCGTCAGATCACGAGTCACATCGCGATCGAGCACGCATATACCGCGAATGCGCAGCAGGCTGTTCTGCTCGATCCTGGGCATGGCATGCGCCATCTGGGCACTGAGCAAAGCCCGAAAGTTCTGGCTGTCGTCGGTGAGTTCGAGAACTACGTCTCCATTCGAGTTCTCTGACTGTGCAATCAGCCTTGCTTCGGTCTCAACGAACTTTGCTTCATAGGCTCCCGATGCGGCCTGCGCGGGCGTCACGGCGATGGGGGGGACCGATGTACCTGTCCACAGCAGCCGCACCACGGCATTTTGAATGATGTTACCGAAGGGCTTTGGCTCGGCCAGTCCAGTGACCTCAACCGCATCGCCAACATTCAGATGGACGTCGCGTGAAGCCCTTACGAGAACGGCGTCATTGGAATCCTGCACAAAGAGGGCGGGCGAAGTCAGGGTCACGATTCCATGCAATCTGACCGGATACATGCCCCCCCGCGGCATGTTGCCGATGTCGGCGATATGGATGAGGGGCGTCGCATCCGATGCTTCTACAGGCTTGTTAGGAGCGGACACCGAGAAGTGGAAACCGCGATTGTAGTCAGCTTCGCGACGGGGCAGTTCAAGGCTTCGCAATCCGCCGGCATGAGCCTCCAGTTGCTGATAATCAGCGATGTTTGCAGGCTGCACGTTGATATTGCGCCACATGCCTCCGGTGGCCAGCGAACGCACGCCGACCTGTCCGCGGGTAAGGCAATTGTCATCCTTTAACGCGGCAAAGGCGCGCTGGCCAGTGGACAGGTTCTCCGCAAAAGCCGCCAGATGGCATCCGACGACTGTGACCGAGATACGATACCAAGCACTGGCATGGACGCCGCCCGGCATGGGAATCGGCCGCGTTTCGATCCAGCCAAAGTCCGAGCGACCCACAACGAGCATGCCATCGGTCGTGCGCAGGCCGACGTAGTAGCCCTCATACGAGTCAACTCCCTCTTCGGCATGATTGGAGCGCACAATGACGCCCATATCGCCAAGGTCGCTATCAAAGTGCAGATCGGAGGTGAAGGAATAGTCACGCCACGTTGAACTGCCGGCCAGCAGTTTGGCTCCGCGATCGTCGCTATTGTTGCGCACCAATCCGCTGCCCACCTGCCAGGTGCCGCCGTAGACATTCCACGGAGACAGGCTCATCGCGTTGATCTGATTGAAATGCCGCATCTCGAGCTGTGCGCTGTTCCAATACAGTAAAGCCGACAAGCATATAAGCACGAGTACGGTTGCCGCAGCGAGAAGGACACGAGCACGCAATGTTGTCTTCATGCTCCGGCCCGCCAATCCACACTCAAGGCGGTCTGCACTGCCTCAGAATCTACATTGTCGCGGGTGATCATCACAGGCTGGACCATCTGCCTGGGCTCCACATGCTCGCCCTTGCGCATGGCCTCGATCGCATGCATGGCAATTGCCCCCATCGAACGAGTGTCCTGCGCAAGCAGAGTGTCAATTGCGCCTGAGCGCAGATGGAAGACGATGTCCAGGTCCTGATCGCAGGCGATGACTTCAACCTTATGCAGCAGGCCGTGCGCGTTCAACATGGCCAGAGCAGCGCGCGATTGATAGACGTTGAGAGCAAAAATAACTCGCAGGTGCGGTTGGGAGCGGATTGCGTCCTCGGCGTCTTCTTCTGCTTCGGCAGGACTGTCGGAGCGGATCGAGCGTTCCTGAATCTGAATGCCCGGCCTCAAGGCGCGCAGGGTGCTTTCAAATGCTTCGGCGCGCTCGACTGATGCAATCAGGCCAGGGTTGACCCCCAGCACCACAGCCGTATCGCCGTCTTTGAAAAATCGCGCTGCGCGTTGCGCGCCGATTCTACCCATTGCGCTCTCGTCGTTCAACACGTAGCTGAGGCCATTCCCTGGAGCAATCGCCAGCGGCGAGGCAACAATCACCGTAGGAATATGATGGGCCACCGCATTCCGGACCGGGCTGATGAGCGCAACCGCGTGGTCGGGTGCAAGGATGAGGCCATCCACCTTGCGCACCGTAGACTGTTCCACCAGCCTGATCTGCCGCTGAAAATCATCTTCGCGAACCGGCGCGTTCCAATAAACCTTCCAGGCGAGTTGGCGCGCCACCTGCTCGACGCCCACATGTTC
Source organism: Acidobacteriaceae bacterium (assembly GCA_031296355.1). The sequence goes on from JARLFX010000389.1 coordinate 10,445, forward strand.
CGATTCCCAGATTTCCTGCGCTGTGGTCTCAGGCACAACAGCAATCACTGGAACGGCATGCTGGCCAATCCACAGCGAACCTGCAGCAACTCCGCCGAAGAGCAGCAGTACAAATACCCAGCCCCCTGCCTTCATCTTCATTTGTCTGGTTCCTTCAGTCCGATCCCTTACCGCGTCTCCGGCTCGTAACGATTCTCCGACAGCGAGAACGGCATTGGCAAATCGCTGAGCGCCGATTGGAAGGGGACCGCAAGGGCAGCGGAGGGCTTTGCCCCGTCGCGCGCAGGCAGACTGGCTGCCACGCAGCCCGCGTTTTCGCATGTACTCGGCGCAGCAAAAACGGGCCGCAAGCCGGCCAATGGGGCGCCGGCCGCATGTAATTGAAAAAACATTCAAGGCACCCCCTTCATCGCAGTTGAACCAAATCCAAGGGGATTCGCAGGTATCTGCATAGTCGCCAACACGCGTCATTTTTCCGGAGCCGGTCGATGCAGATGCCCGGTAACCGGCCTTCTTCCAAAAAGTTAAACAGCCTGAACGCCGTGAGCCGCACCAAGCGTTCCGCCACCTTTCGCGTTGATAGACGAGGGCCCCTTGGGCTTCCCGGACAGCGCTCCCCTCTTCGGCCTGTCGCATCAATACTCACACGAAATCCCGGCGAGATCATTTTTTTGAATCTGCCTTCTTCGGCGCCACATCAAAGCTGAACACGCATACGTGCTCTCGCGGCGCGAACGATCCCTCGATGAGACATTTCACGCTTGAACGGAGAATCACTATGACCGCGCTTCACGGCCGTAGGGCCAAAACTTCCCCTGTCCACTTTGCAGCTCTCTCTTTCCTCGCGGCAACACTGGCAGTTAGCTCTGGATTCATTGTAGGTTGCGGAAAAAATGTCCGCGCCGATTCTTCCGTCCCGCGCCCCGCAATGAAAGCGACTGTTGTTAAAGCCGCACAAAAGGACGTGCCCGTGACTGGCGAGTGGGTCGGTACGCTCGATGGCTACGTCAACGCGCAAATCCAGCCCCAGGCAAACGGATATTTAATCCGCCAGAATTATCGCGAAGGTTCCCAGGTCCAAAAGGGCGCGGTCCTTTTCGAAATCGATCCTCGTCCATTTGAAGCCGCGCTTCAGCAGGCACAAGGGCAACTGGGCCAGGCTCAAGCGCAACTCGCCCTCGCGCAGATCAATGTCAATCGCGACACCCCTCTGGCCGAAGCGCGCGCAATCGCCAAGAGTCAGCTCGACAACGAGATACAGCAGAAGGCGCAAGCTGAAGCCGCCGTCAAAACTGCGGCCGCCGCCGTCGCGACCGCCGATCTCAATCTCGATTTCACAAAGGTTCGATCCTTAATCACCGGCGTTGCCGGACAGGCCACAACCCAGGTCGGCAATCTTGTCAGCACGCAATCTGTGCTCACTTCGGTTTCGCAGCTCGACCCCATCAAGGTCTATTTCTCCATCAGCGATCGTGAATATCTGGCGCTCGCAAAACGAGTCGGCGCAAGCGGCAACGACCTGCTCGGTGGCGCATCCAGTATTCCTCTCATCCTTACTCTATCCAGTGGCGAAGTCTACCCCCACAAGGGTCACGTGGTTTTTGTCGACAGGCAGTTGAACGCGCAGACCGGTGCCATTCGCATCGCCGCCGCGTTCCCCAATCCAGGCAACATTCTGCGTCCCGGCCAATTCGGAAGGGTCAAAGCTGAAACCGGAATGCTCCGCAATGCGATTCTCGTTCCTCAGGCCGCGATCACTGAATTCCAGGGCCAGCAGCAGGTATATACCGTCGCTGCCAACAACACGGTTCACGTGAACAATGTCACGCTCGGCCCTCAATACGGCGATAGCTGGGTTATTGAAAGCGGCCTTTCCTCGGGCTCGCTCGTCATCGTCGACAACCTTCAGAAACTCCGCGAAGGCGCGCCCATCGACCCGCAGCCTTCTCCGCTCCACGCCGCCTCATCCATGCAGGCGCAACCATCGGCGGGAAGGTAACTCATGTCAAAATTTTTTATCCGCCGCCCCATCGTGGCGATTGTCATCGCCATCATCACCGTAGTCGTCGGCATCGTTTCCATGCTCACGCTGCCGATCTCGCAATATCCCAACATCGTTCCGCCTGAAATTCTTGTCACGGCCACATACCCTGGCGCAGACGCCAAGACCGTCAGCCAGGCAGTCTCCACGCCCATCGAGCAGCAGATGAACGGCGTCGACAACATGATCTACATGAACTCCGTCAGCGCCAACAACGGAGTCGTGCAGCTCTTCGTAGATTTCGACGTCAAGTCCGATCCCAACATCGATCAGGTCCTTGCGCAATTGCGTGTGGATCAGGCCCAGTCGCAGCTTCCCGCACAGGTAACCACAGCCGGTCTCACCGTGCAGAAGGCGCTCACCTCGCCGCTCATGCTCATCGCCATCAGTTCCCCGGGCGGCAAGCTGAGTCAGGATTTTCTCACCAACTACGCCATCATCAACCTGCAGGATCAAATCGCGCGCGTCAAAGGTGTCTCGCGCGTACAGGTGTTTGGCGGCCAGTATGCGCTGCGTGTCTGGGTGCAGCCCGACAAACTCGCAAAACTCGGCATCACGGCAACCGACGTCATCGCCGCTATTCAAACGCAGAACAACGTCAACCCTGCTGGACAAATCGGCGGAGAGCCGATTCCCAAGGGTCAGCAGTTCACCTTCACCGTGCGCACGCAGGGACGTCTGGTCAAGCCGCAGGAGTTTGAGAACATCATCCTCCGCGCCAATCCGGATGGTTCCATTGTTCACCTCAGCGATGTTGCCCGTGTCGAGCTCGGCGATCAGTCTTACGGAATCTCTGGCCGCTATAACCAGGCCCCTGCCGGCGTCATGGCCATCTATCAGCTCCCCGGCTCCAATGCCGTCGAGACTGCGGCCGCCGTCAATCAGCGCATCAAGGAACTCTCCGCCACATTCCCGTCCAGCATCGCCTATGGCGTTCCGCTCGATACCACCAAGGCTGTCACATCCGGAATTCGCGAAATTTTGTTTACGCTTCTTGAAGCGCTCGGCCTGGTCGTCATCGTCGTCTTTATTTTTCTCCAGGGATGGCGCGCCACCCTCATCCCCCTGCTCGCCGTTCCTGTTTCACTCATCGGCACATTCATCATCTTTCCCGCGCTTGGATTTTCCATCAACACGCTCTCGCTGTTCGGCCTTGTCCTTGCCATCGGCCTCGTAGTCGACGACGCCATCATCGTCGTCGAAGCCGTCGAACACCACATAGAACAAGGCATGGACCCCAAGTCCGCAACCGAAAGAGCAATGGAAGAAGTCGGCGGGCCTGTAGTCGCCATCGCGCTCATCCTTGCGGCTGTCTTCATTCCCACCGCCGCAATTCCCGGCATCACCGGGCGCATGTATCAGCAGTTCGCCGTCACCATCGCCATCTCGGTTCTCATCTCCGCCTTCAACGCGCTCACCCTGTCGCCGGCGCTCGCCGCACTTCTTCTCAAGCCCCGGCCGGAAGGCCGCAAGATGAGTTTGCTGCAACGCGGGTTCAGTCGTTTCGAACGCTACTTCGGCAAGACGACTGATGCCTTCGTACACCTCTCGCGCGTGCTCATTCACAAGTCCTCCCTCGCCATGCTTGCCCTCATACTGGTTGGCGTCGCTGCGTTCTATCTTGGCCGCGGCCTCCCCGGCGGCTTCATTCCCACTGAAGATCAGGGCTACATGTTTCTCGCCTTGCAACTTCCCGATGGCGCATCGGCCCAGCGCACAGACATCGCGCAACAAAAAATCAGCGATGCGCTGTTGAAGACTCCCGGTGTGGAAGGCGTCATTGCGGTGACAAACTTCTCGCTCCTCACTCAGGTGCAGAGCACCAATGCCGGCTTCTTCTTCGTGAATCTCAAACCATGGGCTGTGCGCAAATCCAAAGAACAGCAGCTCGAATACATTCAGAGCAATCTCCAAAAGCAGCTTGCCGGAAATCCCGA
>JARLFX010000057.1 GCA_031296355.1 Acidobacteriaceae bacterium
GGATACTGCGGCGATACCCGATGAGGCATAGCACCACATGGAGCGATGATGGTCCGAAGTGCCGCGCGCCACAATGAACTCCGCCACGGCAACGGAGGCAGCCTGTGCCGCAGCAATGTACAGGAACCAGTCGATGCTCACGCGATCGTAGATGACGGAGAAGAGCGCCACGCCGATCACGACGCCACACAACCCCTGCAGCAGCAGTGCAAGCCGCCCCGGCCTGTGCCGCGGCACCATGAAGCTGCTCGCGATCACAATCGAGCTATCCACTACGCCATAAGCCGCCAGGCACAGGATTGTCGTGACGATAGCGAGGGGAAGCAGTAATACCGTTGCAGAGAGGCCGTTCAGGAAGAGGATGGCCGTTCCGGTCACGACGGCGAGAAATCCGCGTAACAACATGGCAACCCAGTATTCGGTATACGTTCGCATGGCGGTGCGCCTCGCGTTCAGGAATGACTCCCAACTCTAGGCAGCGTAGTCCTTTGCGGGAAAAATGTCCGTGACGAGGAGCACGAAATGCTCTTCGGAGGGTAAATTGTGACGTACATCACAAACCAGTGTGGAGTATGACACAGAGAACCCGGCGTCTGTCGGCATATTGTTCAATCTGTAGGACATGAAAGATTGCGAGGCAAGTATGCCAGCCATCAAAGATCGCGTCGAAGTTGCCGTTGGAAAGATACTTTTGGCAACCGACTTTTCCGCTGTTTCGACGACCGCAGCGGCCTATGCCCGTGCGATCGCTCACAGGTTTTCATCCACCGTCCTTTTGACCAATGTCGTGGACGCACCGACCGATGTAGAACTAGCCGGGGTGGCCCTTGCACCGGATGCCGACGAGATGCGCCGCGATAGCATGGCCAAGCTCGACGAGCTGTTGAAGACCTTCACGGGGCTTCACGCTGTGCCCAAGGTGCTGGATGCTTCCACGCCGGCAGCTACCGCACTGACCCAGGAAGCACGCAGCGCCGAAGCTGACATGATCATCATGGGCACCACATCCAAACGCGGCGTTGAGAAGCTGCTGGTCGGTTCCACGGCTGAGAGCGTGATTCGGAACGCCACCTGCCCGGTGCTCACCATTGGGCCGAATGTTCGTCCGCCGTCAGAAGATCCGCTGGCATTTCATAACATCCTGTACGCGACAGACTTTAGCGCTCAGGCGGCGAAGGCCGCAATCTACGCGCTCTCGTTCGCGCAAGACAGCGCAGCGCATCTCTACCTGTGTCACGTATCCAAGGTGGGCCAGACGGAGCTGGCGGATGAGTTGCCCACCGAGCAGGAGCTGGAAGCGTCGCTCCGCCGCTTGATCCCGCCGTCGGCCTATGACTATTGCACCCCGACCTGTGTGGTGGAGCACGGGCACACGCCATCGGCTTTGCTGGGGCTTGCGCAATCCATCAAGGCAGATCTTATCGTTCTCGGCTCGCGCAAGAGCTCTTTTTGGCTACAATATATTGACACGGGTTTAACGCCGGCATTGTTGGCAGGCGCAAAGTGTCCAGTGTTGACGGTCTGCTAGTTTCGCCCGCTTTGACGGGCCCCATCCCGACTCTAGCGATTTCTTAACCGTCGGATGTAAAGCTCGGCATTTGCTTTTTTTTTGATTTTCTAGGATGGGACCATCTATGGCTCAGGTTGGCAAGAAACGCGACATTCGCGATTGCGATAACTGTGAGTACCGCACGCTCCGGATGTTCTGTAACCTGAACGCGGAAGCGCTTGAGGACTTTGAGGCCATTGGTATTCAGGCGACCTTCCCCAAGGGCGCTACCCTCTTTCAGGAAGACCAGCCGAGCAACGGCGTCATCGTCCTCTGTACCGGGCAGGTCAAGCTCTCCTGCGCTTCCAAAGAGGGCAAGACCCTCATCCTGAAAATTGCGATGCCCGGTGATGTACTTGGCCTCGGCGCGGTCATCTCGAATACGCCGCACGAAGTCACCGCGGAGACGCTCGAACCGACGCAGATCAAGAGCATCCGCCGCCCTGATTTTCTGGCCTTTCTGCAGAAGCATGGCGAAGCCAGCCTGCACGCCGCGCAATCCCTCTCGGCAGAGTATAAGACCGCCTTCTTCGATGCGCGCCGCCTGGCCCTCTCCGGCTCGGTTGCCGGCCGCCTCGCAGCGATTCTGCTGGACTGGGCGCGCAATGCATCCTGCGGCAAGCAGGAGCTGCGCTTCACCATGGCGCTCACGCATGAAGATCTGGCCAGCCTGGCCAGCACCTCGCGCGAGACCGTCACCCGCCTGCTCGGCCGCTTTCAGAAAGAAAAACTCATCCAGATCCGTGGCACGTCCATCCTGATTCTGGCCCCGGAAAAGCTGGAAACCCTCATCGCTTAAGGTGTCTGTGTTTCCACAAACCTAGCATTCTCCCCACATAAACACGTGACGACGGTCACAGCCGATGCTACTTGGCAGCCCCTATCCTTCAAGAAGAATTACGGAGGGCTTTCGAGGGGATTATGGTGAATCGTTACTTGAATCCGTTCCCCCGTGGACTATTTAATTTCAGCCGCGGCGGATGTTCTTACCCCTTCGATTGTCCTTGTCTCCCCGGTTTTGGTGTTGTAGTGCATTTTTTAGAATTTTCGACTGATCAGCGGGAGGCAGCATGACGCAATTCCAAACTGCAGCAGCTTCGCCGGTCGATAAGCGCGCAGGCGAACAGGTGACTCGTGTGGAACAAGGCCCGCAGACGCCGACAAAATTTCGCAGAATCCTCGTAGCGACCGATTTTTCCGGTCCCTCGCACGCAGCCATGAATATGGCCCACAGGCTGAGCCTGAACTTCCAGGCGCATCTGTCGTTGCTTCACGTCCTTGAATACTCTGAAGTTGCAAGTCCATCTACAGGCGGCACAGTAGAAGGCTTGAACGCCCTGGAAGAGCTCGCCATGCAGCGGCTCAATCATGCCCTGCTTGAAGTGAAAGAGACTGGCGTCAAGGCATCGATCGTCACCAAGACCGGCAACGCGCCCAATGCCATCCTCGAAGCCGTCATCTCCGAGAAGATCGATCTCGTCATTCTCGGCACGAACGGATTCCGTGGCCTGGAGCGCTTGGCGCATGGTTCTACCGCAGAAGCCGTGTTGCGCAAATCCACCTGCCCGGTTCTGACCATTGGCCCTCATGCTACGCATTGCATGACCATCAAACCGCCAGAGGGCGCAATCGTCTTTGCGACAGACTTCAATCGCGCCAGCGCGCCTGCCATTGGCTATGCTGCCAGCTTCGCTCATCTGCTGGAGGCCCAGCTGCGCTGCCTGCACGTGCTGCCGCGCATGGTGGAGGGGAACTCGCAAGACGATGTCGTCCCCGCGATCATCAAGGTCGCATTGCACCACGTTGCCAACGAATGCAAAGCCGTGGGCCAGGATACCGTCTGCGATATCGGCTATGGCTGCGATGTCTCATACGCTGTGGTCGACTATGCCAAGCAGCATGATGCCCAGCTGATTGTTCTTGGCGTTCGGCAGACGTCCATGCTGGCGTCGCACCTCCCCGCGCATATTGCCTACCGCATCATTACGGAAGCTCCGTGCCCTGTGCTCACCATCGCCGTGGAACACAATAACGATGCCAAGCTCTCCGCGGCCTGCTTGTAAGCAGGCGCAGACAGGCAACACCCTGCAATTCATGAATCAGTAAGAATGGCCGCGCGCAGAAGGTTCAGGCGCGCGGTTCTTTGTGCGCCTTATCCGCTTGCAGGGCAGATGCCACGCATGGGCTGGCGTCCGCTGGTGAATCTGCGTTCTGGGCTGCGGCTGCGATCACGATCAACGGTGGGCAGTGTTCCTGCGTTCCATATCCGCTGCAGGCGTCCGCGCAGGGGTCGGGACCGGGATTCGATTTGGGGAGAGTGTCGGTCATCATTCCATTACTATCGGTGGAGTCATCCACAATCGCATGTGATTTGCGTCACTGGTGCGCGTGCACGTGTGATAACAACGGATTAGAGCGATTGCCGCGCCATAGCCGCCGCTACTTCGCGGCCAACGCCGGCAAAGTCACCCTGTAACTGCCGTGCGCGCTCCAGTGCCGCCTGCACGTGCGGCAGCACGTTCGCCTCGCCGATGTGCTGCAGGAAGTCGGATCCCTCGATCACCCGCGAGGGCTGGTCGCGCGCGCCGCACAGCAGCAGCACCTTGCCTGCCTTGCGCAGCCGGTCGGCAAACTGCTCCAGCGAGTGTATGCCAGTTGCATCCAGAGCCGTCATATTGCGCAGCCGCAGGATCACCACTTCGCCCAGCTTGTTCAGGTCCTTCGTCGCTTCGGCCAGCTTCTCCGTCGTGCCGAAGAGAAATGGCCCGTGGATACGCAGAATGCTCACGTTTGCGGGGATATCTTTACCCTGCAGAATATGGGCATTACCGTCACGCAGGTAGCTTGGTGTAACCGGGGCGACGGTTGTCGTCTCGGCAACCCGGTAGATGTAGAGCAGGGCGGCCATAGCCATGCCCACGGCCACGGCCACGGTCAGGTCCGCAAGTACTGTCAACGCAAACGTCGCAAGCCACACGGCGATGTCTGTGCGTGAGAGTCGCAGGATAATAGCAATCTCGCGCCATTCGCCCATGTTGTATGCCACCACAAAGAGCACAGCCGCCAGCGTTGCCAGCGGCACGAACTTCGCCAGCGGAGCCGCAACCAGCAGGATCATGAGCAGCGTGAACGCATGCACAATGCCTGAGACCGGTGTGCGCGCACCAGAGCGGATGTTGGTTGCAGTGCGGGCTATCGCGCCTGTTGCTGGAATGCCGCCAAAGAGCGGGGAAGCGAGGTTCGCAATGCCTTGCGCCACAAGCTCCATGTTGGAGTTGTGATGATCGCCGCTCATACCGTCAGCTACCACGGCAGAGAGCAGGCTCTCGACCGCGGCCAGCAGCGCCACCGTCAATGCCGATGGCAGCAGCGGAATGATGTGTTCGGCGTGAAAGTCAGGAAATGCGAAGTGGGGGAAGCCCTGCGGAATCCCCCCAAAACGGCTGCCAATGGTCTCAGTATTCAGATGAAAGACTGCAGACACAGCGGTGGCCAGCAGCAGCGCCACGATGGAGCCGGGAACGCGCCGTGTAATCCGTTTCCACAGCAGGATGATGGCGAGCGACACAGCGCCAATGGCCAGTGTTTCTGGTCGAATGCTGGTGGCATGGGTTACCAGCATGCGCATACGGGGAATAAATTCGCTCGGCGATGACGGCGTTGTGAGCCCGAAGAAGTCCTTGATCTGGGTCGAAGCAATCAGCACGGCAATGCCGTTGGTGAAGCCGATCGTGACCGGGCGGGGAATGTACTTCACCGCCGTGCCCAGCCCCGTCAGCCCCATCAGGATGAGCAGCACGCCCGCCATCAGACCGACCAGCGCCAGGCCCGCCAGCCCAAACTTCATCACAATGCCGGCCACGATCACCACAAACGCGCCCGTTGGGCCGCCGATCTGCGTACGAGACCCGCCCAGTGCAGAGATCAGGAAGCCTGCAATCACTGCGGTATAGATACCTGCCTGTGGAGTAACGCCAGAGGCGATTCCGAATGCCATGGCCAGCGGCAGCGCCACCAGCCCTACCGTCAGTCCGGCGATAAGATCCTGCGAGAACGTGCGCATCGTGTAGTTGCGCAGGCATTCGATCGAGCGGGGCGTCCACTTTGATTGCCAAATGCTCATTGGGCCTGCTCCACGGGCTGTTCCAGCTCTGCCGGCTTTTCCATCTCGTCCAGCATGGTCAGCGATTCCTTCAGATGCGCGTGAAAATAGGTTCGCATTAGCTTCAGAACCTCAAGCAGCAGCGGGTCGCGGACGGCATAGAAGACCTGGTTGCCAACCTTCCGCTTGGTCACTAACTGTTTGGCGCGGAGGATTGCGAGGTGTTGGGAGACATTGGCCTGCTCCAGTTCGAGCTTGCCGATCAGGGCTCCGGCAGAGAGCTCTCCTTCATTCAAAAGTTCCAGAATGGCTATGCGTGTGGGGTGCGCCAGCGCCTGAAAGATGTCGGCCTTGAAGCGGCGAAGTTGATCCTGCATCTCCATATATTAGGATATGCGAATATTCTATGTCAAAGTGATTACTCATTCATAACGAAAATTGATAAACACAATCAATCACCATTTACCCTCTTATCTCGTTGAAAATAAATGGAAACACTCGTTTCCTGCCAGCCGCCTCGTTCACGATTTTTCTTTGTCTAAACGCCTCCCGGTTTTATTCTGCACCTACCCCGCCACTCGAGTGGGGGCCCAAAAGTCACTGAAGTTCAACATTTTCTCCTGAAGTGGATGTTTTACAGACACCCCTGCCGGGCAGCCCTGTATCTACCGGTTCTAGCCACACACCTAAGTTTTCAGACTTAACCACCTACTTTGTGAGGCTCGCCATGAAAGTGCGTACGACGTTTTCTCTCCTGGTCTATCTGCTTGCAGGTTTCCTCTTCCTCTCGGTTCCCGCCGCCGCTCAGCAAACCCTCGGTGGAATCGTCGGCTCCCTCACAGACCCGGATGGCAGTGTGCTGCCCAATTCCACCGTGACGTTGACCGGAGACGGCAACGGCCTGGTCCGCACCGCCAAAACCAGCCCCACCGGCGCGTATACGTTCGTGAACCTGCCCATCGGCAAATACACGCTCAGCTTCGAACTCTCAGGCTTCCAGAAAGCGAAGTATCCCGGCATTACGGTTCAGGCTGACCGTACGCAGAGCCTGAATGTACAGATGAAGCTCGGCTCAGCCGACACCTCCATCACCGTGGATGCCACTCCGCTGATGAACGCCGTCGATACCACGGTCGGTTACGTCATGGACAAAGCGCAGATTGAGTCCGTTCCTCTGCCCACGGGTAGCTTCACCGGGCTGGCCATCCTCTCGCCCGGCGTCAACGCAGAGTTTTCCGGCGGCACTGGCGCAAACAGCGGTCTCGGCAACGCGCCCATCTGGGCCAACGGCCAGCGCGATACCTCAAACAGCTTCCTCATCAACGGCGTGGACGCCAGCAATCTCTTCAACGGCAAGAGCACCAGCCAGGTCGGCTCGGCCCGCATTGTGAACAACACCGGCCAGGGCAACAGTGCAGCCGGTGGTGTTGTGCCCAGCGCTGCCTCTGTCTATCTCTCCATCGGCAATGCAATTCCCAGTCCTGCGCCAGAGACGGTAGAAGAGGTTCGCGTGAATGCGTCCATGTATGACGCGCAGCAGGGCTCCACCAGCGGCGCGCATATCGATCTCAGCACCAAGACCGGCTCCAACGCACTGCACGGCAGCGCCTATCTGCATCGCGGAACCAACTGGCTCAATGCCGCACCCTTCTTCTTCAAGAAGGACGCGAACATTCCCGACGCCTACAAGAATCCACAACTGCATCGTTACACTGCTGGCGGTGAAGTCGGCGGATCCATCATCAAAGACAAGCTCTTCGGCTACGTCGCCTACCAGCACCTCCATGTCTCCGATCAGGAGACCGGCGATGAGTTACTCAATGTGCCCTATGGTCTTACCGATGACCGTTCGCCGACCGCGCTCACCGCGCTGGCTAATAATGGCTGGGGCACAGTGCCGCTCAACGCATCGGACTGGGCCACAAATCCCGTCGGTCTCACCCTCTTCCAGCATCCGAATGCACCCGGCGAGCCCGGCCACTATCTGATACCCAACCAGACTGGCGCGGCGAGCCTCTTCTCCCCTTACGATGCCTTCCTGCCTGGCACGGCAACCTTTATCTCAGACCAGCTCGTTGCCGATGTGGACTGGAACGTCAGCTCGAAGGACAGCCTTTCGCTCAAGTACTACTATCAGCGCGATCCTGCCACCTCGCCGTACGCCTTCTCCAATGTGCCCGGCTTTACCGCGCATACTGACACTGGCTCGCAGGTCTTCTCCGTCAATAATGCCCAGACCCTGACCTCGAACCTGAACGTAAGCGAGACGCTTGGTTTTATCCGCGAGAAGGTCTACGTTTCCAACGATCAGCTCTTTGGTCCCGGTGATGTCGGCATGACTACGTCATTCGGCAACTACTTCCCCGGCGTCACCATCATCGATGCGCTCGGCTACGCAGGGCCGAATGGCGAACCCCTCGGCGAGCCGACGCAGCCTACGCTGGCGATTGGCCCCAATTCGCAGTCGCAAGCCTCGAATACCGGTATGTTCCAGAACCGCTTGATGCCTTCGGCCAACGGCATCTGGACCAAGGGCAAGCACACCATCGCCTTCGGCGGAAGCTACTCTTACACGCAACTGAATGCGCGCGACCTGCGCACCGGCAAAGGGAATGTTACCACGCCGGACTTCGCCACCTTCGAGCGCAACTGGGTGACGCCGTATACCACCAATGGCTTCGCCGCTACCACCTATCTCCAGGGCGATGCCAACCGCTACTATCGCGCCAACCAGGTCGGCCTCTATCTGCAGGATAAGTTCCAGGTCACGCCGCATCTCAGCCTCACTGCCGGCGTCCGCTACGACTGGAATGGCGGCCTGACGGAGAAGAATGGAAAAATTTACAACTTTGACCCAGCCAGCTACCACTACGACGATGCCAGCGGACAAGCGTTGCAGACCGGCCTCATCATTGCCGGCAACAATGCGAATGGTACTCCCGGCGTGAGCAAGACCACGCTGACTGGCCGCCAGTGGGGCATTGGCCCCCGCCTTGGCGCAGCCTGGCAGCCCGGCTTTTCGGATGGCAAAGTCGTCGTCCGCGCCGGCATGGGCATGTACTATGACCGCGGCGAACTCTTTACCTATCTCTCCCCCGGCTACGCCGCCGGCGAGATTCGTGGCGGTCCGAACGGCACCCAGCAGACGCCGCCCTTCGTGACCGAGCAGAACTGCGCTAACAACAACGGCAATTACGATGTGGGCTATTACTACGAGGAATACATCCCCATCTGCGGATCGGACCCGCTCAACAATGTGACCGATGGATATAGCCTGGCCACGCCCTGGGGCACAACCCGCAATCCCGGCCCCGTCAATCCAAAGGCTTCCGATGTTGTCCTGCCCAGCGTCTCCGATATCGCGAACTTCAGCGCGCAGCCCTACACCCTCGGCGTATACAACCGCGCCAACAAGCTGCCCTACAGCATCAATTTCACGCTCAATGTGCAGTGGCAGCCGCGTTCTGACATGATGGTCGAGATTGGCTACATCGGCAATCTGGGCCGTCACCAGGTCATTCCACTGCCCTTCAACCAGGCCAACATTGCCACGCCCAGCAACCCAACGCATCCGGGCACCCAGGCCGCACAGTCCTACAGCTACGGCTATACCATCTATGACGCAGCTCACGTGAACAACGACCCCTCCCAGGGCCCGTTCATGGCCAACTACGAGGGCGGCAATATCGATCTTCGCGTGCCCTACCTCGGCTATGCGTCAGAGTCGGAGTCCTACACGGCGGCTGGCGTCTCGTCTTATAACGCGCTGCAGGCCCACTTCGAAAAGCGTATCAGCCACGGCCTGCAGGCCAGTGTCTCCTACACCTTCTCGCACACTACAGACGAGCAGAGCGGTATGGGCCTCTTCTACAACGGCAACAATCCCAAGTATCTGCGCAGCGGCTACGGCTCGGCAGACTTTGACCGTAAGCACGTCATCAACTTCACCTGGGCCTACACCCTGCCGAAGTTCTTCGCAGAAACTAGCCTGAAGGGACGCATCGCAGACGGCTGGTCCTTCCAGGGCATCGGCATTCTGCAGAGCGGCCAGCCCTACAGCATGGTGGATTATTCCGGCGCCGTTGGCAGCATCTACTACAGTGTTTTCAATGGCATCACCAACCCCATCGTGCCGCTCGCACCCGGCTGTAACGCTAAGAACGCCATGACGGGCGACTCCGGCGCATTCTATAGTGATACGAATCCCAGCAAATACCACGGTGCCGCGGTCAAGTCAGATTGCTTCACCATTCCTATCCTTGATCCCACCACGGCAGAGGGCAAGTCCTATGGTGTGCCTTCGAACGACTTCTTCGAAACGAAGTTTGTCGATGGTCAGCGCAACATCTTCCGCCAGGCCTTCCAGAAGCGTGCAGACGCCTCGCTGGTGAAGATAATGAAGCTGACCTCCGCCACTACGCTCCGCTACACCTTCGATGTCTATAACCTGACCAACACCACCAGCCTCGACATTCCTACGGACAACGTCACGCAGAACTCTTTCTATAACAACTTTGCGAAGACCGTTAGCTCCACGGCAGACGCTCTGCCGACCTGTCCTGCTGGTACGAGCGTTGGTGGTGTCTATGGGTGCCCCGATGGCCTCGGCATCGCCCGCCACACCATCGGCAGCCCGCGGCAGATTCAGATGTCGCTCAGCCTGCTCTTCTAATCCACCGCTTCTTCAACCAATCGGGATGCTGCGGCATCCCGATTTTCTTTGCGCTGCGTTATCGTTATGAAAGGTCAACCTATGAGCGCAACTCTCGATTTTCACGCCATGCTCACAGTCGCAATTCAGGAAGCTCGCGCCGGTCTTGCCGAAGGCGGCATCCCCATCGGCGCCGCGCTCTTTGACGCGCAGGGAAAGCTGCTCGGCTCCGGCCACAACCGCCGCGTGCAGCAGGGCGACCCCTCCATCCACGGTGAGACGGACGCCTTTCGCCGCGCCGGCCGCCAGCGTTCGTACCGCGAGACCACCATGGTGACTACGCTGGAGCCGTGCTGGTATTGCAGTGGATTGGTGCGCCAGTTTGGCATCGGTCGCGTGATCATCGGCGAGAGCCGCAATTTTCAAGGTGGTGGCGCATGGCTGCGCGAACTCGGTATCGAGGTGATCGATCTCGATTCCAGCGAATGTGCAGAGATGATGGCCGACTACATTCGCAACAACCCCGCAGTGTGGAACGAAGACATCGGCGAAGAGTAGCTGCGTCTATTGAGCTGGATTACGCTTCTGCACAACCCAGCTTGAGATCAATCCCGCCGCAAGTACAGCCAGATAGACATAGGGAAGCCGGCTGTACGGCGGCGGTGGCAGCGGATACAGCGTGCCCACCAGCGCCAGCAGGATCGCCAGCGTAGCAGCGGCAGGCAGTATCACCATCCACGGCGTCAGCTCGTTGCGCCTGCGCAGAAAAACCGGCAGCGCCATACATGCCAGGGCATACGCTGTCAGAAATCCATAGACTGCAATGGAACCCATCCAGCCATAGATGTCGAATCCGCTCACGCCACGCAGTATCAGGCCGCAGACCGGAATCATGATGAGCAGTCCCGAGACGATCACCGCATCCACCGGCGCATGCTGGGCGGTATGCGTGCCGCGCAGCAGCCACTTGTGCGCGATGCCGTTATGCGCCATCAGCAGCATCACGCGCGCTGCGGCATTGATGCATGCCAGCGTGCAGGCAAACAGGCTGATGAACACAGCAAGATCGATCAGCACACCCAGCGCCGGCACATGCATCTGTAACGACAAGACGCGAAAGGGAGCATCGCTTGCACCCAGGTTGAGCCCGGCGCTGTTGAACCCCAGCGTCTCCGTGTAGGTGGCAAGCAGAAAAAATGCGCCGGCCAGCAACGCGCTCTGCATGATCGCACGGGGAATGGTGCGCAGCGGATCGCGCACCTCGTGGCCCAGCGTTGTCGCACTTTCAAACCCCACAAAGCTGAAAAGCGCCAGCACCAGCGCCAACCTCATCCCGCCCGGCGTAACCCCCCGCAGACGCAACTGCGCCTGGTCCACATGCATGCCATTTTTCGCCAGCACCAGCAGCAGAACAGCAAGGATAGAGAGCACTGCAACCACTTCGATCCACAGCATCAGATGCGTTGAGATCTGTACATCCCGGCATGCGAGCAGGGTAGATACCCCAATCACCAGAATGGCCCACCCTACGCCGGGCAGCAGACTATGGTGGGTTGCTGCAAGCGAGAGCATCTGTGCATAGCTTACGAATCCGCCGGCCACGCTCGCCCCGATTCCGATGTAGGCAATTAGCAGCGACCACGCCGCCAGCGTTCCTGCCCACGGCGGCAGCGATTCGCTGGCATATTGATAGAGCGATCCCGGCGAAGCGGAGTACCGCCCGAACCGGCTGATGCACCCTGCGATCAGCAGCACGCCCGCCAGCGCGATCAGATACGCCAGCCACGTTCCATTGCCCGCCAGCACAGCCACCAGCGGTACGGTAATGGTCGGCGATGTAGATGGTGCGATGGTCGAGATAGATTGTGCCAGCGTCTGCGTGGGTGAAAGCACACCGCTCCGCAGTCCGTACGTCTGCTCCGCTTCAGCTCCCCGCATCTCTTCGGCGTTTTTTCTCATCTGTGCAGACAAAGAGCCTCGTCAGGCGGCGCTGCGCCGTGGGTTGCAGTGTGAACGATGAAAAATGGCTGTGCTGCGAATAAACCAAGTCTAAGACGAACTGCGGCCCATACTCTCAATAAAAAACAGTATTGCAGTCCGGCTCGAAGCCGCATCGATTCACTGTCTTGGCAGGCATCGTCATGCCGGGCGTCACTTCATTTGCGCCTATGGCGCATGCACCCACTCCGCGTTTGCATCCTATCTAGCTGGACCAAGGAGAACAGGATGAAAATGAAATGGTTTGCGGCTGCGGCACTTGCTGCAGTGTGTGCAGTCCCTGCGGCGCAGGCCCAGGTCGGCATTTATATCGGTAGAACGCCTCCACCTCTGCGCTATGAGAATCGTGGTCCCATGCCCGGTCCCGGATACGCCTGGCAGGATGGTTACTGGGGCAACAAAGGCGGTCGCTACGTTTGGGTCGGCGGACGCTGGAATCAGACACCTTATGAGGGCGCCTACTGGAGCCACCCACACTACGACCACTATCGCCAGGGCTGGCAGATGCACGAGGGTCATTGGAACCATGCCGATGCTGATCACCACGAAGAAGAGCATCATGATGACCGCCACGACAACCGTGGACATCACTAGCACCTCAGCTTGAGCAGATTTGAGCACAAAATAAGAAAGCCGTGGCACTGAAATCATCCGGTGCCGCGGCTTTTTAGCTCGCGCGTTTATTCTGGCGGTTGAACTTAGCTCTGCGCTGCTTCGATGTCGAACGTCATCGGCACATCATCACCCAGCACGTTGTCGCCAGACTTCAGCGGCCCATTCCATGTCAGCCCGAAATCCTGGCGGTGCAGGGTCGTGGTGGCGCTAAAGCCGCGGTGCAGCTTTCCATCCATGCCGGTCTGCTCCTTGCTAGGCGCGTCCATGTGCAGAGTGACCGTCTTGCTCACGCCATGCAGCGTCAGCGTTCCGATCACTTCATAGTCCGTTCCTGCGCGCTTTACGCTTGTGCTGCTAAAGGTTGCGGTCGGGAACTTTGCGGTGTCAAAAAAGTCAGGGCTCTTCAGGTGTCCATCGCGCTGCGCCACGCCCGTATCCACTGTGGTCACGTCAATTACCGCCGTTACCGAAGACTTCGCTGCATCTTTCGAGTCAAATGCGATGCTGCCGCTTTTGATGGCAAAGCGTCCGCGCACGGTTGAGATGGCCATGTGCTTGATGCTGAAGTTGATCGCAGAGTGAGCCGGATCAATGGTGTAGTTTTGCGCGATTGCCGGAAGTGCGGCAAAGAGCATCGCCGAGAGTGCCAGAATGGAAGTCCTGAGTTTCATGTCGTTCTCCTTAGATTGATTGCTGCTGTTTTGTATCAAACGAGGCCTGTGTCACCAGCGCGACCGTAATGCCCCATGGGTCTGAGAACCCCGGTGCGCCGTTTGCCGTGGTTACTGCTACATATCCTGCAGCCGACAGACTGGTACGCGCGCGGGCAATTTCCTGCTCGTCCGGCAGTACCATCTCCCAAAATAAAAGCCGCGCATCTTCGTTAGATGCAGGCGGCGAGCCCGCAGTCCACACATTCACCGCAACATGGTGGTGATATCCCCCCGCCGAGGTAAACAATGCGCCGGGATAGCGCCACGTCACGATGTCCAGCCCGAGGGCGTCATGGTAGAACCCCTTTGCGACTTCCAGATCACCCACATATAGGTGCATATGGCCAATCGTCGTGCCCAGTGGAGCACCCTTCCAGCTTCCATCCGCCACCGGTGGCAGCTCAGCGAACCGCACCGGATTCGTCGCACCCACGATCTCGCGTCCCTCGTAGGTCCATTCGCTGCGCGGGCGGTCAGCATACACCTCCACCTGTAGACCGTCAGGGTCGGTCAGGTACAGGGCTTCGCTGTAAAGATGGTCGCCTGCGCCGAAGTTCACATCATGCTGGGCCAGGTGGCGAACAAAGCTGCTGAGATCTTTCCGGCTGGGCAGCAGAAAGGCTGTGTGATACAGCCCCAGCCGGCTGCGCTTGCCAATAGGCTGCACCCCGGGCTGCTCTTCCAGTTCCAGTAAGATCTGCCCGTCGGCGCGAATGCCCAGCCGCGCCACCCGTCCATCGGTCGCGAGCACGGCCAATCCGATAACGTCGCGATAGAAGGCGATGGAGTTCTCCAGGTTGGAGACAGCCAGTCTCACGCGCCCTACGTGGGCTGCATCTGGCAGCCGGTAGCCCGGTGGCTGAATTCCAATCTGTGTCTTTGCCGATATCAGTGTCGTCATGGCTTCGTGTCCTAATACCTATATGAGTGTTATAACACGTATTTGGATGCAGAAATATTTCAGACAGTCCGCTTCCTGACCTCGGTCAGTAAGTCAATTAACTCCCGCAACTGGCCTTCTTTCATCCCTTTGAACTGTGCGCGGTGAGCGTTTTTGACCGGCTCATCCAACTCCTTCAACAGTGTAAGTCCGTCTGGAGTGATGAACGTCGAGACCTGCCGTCGATCCTTCTGGCCGCGCTCGCGGCTGATCAACCCAGCATCTTCCATGCGATCCAGCAGCCGGGATACATCCGGCATGGCCGTCACCAGCCGCCCTGCGATCTCATTGCGGCACAGGCCTTTACATCCTGCTCCGCGTAAGATGCGCAGCACGTTATATTGTGCCTGGGTGATGCCATGCTCCTTCAGTATGCGATCCGCTACATGCGAAATCTCCGATGCCGTGCGCAGGATGCTGAGATACGCTTCCTGGGTAATGTCGGCAAACGGCTGCGTCTGCTTCAATGCCTCCGCCAGCGACGCTTTGTTCGGTGTGCCCATGGCCTCTAGTCTCTCAAAAACTACGCCCCTTGCGCGCTCCGGCGGGCGAAATAAAAAAGGGCGCAGCCGCCTGGCTGCGCCCCTCAGTTTCCCTGCGGTTACATCCTGCAGATCAGCAACTCCCGCTCGTAGATCATCTCCGGCGGCAGATGGTCATGCAGTTGAATAAAGAGCCGTTCGTGGCCGATGATCTCTTCGTGCCACTGGTCGCGGTCTACTGCTTCCAGTGCCTCATAGTCCTCACGGCTGAACTTCATCCCCTTCCACTCGATGTCCTCGTAGCGAGGCACCCAGCCGATGGCGGTCTCCTTGCCCAGCGCGCGGCCGTGCACGCGTTCCACGATCCACTTCAGCACGCGCATATTCTCGCGGAAACCCGGCCACAGGAACTTGCCGGACGCGTCTTTGCGGAACCAGTTCACGCTGAAGATGCGCGGCGTCACGCTCAGCGTGCGCTGCATCTTGATCCAGTGCCGGAAGTAGTCGCCCATGTGATAGCCGCAGAAGGGAAGCATCGCCATCGGGTCGCGGCGCACCTGGCCGATGGTGCCGGCAGCTGCCGCCGTCATCTCCGAGCCCATGGTCGCTCCCAGGTAGACGCCCGCGCTCCAGTTGAACGCCTGGTAGACCAGCGGCACCGTCGTCGCGCGGCGGCCTCCGAAGATCAGCGCGCTGATTGGCACGCCCTTCGGGTCTTCCCATGCCGGGTCGATGGTGGGGCACTGCGACGCTGGCGCGGTAAAGCGTGCGTTCGGATGCGCCGCCTTGGCCCCGGTAGTGCGTGCGATCTCCGGCGTCCATAGGTGTCCCTGCCAGTCGGTCAGCTCGGCGGGAAGTTCTTCCGTCATGCCCTCCCACCACACGCCGCCCTCGGGCGTAAGCGCAACATTGGTGAAGATGGTGTTCTTCGCCAGCGCGGCCATCGCATTCGGATTCGTCTGCACACTGGTTCCCGGCGCAACGCCAAAGAATCCAGCCTCCGGGTTGATGGCATAGAGCTCCCCATTCTTGTTCGGCTTGATCCAGGCGATATCGTCGCCCACCGTCCACACCTTCCAGCCCTCAAAGCCCGCCGGCGGAATCAGCATAGCGAAGTTCGTCTTGCCGCATGCACTGGGGAAAGCCGCGGCGACATACGTCTTTTCGCCCTTGGGATCTTCCACGCCCACAATGAGCATGTGCTCGGCCATCCAGCCTTCGTCGCGTGCAATCGTCGATGCAATGCGCAGCGCGAAGCACTTCTTGCCCAGCAACGCATTGCCGCCGTAGCCCGAGCCGAAGCTCCAGATCTCGCGTGTCTCAGGGAAATGCACAATGTACTTTTCCTTGTTGCACGGCCACTTCACATCGGCTTCGCCCTTCTTCAGCGGATGCCCGACCGAGTGCATGCACGGCACCACCCGCTTCTGCGCCTTGTCGATCTCCTTGAAGACCGGCAGCCCAATGCGCGCCATGATGCGCATATTCGTCACCACGTACGCAGAGTCAGTCAGCTGTACACCAATCTGCGACATGTCTGACCCCACCGGCCCCATGCTGAACGGCAGCACATACATCGTGCGCCCGCGCATGCAGCCGTCAAAGAGTCCCTTCAGCTTATGCCGCATGCTGACCGGGTCTTCCCAGTTGTTGTTCGGTCCGGCGGCGTCTTTTGAGAGCGAGCAGATAAAGGTGCGGTCTTCCACTCGGGCCACATCACTGGCGTCAGAACGCGCGTAATAGCAGCCCGGCCACAGCTTTTCATTCAGTTTCAGGTACGTGCCGTTCTCCACCAGCTGGGCGCAGAGGAATGCGTTCTCTTCGTCCGAGCCATCAACCCAGTGAATCGCGTCGGGCCGTGTCAGCGTAGCCATCTTGTCGATCCACTGCAACAGGTGTTTATTCGTTGCGAGCGGCTGCGAATAATCGCGCGTACCTGTGGTGGCGCGATGCCCGTTGGTTGCATAGGTTTCTTCTGAAAGCTCGGAGCCGATTGAAATGTCTTTTGTGGCCATGAAGAGTTCAAAACCTCGATTTCGTTGAGTAAAAATCGGAGTGATTGTATGGCGATTCTACGAGATAAATATGTGATCTGGCACACTAAGCATTCCGGTAATCGCCTGGGCCCACTTATGCCACCTGGTTGAAATCCACAGCATGGCGCTCTTTCCCCAGCATGGTCATCACGCCTGCGGTACACAGCACCACCGCCATTACCCCGGCCATCACGTGCGGATATCCGTACGTACGTGCCAGGCTGGCCTCCAGCGGTGGAATGCTGGCCGCCAGCAAAATGCCGAATTGGTATCCCAGCCCGGGCAGCGATCCGCGCAATGAATTCGGCGTCATCTCTGCCAGATGCGCCGGCACAACCCCGAATGAGCCCTGCACCATGAACTGCATCAGAAAGCCGCCAAGCACCAGCAGCGGCAGCGAAGGCGCAAATGCCCACAACGGGATAGCCAGCAGTGCTCCCCCAATTGCCAGCGTCATGGCCTTTCTGCGTCCGATGCGATCGGACAGGTAGCCGACGCAGACGCCGCCCACCAGCGCACCCAGCGTGGTAATCCCGGTCAGCATAGAACGCATCTGCACCCCCACCCCCCACTGCCTCTGTAGGAATGCGGGGTACATATCCTGCGAGCCATGTGACGTCATGCTGATTGCCGTCATGAAGAGCGTGATGTAAACCAGCAGCCATTTGTGATGGTAGAAAGCTTTGCCCATATCCGCCCAGGTGTTGTGCCGCGTGCTCCGCCACACATCAGATTCCTCCACGTAGGCATAGCAGAGATACGCAATCGGCAGTGCGGGCACTGCCGCGATCATAAAAAGCAGCCGCCAGGAGTAATGCGCCGCCAGAAAATACGTGGCGATAGCTGCCAGCAGATTACCCAGCGCATACCCCTGTTGCAGCACGCCGGAGAGAAATCCTCGTAGTCGCGGAGGAACCTTCTCCATCGCCAGCGATGTGCCGATGCCCCACTGGCCGCCCATCACCACGCCAAAGATAGCGCGGATAATCAGAAAGCTCAGAAAGGTTGGCGCCAGCGCCGTGGCCATCGTGACCACGGAGAAGAGCACCAGGTTCACAATTAGCGCAGGCCGCCGCCCATAGCGGTCTGCCATGGTGCCAAACAGCAGTGCGCCTACCGGCCGCAGCACCATCGTTGCAAACAGCGCGCCCGCCACCGTCGCATCGCTCTTATGAAACGTTGTGCCGATGGCGGTCAGGCTGAAGACGACTAGAAAATAATCAAACGCGTCGAGCGTCCACCCCGCCATGCCGGCCAGGTACGACGAAATTCGGTCCCTGGCCGAGGCTTCGACCACTGGAAGGGGAAGTTCCAGGTCCATGCACTACGCTCCGCTAAAAACTCCTACCGCTTCCATACATTATTGCTGCGATCCACATCCGGCAGCGCATGCTCCGGATCAATCGTGACCGCTGCAATCTTCTTGCTCCCCGGCAGCGATATGCCGTGTGTGGTCTGCAGCATCCACGTCTCCACCGGTAGCGTCACCCGCTTCGTGCTTCCATCCGTAAAGGCGATCTCGACCACCGCTGGCAGCACCAGCTGTCCACGGTTTGCAATGGTGACAGTCGCCCCCGGCGCAGCATCCTTCTTCGCATACTGCACGCCTTCCACCGCGAGATCGAATGTCCAGTTATTCATGTACCAGCCGCGCCAGAAATAGCTCAGGTCCTCGCCACCTTCGCTCTCCATCGCCCGGAAGAAATCCGACGGCGACGGATGCTTGAACGCCCAGTCGGCGATGAATTTGCGGAAGGCAAAGTCGAACCGCGCCGGACCCAGGATCTGCTCGCGCAGAATCTGCATCCCCAGTGCTGATTTGAAGTAGGTGACGGGGTGGCGATACGTCTCCGAAATAATATCGGCGCGCATCGTCATCACCGGTGCTGCCGGGTCCTTCATCAGCGGAACGATCTCGTCCGCGGGATTTCCCCCGCCCGGCGCAAACTCCGAGTCGCGCTTCGGCCCGTAGACGCCATGCTCAAAATCTTCTGACTCGTAGATATCAATGAAGGTATTGAAGCCCTCATCCATCCACGCGCTGCGCCGCTCATCGAAGCCCACGATCATCGGGAACCAGCCGTGCCCGATCTCGTGCGCCGTGATCCAGAACAACGTCTTGCCGCTGTCCTTAATGCCGTCAAAAATAATGCCCGGATACTCCATGCCGTCGGTCGGCCCCGCCACATTGATCGCCACCGGGTAAGGATACGGATACCAGCGCTGCGAGAAGTGCTCAATCGAATCCTTCAGATACTCCGTAGAGCGTCCCCACGCCGCATCGCCCGCGCTCTCCACCGGATACACCGACATGGCGAGCGATTTCTTCCCATCCGGCAGGTTGACGCGCGCTGCATCCCACACAAACGCGCTCGATGCGGAGAACGCTACATCGCGCGTTTTCTCCATGTGGAAGCGCCAAGTCTTCGTGCCGCTCTTCGCCGGTGCCGCCAGTTCGCTGGTCACATCATCCACTGAGCGGATCACGATGGTCTTGTCGCTTGCCTTTGCCTTCGCCAGTTGTGCAAGCTGGTGTGCGTTCAGCACCTGCGCCGCATTGGTCAGCTCGCCGGAGCCCGCCACGATCATGCCCGCAGGCACGGTCACGTCATAATCAAACGTGCCGTACTCCAGGTAGAACTCCTGCGCCAGGTAGGGCAGTGTGTCCCATCCGCGCAGATCGTCATACACGCACATCCGCGGATACCACTGCGCAATGTCAAAGATGTCGCCCTTCTGCGATGGCCCCCACGATGTGCGCCCGCCAAACTCCGCCGGCACCGTGTAGTGGTAGCGAATGTGGACCAGTATCTTGCCGCCATGCGCCAGCGGATGCGCCAGCCGAATCTGCATCCGCGTGTCAGACACAAGATAGTCCGCCTTGTGTTCCGCACCCTTCGCCCCGGTCTCTACGGCATCCAGTAAGTAGCCTTCGGTAAACTCTTTCGCCCCCAGGTCGGCGGTTGCGCGCGAGTCCGGGCGATACGTGTTCTGGTCCAGCTGGACCCACAGGCTCGCAAGCGCATCGGGGCTGTTGTTGGTATAGGTAATGGTCTCGTCAACCCGCAGTTCCTTCTTCGCCGGCTCCAGCGAGGCATGCAGCACATAGTCCGCGCGGTTCTGCCAATACGCAGGCCCCGGCGCGCCATTGCTTGAGCGGTACTGGTTGACCGGATCGGGCAACGTCAGCGGTGCAAACGTCTTGAGCGGATCGTAACCGCCCTGTGCATTCGCCAAGCCACCGCCAGCCAGTACCGCCGCCAAACCAAGACACATCATCCGTCGCATCGCTCTGCTCATGTAGCCTGCTCCTCATCATTACTCTGGAGTAGCCAGTCTATCAACCAGCGTGGACGAAAGCATCTTGAGATTATGGTGCGGTAGCCTCGCCTCCACCGCATCAGTCGTCGCTGGCCGCTTCGTTCTCCTCCTGCGAATGCAGCCGCCCCTTGCGCAGCGCCCGTTCCTTCATCATCACAAAGAAGACCGGCACCAGGATCAGCACGTGGATGGTCGATGTAATCATGCCGCCCACGATGGGCGCGGCAATGGGTTTCATCACGTCTGACCCAATGCCGCTCTCCCACAGAATCGGGATCAGGCTGGCCAGCACCGCCGCCACCGTCATCAGCTTGGGTCGCAGCCGGTGCACCGCACCCTCAATAACGGCGTCCTCAATATCTGCATTGCTCAACGCTGTATGCTGCTTCAGCCGCTTCTCCAGTGCCTCATGCAGATAGACCACCATCACCACTCCGGTCTCCACCGCAATGCCGAAGAGCGCGATATACCCCACCCACACCGCCACGCTGAAGTTGTACCCCAGTATCCACTGCAGCAGCAGCCCTCCGGTCATGGCGTAGATCGTCGGCACGATCAGCACCACCGACTCCGCCACCGAATGGAAGACCATATACAGCAGCACAAAGATCAGAAAGAAGACGACTGGCAGAATCAGTTTCAGCCGCTGCTTCGCCCGCAACTCAAACTCATACTCGCCCGACCACTTGTACGTGTAGCTCGCCGGCATCCCCACCTGCTCTTTCAGTTTGCGCGTGGCAGCGTCCACGAACCCGCCATAGTTTGTGTCTTTCAGATCGATATACACATACCCCGTCAACTGCCCGTCCTCATCGCGGATCATCGCCGGCCCATGCGAATACGTGATCTTCGCCACCTGCGCGAGCTGAACATGCGCGCCCGTAGGCGTCGCCACCAGCACACTGCGCATGCGGTCCACACTGTCGCGATAGTCCTGCGAGTTGCGCACATTAATCGGATACCGTTCCCGCCCCTCCACATTCTCCGCGATGTTCATGCCGCCAATGCCCGATGACACCGCCATCTGGATATCCGCGACGCTCAACCCATAGCGCGCCGCCGCCTCGCGGTCCACATCCACATTCACGTAGAAGCCCTGCGAAATCCGCTCAGCAAATGCCGAGCGCACCTGCGGCATCGCTGCCAGCGTGTTTTGCATCTGCGCGGCGATCTGCTCAATGCCGTCCACGTTTGGCCCCTGCACCTTCAACCCCAGCGGAGTCTTGATCCCGGTCAACTCCATATCCAGCCTGCTATCCACCGGGCTCGTCCACGTGTTCGCCAACCCCGGAAACTGCAGCTTCGCATCCATCTCCTGGATCAGCTTTTCGTAGGTCATCCCCGGCCGCCATTGATCGTGCGGCTTCAGCATGATTGCGGTGTCATACATATCCAGTGGCGCATTGTCCGTCGCGCTGTCAGACCGCCCCACCGTACCGAAGACGCTCTCCACCTCCGGAAACGACCGTATCGTCGCATCCTGTTTCTGCATCAACTGCTTCGCCTGTTCAATCGCAATGCCCGGCAGCGCCGTCGGCATATACAGCGCCGATCCCTCATACAGCGGCGGCATAAACTGGCTGCCCAGCCTGAATGCCACCGGCAGCGTCGCCAGAAGAAATATAAGGTTCAGCGCGATCGTCAGCTTCCGGTTCCGCAGGCAGAAATGCAAAATCGGCAGATAAATTCTCTGTGTCACCCGTGAAATAGGATTGGCGTTTTCCGGTCGCAGCTTGCCCCGGATCAGCATCACCATCAGCACCGGCACCAGCGTGATGGCAAGGATAGAAGATGATCCAACCGCCAGCGTCTTCGTCCACGCCAGCGGACGAAACATCCGCCCCTCCTGCGCCTCCAGCAGAAACACCGGCAGAAACGACACCACAATAATCAGCAGCGAGAAAAACAGTGCTGGCCCCACCTGCTTCGCCGCGCCGATCAGGATGTGCCGCCGCTCAGCCTCCGATACCGGAGTGGGATCAAGATGCTGCCGTTCCGACAGATGGCGATAGCCATTCTCCACCATCACAATCGCCGCGTCGACCAGCACACCCACTGCCAGCGCCAGCCCACCCAGCGACATAATGTTCGACGTCACGCCCAGAAAATACATCGGGATGAACGACACCAGCACCGCAATCGGCAACGTGATGATGGCGATCAGCGCGGAGCGGAAGTGAAACAGAAAAACAATAATGACGAGGCTCACGATGATCGCCTCTTCCGTAAGATCGCGCTGCAGTGTCGCAATGGAATCCTGGATCAGCCCCGAACGGTCGTACCCCGAAACGATCTGCACGCCCGCTGGCAGCGACGGCGCAATCTCATGCATCTTCGCCTTCACGCCGTCGATCACGTTCAGCGCATTCATCCCCTGGCGCATCACCACAATGCCGCCAACGGTCTCGCCCTCGCCGTTCCACTCTGCCGCGCCCTCGCGGATATCCGGCCCGAAGGTCACAGTGCCCAGATCGCGCACCAGCACCGGCGTTCCGTTATTGCTCGCCACCGCCACGTTTTCCAGATCGGCAGTCGAATGCAGATACCCCAGCCCGCGAATCATGTACTGCCTGCCGCTCAGGTCCAGCACGCGCCCGCCCACTTCATTCGTGCTCGCTTTCACGCGATCGATCACCGTCGAAAGCGGAATGTTGTACGCCAGCAATTTATTCGGATCCACGCGCACCTGGTACTGCTTTACATAGCCGCCAATGCTGGCTACTTCAGATACGCCCGGCACCGTCTCCAGCGCATAGCGCAGATGCCAGTCCTGCAGCGTACGCAGATCGGCCAGGCTGTGCTTCCCGCTCTTGTCCACCAGTGCATACTCAAACACCCAGCCCGCACCGGTAGCGTCCGGCCCAATCGCCGGATGCACCGCCGCCGGCAGCCGCCCGCTGATCTGCTGCAGATACTCCACCACGCGCGACCGCGCCCAGTAGAGATCGGTGCCGTCTTCAAACACCACGTACACATACGAATCGCCAAACATCGTCTGTGCGCGCACCGCCTTCACATGCGGCGCAGCGAGCAGGCTCGTCACAATCGGATACGACACCTGGTCTTCAATAATGTCCGGCGGCTGACCCTCCCAGCTCGTATGCACAATCACCTGCACGTCAGAGATATCCGGCAGCGCATCCAGTGGCACATGCTTCAGCGACCATATGCCCGCCAACGTGAGGAAGAGGACGCAGGTGAAAACCAGGAAGCGGTTGCGCGCGCAAAGTTCAATCAATCGGGATAGCATTTACATCCCTCCTTCTGCGTTCACGCGCAACTGCTTGCTGGCCACGGTCTTTCCGTTTTGCTGCACGCTCACCGTCACCTGGAACGTGCCGCCGGAGTCCAGCTTCGCGTTTCCTTCATACACGCCGGCGGATTTCTGCGCGAACTTCGCCGTAACCTTGACCGCCGCCATCCCCATCTCCGGCATCGCTGGCATGTAGAGCGTCACCGTCACATCCGCGCCCGCTACGGCATTGCCCGTGGCATCCTTCACCGTCACGCGAAACGTGTTCTGTCCCTTGTGCGGCGGATTCGGATTCGATGAAAAATCGATCTTCATCGCCTGTGTCGCAGCCTGTTGCGGCGCTGCGCTTGCAGGTGCAGGCAGCGGCTGTGCACCGCTGGCCGCCTGCAACTGGCTCTCAGAATCGATCAGGAAGTTCGCCGAGGTCACGATCTGCTCATTCGCCGTCAGCCCCTTCAAGATCACAATCTCATCGCCCACCGCCGGTCCCAGCACCACACTCTTCGGTTCAATGCTGCCGTTACCATGATCCAGAAAGACCAGTGCGCGCGTGCCCGTCTGGAAGACGGCAGAGGCAGGCACTACAAGCTGTTTGCCGAGCGCAGACTTCAGCATCACGTTCACAAACATGCCCGGTTTCAGCTTCATCCCGGCATTGCTCACCGCCAGCCGCACCCGCACCGTCCGCGTCGCCATATCCACCAGCGGAAGAATCTGCTCCACGTGCGCAGAAAACGTCTTGCCCGGATACGCATCCACCGTCACATCCGCGCGTTCGCCCGGCTGCACGCGACCAATGTCATTCTGAAACACCTGCGCATTCACCCACACGTTCGATAGATCGGCGATGGTGTACAGATGCATCGTTGGATCGGCAGACATATTCGGCAGCGCCAGCCGCTCCGTAATGTAACCGGAGACAGGCGAGTACACAGTCATCTCCCGGCTCGCACTGCCGCTCTGCTTCAGCCGCGCAATCTCGCTCTCCGGAATGTCCCACTGCTTCAGCCGCTGCTCCGCCGCATTCGTAAGCGATGCTGCGCCATTGGCCACACCGTCAATCGTGCTCGTGCTCATCGCCTTCTGGTTCTGTCGCGCCAGCAGATACTCCTGCTGCGTCGCCACGATGTCGGGGCTGTAGATCGTAAACAGCGGATCACCCTTGCGCACATACTGGTAGCTCGCATTCGCAAACACCTTGCGGATGTAGCCGGGGAACCGTGTCTGCACATACGCAACGGCGCGCTCGTTGATGTCCACCGTGCCCGTAGCGCTGATCGCATCATCCAGCTGGCGCATTTGCACAATGCCGCTTTTCACGCCGATGCTCTGCATCTGTTCCATCGTCAGTTGCACCGGCGCCAGCGGCGCTTCCATGCTCTGTGCCGCCGCGGCCGCAGTCGCCTGCGACTCCGGCCCCGCCGCGAGCAGCTCATTCGCCGCGGGCTTTGGCGCCGTATGATGATGCGCGCGATAGGCCACAACCAGGCCAACTATGCCAAAGCATAAAATCCAGAAAATTGAAGTGCGAATCGCAATCTTGTTCATCGAATTGCCGCTCCCGTCAGAGTCTCAAGGTGTACCAGTGCTGTTTCGTGATCGAGCAGCGTTTGGTGATAGTCGTGTTCCAGTGTCAGCAGGTCCAGCAGCGATGCCAGCACCGGTGCGAACTGCTGCGTGTTCGATCCATAGGTGGATTGCTCCGCGTGGAACGCGGCCTCCGCCTGCGGCAGCAGCCCCTCCTGATACTCCTTCAGCAGCTTGGTCGTGCTCACGGCGGTCACATACTGCTTCTGCACCTCGGCCTGCTGCTGCTGCATCTGCGCGTCCAGCTCATGTTTGGATTTGTTCAGCATCTCCGCGGCCTGCGCCACCTCGGCGTCCACGCGCTTGCGGCGCGGCAGGCGCATGCCCAGCGTCATCACATAGCCGTTGCGATAGCCGGAGCCGGTCTGTTGATATTGGTAGCCAACGGTGAAATCGGGCTTGCGCTCGATCTGTACGGCCTTCAGCTCGGCTTGCTGCTGCTGTACCGCGTGTGCGTCCACCTGTACGGCGGGATTGTGGCCGGCTAGCAGCGCCTGTAATTCATCCTCGGTGTAGCGCAGCGGCGAAGCCGCCATCGGTTCGATCCCAATGTCCGGTGAGCTCTGCGGACGGTGCAGCAGTCGCTTCAACTCCGCCTGTGCCAACTCCATCTCCTGGTGGTGCATGGTGGTCTCGCGCAGCAGTTTGGTGTGCTCCAGTTGTGACCGCAGTACGTCTGCCTGGCTGCCCTGGCCCACGCTGTAGTGCGAGATGCCGCTCTGGATTAGTGGCTGCAATACGGCATCGTTCTCTTGCAGAATGGCGAGGGTTGCATCGTGATAGGCCAGTTGCAGATAGACCAGCTTCACCTGTTCGGCGATGCTGCTCTGCACCGCGCCAGCCTGTGCATGCTGGGTCTCGGCGTCGCGGTTTGCGGCCTCGCCCTTCAGCTTCAGCTTGCCCGGGTAGGGGATATCCTGAGAGACCCCAAAGCCGATATTAGCCATCTCGCTGTTGCTGAACCCCGCAAAAGGCTTGGGACTGCCCATGTTCACCTGTTCCAGCATGAACTGCGGATCGGGCAGCGTAGTCACCTGCTGCGCCATGTGGGTCGATGCCTTCCAGGCATCGCTAGCCGCCGCAATCTGCGGATTATTGGCCACTGCCTCCTCCACCAGTTGCGCCAGCGGCGTCGGCATCGCGGTCATGCCGCTCATCGCCTGTGCCTCAGCGGATACGCCGTTGGTCAGCGCGCAAAGCGCTGCCAGATACAAAATCAATTTCATGGGAAATGCTCCTGTCTCGATATCAATTCCGGCACGAGCACACGTCATCGCGCAGGCTCGTAGGAGAGTGAGAGTGTGGAGCGATCAGATTCTGAGGACGGACAGAGTACGGGGTGGTAACAGCGGCGGAAGCGTGCCCGCCTGTGCAAACGATGCATCGGAAAGCGAAGGCGCCTCCAGCGTATAGGGCGCCGTGGCAGTCAGAGCCACCTGGCGCAGCTCAACATTCGTTACGTTGATCGCCGCGTACGGTGCATTCTGCCCCGGTTCTGCATGGCAGCATGAGCTCGATGCCGGCATCCGCAGGTGCCCGCACGAAGTCTTCATCATGTGGCAGCACGCATGCGTCGGCGCAGCGACCTGTGCCCCTGCCATCACGCACGGCATCGCCGGAGCAACGCTGAGCATAAACAGAAGAACCACTGCCGCGAATTGAAAGGAGCTTCGCATCGTCTATGTATCAACATAATTGTTGCATGTGCCATATCTTGTGACGTACGTCACCACTCTCGCCCCTCTCTCCACCACCCACCGTCTCCACCACCCCACCCCCGTCATCCTGACCCTGAGCGTAGCCGAATGGGGAAGGATCCCAGTAGTTGTCTTTATCGCCGCACGATTGCTGGCTGTCGTAAGGCCGTTGTCTCCCGCTCCTCCCAATTCCACCCCAGTCCGCAGGCTAAGCATCTGCAACCAAGATATTTAGCCCCCCCAGGCGGGGGCACCTCCATCCCAAAGCAATTTTGACCGATTGAATCCGCGCACGAGCCAACGCCTGCAACTCATGCAGCCGCGCCAACGCTTTCGCTGAACATGCAGCCATCGGTCCAGAAGATCGAAACGGTGATGGTCGTGTATTGTGGCTGCGTGCCGGAAATTGCCCGGATGAATAATCCTGTGCAGTTTTAATCCTGCACATATACTGCAAGAACAAGTCGCAAGGAGAAACGATGTCGTCCAGAATCATCAAGGTCTGCTCGTCCAATAATGAAGAGATGTCTGCTCCGGAGGCGGGTCTGCGCCGGCAGATCATGTCCTACACGCCCAGCATGATGCTCATCCGCCACACCATGGTGAAGGGCTGGGTCGGCAGCCGGCACAGCCATCCGCATGAGCAGATGGTGTATGTGATCAGCGGACGCATTGTCCTTGAATCTCCCGGCAACATTCTGGAAGCCGGGCCGGGCGATAGCTTCATTGTGCCGGGCGGCGTAGAGCACCAGGCACGTGCGACAGAAGACTCCGAGGTGCTGGATATCTTTACGCCAATGCGCGAAGACTACGCATAGCCGCTAACCGGGAAGCGCTTTCGTGACGGGGACAGAAGGAGGATACCCCTTCCGTCCCCGTTTGTTTTTGCCCACTTACCAGCGTGAAATTCGAGCGTGATGGCGCGCGTCGAAAGCCCTGTTGCGGTTGTGATACGATGCCCCTTCCCCGGAATGCGGATTGCTGTGCGCCCTGAAACGCGCGTTGGCATCGGCGGCATCCAGGCCGCCACATCGCGTCGAGATCGGTCCACAGTATCCAGCCATGGAAGTGCCATACTGTGCGATCTGCTAACTCACAGACAACTCGGCCAACTCAAACACAAGAGGGAGCTCAGCGATGAAAACCTATATTGGAAGGGATATCCGCAACGTAGCTGTAGTGGGGCATGCGCACAGCGGTAAGACAACTCTGATCTCCGCTCTGCTGCATGCCGCGAAGATGATACCCGCACTTGGACGCGTGGAAGACGGCTCTGCCGTCACCGCGTATGACGAAGAAGAGGTGGCGCGACGCACCACGATGTCCAACGCCGTTGCATTCGCGGAATGGAACGGTACCAAGATTAATCTGGTCGATACTCCCGGCTTTCACATGTTCCTGCATGATGCACGCGCCGCCATGCTGCCGGTAGAAGCTGCATTGGTGATCGTGAATGCGCAGTCTGGTGCAGAGGCAGGCACGGATCGCGTATGGAAGTTTGCAGATGAAATGAAATTGCCGCGTGTGCTGGTCGTCAATCAGCTGGATCATGCCAAGGCAGGTGATGCAGCGGAACGCGAACGCATGTTTGAGACGCTTCAGGAGAAGTGGGGCCGCCAGGTGGCGAGGCTGCAACTGCCCATCGTGGATGGTGCAGGCTTTCACGGCGTGGTTGATCTGGTGACGATGAAGGCGTTCCTTTACCAGCCAGACGGAGATGGCCGTGGCGTCGCCGGCGAGATCCCTGAAGCGTTACAGACAGAAGCGACTGCTGCGCATGAAGCCTTGGTGGAACTGGTTGCCGAGGGTAAAGATGATCTGCTGGAAGAGTTTTTCAGGGAAGGGACGATTCCCGAAGAGCATCTGATTACCGCGCTGCACGAAGCGATTCGCGAAGACCGCATCTTCCCGGTGCTCTACGCGAGCGGCCTGCGCAATGTGGGTACAGACCATCTGTTGGATTTCCTGCAGGTGTACACGCCCGCTCCCACAGAGCGCGAGCCAATCGCCGCACACGCGAAGCTGCAGATGGTTGCAGCGAATGGCGGCGGGCACAGCGATGAAGCTGTAGAGCACGAGACGGTCACGCGGCGTATCGACGATAAAGAGCCGCTGGCGCTCTATGTTTTCAAAACCATGACGGATACATTCACCGGAAGAATCTCCTTCTTCAAGGTGGTGAGCGGCGTACTCAGGCCCAATGCTTCCGTGCAGAACTACGGCAGGCAGGAGAACGAGGTACTGCCTCATCTCTACATCATGCAGGGCAATAAGCCGGTGGAAGTACAGGAGCTCCATGCCGGTGATCTGGGGGCGGCGGTCAAACTGCGCGTCACGCTCACGGGCGATACGCTGGGCGACAAAGCCCACGAAATATTCGTGGAGCCGGTTACGATGCCGGAGCCTGCAATGACCTACGCCATTGAGCCGCGCACGCGTGCCGACGAAGACAAACTCGCGCCCGCTCTGCACAAGCTGATGGAAGACGATTCCATGGTGCGCTTCTTCCGCGATCCGCAGACCAACGAATTTCTGGTGGCGGGCGCAGGGCAGCCGCATATTGAGGCCATCGTCTCAAAACTGAATCGCCGCTATCACACGAGCGTGATCCTCAAGGCGCCGAAGGTGCCGTACCGTGAAACCGTTCGCGGACGGGCAGAGGCGCAGGGCCGTCACAAGAAGCAGACTGGCGGACATGGCCAGTTCGGCGACTGCAAGCTGCGCATTGAAGCCCAGCCGCGCGGCACGGGTGTTCTGTTTGAGAATGACATCTTCGGCGGCGCAATTCCGCGGCAGTACGTCCCGGCGGTGGAGAAGGGCGTGCGCGAATCAGCGGCGCGCGGCTATCTGGCTGGCTACCCTGTCACGGATATCAAGGTAACGGTCTTTGACGGCAGCTATCACGATGTTGACTCCAGCGAAATGTCGTTCAAGATGGCGGCGCGGCTGGCCTTCCGCAAGTGCATGGAGGGAGCGAAGCCGGCTCTGCTGGAGCCGATCATGCGTGTGGAGATCGAAGCGCCAGATGAATTTGCCGGTGCGCTCATGGGCGACCTGGCAGGCCGTCGCGGACGCGTGCAGGGCATGGATGGTGGTTCCTCGGGAACCGTAATCCGCGCCGAAGTGCCCATGGCAGAGATACTGGGTTACAGCACCACCTTGACGTCGCTCACCCAGGGGCGCGGCAGCTTCCGCATGGAGATGGACCACTACGATCTGGTGCCGCAAGTGGTGGCGGAGAAGATTCTGGCCGGTGCCAAACAGCCGGTCCAGGACGACTCCGAAGAATAGTTCAACCGCGCTCTGCGCCCGCCCCTTTTGTTCTGAACAAGATAAGGGCGGGCGCAGAGTACACTTTGCAGGATATGCAATATCTCCGTTGACGATGCCGCATTGCGTGGGTACTATTCGAGGCTCTGAGGTGACTCATGAGCGAATTGGCAACCGCAGTCGGAGCAATGCTGAAGCAGAAACCCCGGCAGATTTGGTCCATCTCGTCTGCCGCCTCGGTATATGAATGCCTGAAGATGATGGCGGAGAAACAGGTTGGCGCGTTGCTGGTCATGGACCATGACTCGCTGAAGGGCATCATCTCTGAGCGCGACTACGCCCGCAAGGTCTTCCTGCTGGGCCGTTCATCCAAAGACACATTGGTGGCCGAGATCATGACAAGTCCAGTCGTCACGGTCACCTGTCAGCACACCATCGGCGATTGCATGCACATTGTCACGGACAAACGCATTCGCCATCTACCGGTGATGGAAGGTGACAAGGTCATAGGCCTGATCTCCATCGGCGACCTCGTCAACTGGGTCATCAATGAGCAGCAGAAGACCATCATGCAGCTGCAGGCCTATATCTGCGGCACCGCGTCGTAGCCTCAGCACTGGATCTTGTTCAGCGCCAGCCCCGCGAGCGATGTTTCCTTGTAGCGCGATTGCATATCCAGGCCAGTCTCGTACATCGTCTTGATGACCTGATCGAGTGAAACCTTATGCTCGCCCTCTTCTGACATTGCCAGTCGTGATGCGTTCACTGCTTTGATGGCGCCCATGGCATTGCGCTCGATGCACGGAATCTGTACCAGCCCCCCAATGGGGTCGCACGTCATGCCCAGGTTATGTTCCATGCCGATCTCGGCAGAGTGCTCCACCTGCTGATTGCTGCCCTGCAGCGCAGCCGCCAGCCCGCCCGCTGCCATCGAACACGCCACGCCCACCTCGCCCTGGCAGCCCACCTCCGCGCCGGAGATGGATGCATTCTCCTTGTACAGCACGCCAATCGCGGCCGCCGTCAGCAGATAGCGCAGGATGCCTTCCTCGTCGGCTGTGGTGCCGGTGAAGTGGAGATAGTAAAGCCCCACCGCAGGGATGATGCCGGCCGCGCCATTGGTGGGCGCAGTCACCACACGTCCCCCGGCAGCATTCTCTTCGTTCACCGCCATCGCGTACACCGTCACCCAATCCAGCGGAGCCAGCGGGTCAGTCGCCTTGCCCAATCGCAGACGAGCAGCCAGATGCGGCGCGCGCCGCCGCACCTTCAGCCCACCGGGCAAGATGCCCTCTGTCGCCATGCCGCGCTCTGCACTCTCCGTCATCGTCTGCCATAGATGCAGAATGCGCTGGCGCACTTCCTTCTCTATTGTGGCTTGCATCTTGCCCGGCTGCTGTTGCTGCAGCAATGCACACTCATTGGCGAAGATCATCTCCGCAACGGTAAGACCATGCTCATCCGCAACAGCCAGCAGTTCAGCGGCATTGTGAAATGGATAGGGCACTGTGCGCTCGGGTGCTGATTGCGCCGCAAACTCTTCGCTGGTGCGGATGAACCCGCCGCCAACGGAAAAAATAATAGTCTCTGCAATACGGTTGCCGGCATCATCAAACGCGGTGAAGCGCATGCCGTTGGGGTGTGATGGCGTGTCCGCCTGCGGATACATCTGGTCGCGGTGAAAGACCAGCTCCTGCTCATTGCGGAAAGGCAGCCGGCGTCCATCGGGCAATGTAATCGTCTCGTCCGCCCTCCACTGCTGCAGGATGCGTTCCATGGCAGCAGGTTCTATGGTGTCCGGCATCTCGCCGCTCAAACCGAAAAGGATGGCGTGATCGGTTGCATGGCCGATGCCGGTAAGCGCGAGCGATCCGTATAGGTCGGAGGTGATGCGTGCGGTGATGGCTAACTGCTGCGCCTCTTGCAGCTTCTGCAGGAAGGCATGGGCCGCGCGCATGGGCCCGACCGTGTGCGAACTGGAGGGGCCAATACCGATTTTGAAAAGCTCAAAGAGACTGGTATTCATCGGATCCGCTCGTACGTGCTGGGCCCAAACTTTCCGCACTCCCGGGTGATGGCAAAGCGCAAATCTGCTTTCTCAGCTTACTCTCTGGCGGGGCATTCATGCGTATGTGCTGTTTGCAGCAAAAACGGCGCTGAAGATTGCTCTCCAGCGCCGCAAATTTTAGCCCCGCCTTACTTCTTTGTCGGCTGGAATGCCGGATCGCCGAAGTTCCACAGGAAGAAGGTAAAGATGTCGCTCCAGTCGGATACCTGCTGCGCAACCGTATCCGTCAGCCCGTGTCCGGCATCGTAGTTCACGCGGAAGAGAATAGGCTTGTCGCTGGCGTTTGCCGCTTCCAGCGCGGCCGCCATCTTTGCGCCTTGCCACGGATCAACGCGCGGGTCGTTCGCCCCCGCTGTCACCAGTACCGCCGGATACTTCGTTCCCGGCACCACATGGTAGTACGCGCTCATGTTAAGCAGCGATTTGAAGCCCGCCTCCGTCTTGACCGAGCCGAACTCTGGGATATTGTCTGGTCCATTCGCGCCCGTCTCAAAACGCACCATGTCTGAACACGGTACGCCGTCTACCGCAGCGGCAAATAGGTCAGGACGCTCTGTGATCGAACGCCCGATCAGGATACCCCCGGCGCTCTGGCTCCATATTCCAAGCTTTGCGCTGGATGTGTACTTGTTGTCGATAAGGTATTGTGCAGACGCAATGAAGTCGCGCCACGTATTGGGCTTGGTCTCTTCTTTGCCTGCGAGATGCCAGGCCTCGCCGAGTTCGCCACCGCCGCGTACGTGTGCGACGGCCAGCACACCTCCACGTTCCAGCCATGCCGAGTAGCGGCGTGAGAAGCCAGGTGTGAATGCATCGCCGTATGCACCGTAGCCGATCATGGTGGCAGGCGCCGAGCCATCACGCACCAACCCCTTTTTGTAGATGATGGAGAGCGGAACCATGGTCCCATCGGCCGCCTTCACTTCAACCTCTTCTGAGGTCAGGTCGGTTGGGTCAATCTTGTTGGCAGGCTCCAGCTTCATCGCCGTCATCGTCTTCTTCGCGGCATCGTAGCGGTAGTAATCCCCGGGTGTGGTCCACGCGGTCAGGTCCAGCACCGCCCCATTCACTGTAGGATTGCTCATGATCGCGGCCACCTGCTGCCCACCGGGCAACGGCAGCATCTCGGCCTTCGCGTTGTGCTCGTACCCCAGGCGCAGCACGCGTCCAGCGCCATTCTGGATCACGCGGAGATACAGCGCATCCTTGCCCTGGTGCAGCACCTCCGTGCCGATAAATCCGCCGCTGAACACCAGGTCGCCAGGCGGGATCACCGTGACGGCCTTCTTCAGATCAGGGTGCGCGGCATCCACCCGCAGCAGCTTGCCGTTCATGGTGCCGTCAAAGCTCACGAGGTAAAGATCATCCCCCTCAAGCGCAAGATCAGAGACCTTATCCTCCAGCCCGGCCACCTTATGCCAGCCCGTATGCGTGGTCAGCGCACTGGGCTCGGCTACGTAGATGCTGCGGTAGAGATTACCCGGCGCAACCGAGGCCAGCACATACCTGGAGCCGGTCACCGGATTCGCAAATGGGAAGTAGTAGTCCGGCACAGGAATCTCGGCTGAAACGCCCTGCCCGATGACCAGCGCATCCTTTGCCACGGAAGTGCCAATGACGTGGCTGTACTCCGTTGGCTTCTTATACTTGTCGGTCGGCGGAGCATCGGGGCCGAGCTTCTCAAGCTGCAGATAGTAAAACGTCTTGTCGTCCGGCGAGAAGCTGCCGCCAAGATAGCGTTCAATCGCCTCCGGCAGTTCTCGTCCAGATGCGGTCTCGTAAATATGCGCTGTCTGCATCTCCGATCCGCCCGGCGAGATGCCGACTGCTACCAGTTTGCCGTCATCGCTTGGCGTGTACTGGTCCAGCGATACATGCACTTCCGGCGTGCTCAGCTTCGGCACATTCAGCAGCATCCGCTCCGGCCCGCCGCTGCTCTTGCGCACAAAAAGACTGGCCTGGTTTTCGCTGCGCAGGCGCTTGCGGTAGAACACATACTCACCTGCCACCTGAACGTCCGAGATAATGTAGTCGGACGCATTCATGTAATGCGTCATCTCCTCGGCAAACTCTTTGCGCCCCGGCAGCCCATCCAGCACCGCGCGCGTGTAATCCGCCTGCCCGCGCATCCACGCCTTCACCTCGGGCGATTTCTCATCTTCCAGCCAGCGATAGTTATCAACCACTTTATGTCCGAAGTAAGTATCTGTAACCGGACGTGCCGGTGCGACTGGCGGCTTCGGTGCCTCTGCCGCGAAACACATTCCAGAGAGCAGGCACGTGGCGCCGGCAATGCGAAGAGTCTTTGCCGCCGCATGAATGGCAGGGCGGCCGAATGCACGGAAAGTCAGATTCATAGGAGATATCCTTGGTGGCATAGAATGCCGAATATGCTGAATCAGTATTGATATTAAAATAGCGCATACACAGGCGATTGAGCTGCATTTTGCTGTGAGCATCCCGTGCAGAGGGGGAATCTGCACCTTCCTGTGCCGCAAAACGCCCCGGCGCAAGTCTAAGTAGGATAGTTAGAGGAGTGATCGAAT
This sequence comes from Acidobacteriaceae bacterium, assembly GCA_031296355.1. The sequence goes on from JARLFX010000057.1 coordinate 34,829, forward strand.
GAATTGGAAGCCGTTCTCGCTGTCGTTGTTGCTGTTTGTCCTGCTTGGCCCGTCGCAACTGAGAGCTGGGGCTGCCACAACGGCAGATGGAGTCACGCGCGCCACCCTGCGGAATGGTATGCGCGTGGTGATCGTGCGCAACGCCTTGGCGCCGGTCGTCACGGTGGAAGCGAACTTCATGGTGGGCGGCAATGAGACGCCCGAAGGTTTCCCCGGCATGGCGCACGCGCAGGAGCACATGGCCTTCCGTGGCTGCACCGGCATGACGGCAGACCAGACCTCGGCCATCTACGCTCAGATGGGCGGCGAGAATAACGCAGACACGCAGCAGAACATCACGCAGTATTACACCACGGTTCCTGCGGCAGATCTGGATGTAGCGCTGCAGGCGCAGGCCGCCTGCATGCATGGCGTAGAAGATTCACAGGCGGAGTGGGAGCACGAGCGCGGCGCCATCGAACAGGAAGTCTCACGCGATCTTTCGAACCCCACCTACAAGTTCATCAACCGGCTCAATACCGATATGTTCGCTGGCACGCCCTATGCGCACGATCCCCTCGGCACGCGCCCCTCGTTTGAAGCCACCACCGGCGCAATGCTGAAGAAGTTTTATCAGGACTGGTACACGCCATCCAATTCGATTCTTGTAATCGTAGGCGATGTAGATCCAGTGCAGACACTGGCGAAGGTGAAGAAACTCTTCGGCGACATTCCCAGGCACAAGTTGCCGGTGCGGCCAGAGGTGAACCTGCAGCCGGTAAAGCCCGAGATCTTCACGCTCGATAGCAACCTGCCGTACGTGCTGGCGTTCATCTCCTACCGCCTGCCGGGGACGGACTCTCCCGACTACGCAGCGGCGCAGGTACTGGCCGATGTGCTGGGCAGCCAGCGCGCCGATTTGTACGGCATGGTGCCGGCAGGCAAAGCTTTGGCTGCAGAGTTTGGCATGGCGGAGAACTATCCTAAGGCGAGCATCGGCTTTGGCGTGTTGGCGCTGCCGGCAGATGCGGACTCGACCAGCGCCGTCGCCGAAATGCGCGCGATCCTGAATAAGTATGCGCAGAATGGCGTGCCGGAAGATCTGGTGATTGCCGCAAAACGCAGTGAGCTTGCGCAGGCCCAGTTCCAGCGCAACTCCATTCCCGGACTGGCGAATGTATGGTCCAACGCACTGGCCGCCGAAGGCCGCAACTCGCCGGATGAAGACATCGCAGCAATTCGCAAAGTAACACTTGCAGATGTGAATCGTGTAGCCCAGCAGTACATGTTGAATGCAAATACCATCACTGCGACGCTGAAACCCGCGCCCGATGGGCAGCCGGTCTCAGCCAAGGGTTTTGGCGGTGGCGAAAGTGTCACCAGCGCGCCCACAAAGCCAGTGGAGCTTCCCGCGTGGGCTGCAAGCGCGCTCAATCAACTCAAGGTGCCGGCGAACTTTGTACAGGCGTCAGACACGACGCTGCCCAATGGGCTGCGATTGATTGTCCGCACAGACACAACCAGCCCCACGATTACCGTTCTCGGCGGAGTGAAGCACAACGCCGACATGCAGACGCCGGCGGGACAAGAGGGCGTCGCCGATGTGCTGGAAGGCCTGTACTCCTACGGCACGCAGAGCCTCGACCGGCTGGCTTTCCAGAAGGCTCTGGATGACATCGCCGCCAACGAAACTGCAGGCTACCGCTTCTCGCTCAGCGTGTTGAAGGAGCATTTTTCTCGCGGTGTAGAGTTGCTGGCAGATAACGAACTGCATCCAGCATTGCCTGCGGCGGCATTCGGCGTCGTTCGCCAGCAGACTGCTCAATTCGTTGCCGGCAACCTGCAGAGCCCCGGCTACCGCACCACCCGCGCGTTGAATCTTGCGCTGCTGCCCGTGGGCGATCCCGTTCTGCGCGAACCGACTCCCGCAACCCTGAATAAACTCACGCTCGATCAGGCGAAGCAATACTATGCGGCCACGATGCGGCCTGACCTGACCACGATTGTTGTTATCGGTGACGTAACCCCTGACGAAGCAAAAGCTGTAATCGCAAAATGGTTTGGCGACTGGAAGGCCGCTGGACCAAAGCCTGAAACAAATCTGCCGCCGGTCCCGGTCAACAAGCCGTCTGCGGTGAACGTAGCTGACGCGCAGCAGGTGCAGGATTCGGTCGAGCTCTCAGAGCAGCTGAACATTAATCGCTTCGACCCCGATTACTACCCCATGCAGCTCGGAACGCATGTGTTGGGCGGTGGCTTCTACGCAACGCGGCTGTACCACGACCTCCGACAGGTAGCAGGCTATGTGTACACCGTTGACGTTGGCTTGTCCGCCTCGAAGACCAGGGCCACATATTCCGTGAGCTACGGCTGCGACCCGGAGAATGTCTCCAAAGCGCGCGCCCTCATCGAGCGTGACCTGAACCAGATGAAGACCGAGGCCGTCACTGCCGCAGAGTTGCATCAGGCGAAGGCGCTGCTCCTGCGCCAGATTCCGTTGAGCGAATCCAGCGAGGAAGCTGTCGCCGGAGGCATGCTTGCGCGCGCGCAGATCGGCCTGCCGCTGGACGAACCCTTGCGCGCGGCGAATCGCTATGTGCAGTTGAATGCCGATGATGTGAAGGCCGCATTCAACCGGCATCTGCGCGTCGAAGATCTCGTGCAAATTGTGCGCGGGCCCGCACCGAAGTAATCGCAGCCATCTACCGCAACGCCGTGCTCCTCTGCGAGAAGAGCACGGCATTGTAATTCTGCTGGCCCGTGCTGCGTTTATCGTGCTAGCTTCAGCACAAGAGCATTTTTTTCTGCTGGTGTAAGGTTTTCGCTAAACCAATTTATTTTTGCTAAACCAATGTATTTGTCATTCCGAAGCGAAGCGCGCGGAATCTGCTTTGAGGTGCCGCCACAAATCATCACACCAACAGCAAAAATGCTCTAAAGAAGAAATTCTGCTGTTAGCTTTTTATTCCTATGAACCTTCTTCGATCCACATTCATCGCGTTGTCTGAGCGGCCCCGCCTGCGTGCGTTTGCAGAGCAGACCGCCCTCGGCCACAAACTCTCCAGCCGCTTTGTTGCCGGCACAAGCATGGCTGATGCTATCGCTGCCGCGCAAAAGTTAAACGCTGCAGGCATCGCCGTCACCCTCGATGCGCTCGGCGAAAATGTGACGGACGAAGCGCAGGCCCGCCGCTCCGCAGCCACCTACCGCGCTCTGCTGGATGAGATTGAGCGCCTGCGGTTGAATGCCAATGTATCGCTCAAGCTCACGCAGATGGGCATGGACCTTCCCGGCAGCGTGGCGGAGCGCATTGTCGCCGAACTGGCGGCGCAGGCCACGGCGATTGATAGTTTCGTGCGGGTCGATATGGAGGGCAGCGCCTACACCCAGGCCACCATCGATCTTGTGCGCAGGGTCCATTCCGTGCCGGAGCAGCGCAACATCGGCATCGTGCTCCAGTCCTACCTGCGCCGCACCCAGGCGGATATGATTGCGCTGCTCGCCGATGGCATTCGCATCCGCCTCTGCAAAGGCGCATACCAGGAGCCCCCCGAGATTGCCTTTCCCGCTAAAGCCGAAGTCGATGCCAATTACATTGACCTCATGAAAGAGCTGCTGACCTCGGGGTTCTATCATGGTCTTGCAACCCACGACGAAGCCATGATCGACCAGGCCAAATCATTTGCCGCCGCAAAGGGCATCGCCCCGTCAGCTTTTGAGTTCCAGATGCTCTACGGCATACGCCGCGATCTGCAGGAGCAGTTAGTCCGGCAGGGCTACCGCGTGCGCGTGTATGTGCCGTTCGGCAAAGAGTGGTATCCCTACTTCATGCGTCGGCTGGCAGAGCGGCCAGCCAACGCGCTTTTCATCCTTAAGAATCTTTTTCGCTAACCAACGATCCAACTATCAGGACAGGACATAAAGAATCACATGCTGAAACTTACAGAATTCCGCAACGAGCCCTTCACCGATTTCAGCCAGCCAGCCAACGCAGATGCCATGCGCGCCGCGCTGCAGACCGTGCAGCAGCAGCTTGGGCAGGCCTATCCGCTGGCGATTGGCGGCAAGCCCGTCGAAACCGGATTTACCGTCACCTCCACGAGCCCCGCAAATCCCCAGCTGGTCATCGGCACGCATGCTCAGGCGGAGCCTTCCATCGTCTCGCAGGCCATCGCCGCGGGCGAAGCCGCGTTTGCATCCTGGAGCGTGCAGCCCGCAGAAGACCGCGTTGCGCTCCTGCTGCAGGCCGCAAAACTAATGCGCGAGCGCAAGTTTGAATTCTGCGCATGGCTCACCTTTGAAGCCGGCAAGAACTGGGCAGAGGCTGACGCCGACACGGCAGAGGCTATCGACTTTCTGGAGTTCTACGCGCGCGAAGCGCTGCGCCTGGCAGAGTCCGCGCCGCGCATTCAGTATCCGGGCGAGCGGAATGAGTTTGTGTACGTGCCGCTGGGCGTGGGCGCGGTCATTCCGCCGTGGAACTTCCCCCTGGCCATCATGGCCGGCATGACGGCTGCTGCCATCGTCACCGGCAATACCGTTGTGCTCAAGCCCTCGCCCCTCGCGCCCACCATCGCGGCGCGTTTTGTGCTGCTGCTGCAGGAGTGCGGTGTGCCCGCCGGAGTGGTCACGCTGCTGCAGGGCGGCGCCGCGCTCGGCAGCGCCATCATCGAGCATCCCGGCATCCACTTCGTCTCCTTCACCGGGTCGAAGAAGGTTGGCCTCGACATCCAGGTGCGCGCCGCGCAGGTCAAGCCCGGTCAGCGCTGGATCAAGCGCACCATCCTCGAGCTTGGCGGCAAAGACGCCATCATTGTAGAAGCGGATGCGGACCTCGAAGCCGCGGCAGATGGCGTCGTCGCTTCGGCGTGCGGCTTCAGCGGGCAGAAGTGCTCAGCCTGTTCGCGTGTGATCGTCAATGCGCAGGTGCACGATGCCTTCGTGCAGAAGCTTGCGCAGCGCATGCAGGCGCTCACCATCGGCGACCCGGCAGCGAACCGCGCCATCGGTCCGGTCATCAGCGAAGACTCCTACAAGCGCATCCTCGGCTACATCGGCGAGGCGGCGGCCAAGGGAAAGGTGCTTGCCGGCGGCAAGGCGCACACCCCCGCGGCAGAGGGCTACTACATTCAGCCCACGCTGATCGCCGGTCTCTCGCCGCAGGATCGCATCTGCCAGGAAGAGGTCTTTGGCCCTGTGCTGGCGGTGCTGAAGTCAAAGGACTTTGAAGATGCTCTGCAGATTGCGAACGACACCGAATACGGCCTCACGGGCGCGGTCTACAGCAAAGACGAGAAGAAACTGAAGCGCGCCGCCGCGGCCTTCCACGTCGGCAACCTCTACTTCAACCGCAAGTGCACCGGCGCCATGGTCGGCGCGCATCCCTTTGGCGGCTTCAAGCTCTCAGGCACAGACTCGAAAGCCGGCGGCGCAGACTATCTGCTCCTGTTTACGCAGGCGAAATCCATCAACTACAAGCTGTGAGGATGGGGGTGTACCCCTCCCCCACCAAAACGCTAAATATCTTGTTTGCATGTATTTAGTGTTTTTTGTTGCGCTAAATATTTGGAAACATGATGTTTACGGGTAAATATTTCATTCGCAATGGGTTAGGGAACTATCCGGTGCGACTGGAATCTTCTTCTTGTATTAATTGTAGCGATTTTAGATGGGAACTACGCCAAATTTTCTGAAGAAAGTTTGGTTCCTCGCGTTTTTTCATGGACGGTTTGTGGACAGCTCATGGATGACGCACGGTGATTGCATGGACAGTGCATGGGTGGCTCATGGACGCCGTGGCGTCCGGGGCGTTCGTACGGCGGAAGCTTTCTGGCGGTATGGGTGATGCGGGGAGCGCTTGAATTCTTGGGTGCGCTCAGAATGACTCAACGTGAGTTTACTGGCCTGGGGAATATGTATGCTGTCCCCGGATTACTCCCCGGATTACTCACAATGTGGTTTAATGTTGTCACTATCTAGTTCTACTCCATCCAATGGCTAAACCTCTATCATTCGGTGAATTCACACTGACTTCTGCAACCTGCGAAAGTAGGTACGCAAACGCGTATTTGCTTTACGATAAGACCGGTCAGATCGTTCACCGTTTAGCAGAAGGATTAACAAATTTGGAGATTGCACAGGCCACCCCTAATCATACTGTGGTCAAGACTGACGAAGGAGTTTTTGCAATTGAACTCGCAGCAAGTCGCGTTCAAGTTCTCCATCCAGAGTCGTCTCTGGAGTCATTTGGTAAGCATTGCGACTTTTTTTATGATGTCCTCTTCTCCGAACTTCAGATCAGGCTGTTAGCCAGAATTGGATTCCGGACTGCTTGGCGATTAGCCTTCGATACCGTGGAAGAATCAATCAATTTCATATCCACTTTAGAGGTTCTCAACACTGCTGAGAACGATCCTTTTCGTATTGGTTCTCCTATCTCCGAATGTACAAAGCGCTGGCAAAGCGACAAGTTGGGAATCAATTTTTCGGCTAGGATCGTCGATGGTGAGCTGTCTGCTGAATTGCCGCCTGAGTTTGGGGATGACCGAAATAAGATGGCTCGGGTCAGAGGCGTTATATTCGACTTGGACTACTATACAGTGGCCCCGGTAGACTGCGGCCAGTGGCGACCTTCTGAATGGATCCCCATCACTACCCGCAAACTTAAGAAGGATATGGAAGCATTGATTGAATTATGACTAGTACTATTACGCCTGACGTAATTCCGTTTCCAAGTAGATCGCGCGTCCGCTCTATAGAAGACTCCTACACAAATACTGCAGGTCTAAAGCGTAGCCAGCAAAACACACCATATAGCTCAGACATTCCTGTGATGGGAGTTGCTGGCACATCTGCGCTGAAATCGCATCCAATTTCCATAGACGTGTTATATGGCTCCATTGAAAATGGTGCTAAACATCCATTGGAAGCGCTGAATAGTCTAGCCCAAGTCATTGGCTTGCTTGAATTAGCCAAGGATGCATCAGCCGAGAGCGTATTGAAATCGGATGCTATTATGCAGGAATTTCAATTGGCGCTTAGGCAGCTCTTTAAGTTTCGGCAGAACTTGGGGGATGGTTATGGTCTAGTAGTTAATTGCACAGAGGTTGCGCTGATAAACCAGCGCGGAGTTCCGCTCAGCTCCTCACAAATCTCTTCTGTCTGGAGAGCCTTTCGTGCTTTACGAGAAACCCCTTTCCTGTCCTTTGATCGCGCTCTAGATTTGGTCGAGGACGTCGAAGCTGAAGGACTCGAAACTGACCCTCATGGCATTGGAGATTTACTAGGGGCAGAATGAACGCGTTCGTTGAAACGACTATTCTAACGGATGCCCTGCTCAAACCGGGATCCGCAAAAAACCTAGCGGCAAAGGCGGCGCTTAAACGCTATGCCAAGACCGAGCTACCTGTTTACGCGATACGCGAATTCAAGGCGGGCCCGCTACATTACTTTTGTTATTTTCACAATAAGCTTGTCACGACGAAGTCACTAGCTGACACCGTTGCTGCGCTGAACCAATTGTCGCCATTCCAACGCTATTTGAAGTCAACATCATTTGAAGCACTTGAAGCGGCGATTCGAATAGGTGGAGAAAAAGCTAATCCAGATGATGACCTTGCAGATCGTTATAGGCTTTCCACCGCTAAGCTCATTGTCCAAAGCTGGCGTCGACGGCGAAAACTTACTCATTCTACGGTGCAAGACCTTCCTTGCTATGTTGAATGTGCGCCACAGCTAAATAAGGATGGAATCTTTGATTCAAAGCCACGGGATTGTGATCCTGCAGTAGAGTGTTGCCTTGCTAAGCAGCTTCGTCTGAATCCAGAAGCCCTAAGACTAATGCGAGATTCAATCCCGGAAACTTCTGTCCGACAAGAAGATCGCAATCGCCGCGCAGTACTAAAGCGATTGATTAAGCATCCCAAGGAGAGATTGGATAAGAAGTCATGTAAGCAACTAGGGGATGCATATTTCGCATTTTTCTGCCCTGAAGATTCTGTGATTTTGACTACAAATATTAAAGATCACCAACCCCTAGCTGCCAGCATTGGGAAGGTCGTTGAAAAGCCTTAGCAGTGATGATTAATACGGGAACAGCATACATAAAACCTTGTGCCCCGATCCTCCGATCGTAATTGCCGCGACCCAAAACCCGAAGTTACCGCGAAGATAACCGCGGAAAACCCGAAGAAACCGGTAAGAAACCCGAAGAAACACCCATCTCACCCGCGGAAAACCCTAAGTCGCAAATTTGTCCACGAAAAACCATGCACTCACCGCGAGTTCACCGTGTTCGACCCATGTAAAAAACCGGGCTACTGCGGGAGAACGGGGAGGGCGATGGTGTCGATGGAGGTGGGATTGTCGCGTAGTTTCAGGTAGAGAAGTGTGCCGCTGGGGCGAGGAACCTGCACGCTGTTCGCTGTGAGATCGGCAGGAATATTTGCCGCAGTGGCGGCCAGAAAAGCGGGATCGGCGGAGATGGAATCAATCAGATAAAGGCTGCTGCCGGTGAGTGTGCACGGAGCAGCTGCTTTAGCCGGACAGCGCACATCCGTCAGTTCAGGCATGCGAATAAGATGCGCGAGAGGTTGCCAATCGCTGCTAATGCCGCTGGCCGTAACAGCGCGAAATCGCAGGTCGCCAAAGGCCGACGCGCCGAAAGCCTTAGCGGGATCAAGCGTGGCGAGCACAGTCTGCCGGTCTTCAAGCACGAGCGAGCCATCGTCAAGCGAGAGTGTGGTGTGCAGCGAATTGTCGTGCGTTGCAACCTCAATCTTCTCGCTGCGTTCAAAGCCGTTTGGGCCATCTGACTTCACAAAAAAAGTGAGTTTTGCATTGAGCGGGAGATCGTCTGCGCTGGCGAATTCGATGGATGATCCGTGCGCGCTGGCAGCGGGCTGCACGCTTTTCTTAACCAGCGTGATGTGCGGGCGCGGTGGCTGTACGGTGAAACTGAAGTCGAGTGTGCGCCCATCCTTCAACGTGATGTGCGCCTTCTGCGGAACGCCGTGTTTCATGGCAAGCGCAGCCTGATCTTTCAGCGGCGTAAGCGTGATGGTCTCGGTGTCTCCCGTAGCAGTGATGTCGCCGGGTGCAAAGTGCGCGCCAGCGATCTCGACTTCAGCGACCTGTTCCAGGCCTTTGCCGGAGAGCGTAGCAGTGGAGTCGCCTGCATAGAACGTGAGTTTCTGCGGCGTAGGCGGGTCGGCGTAGGCGTTTACCTTTACGGAGTCTGGCTTGTCCTGCCCGAACTGCTTGACCTGTAGTGCGAGTTCGCCGGGCTGCACATCTTTCAGCTTCATGTTGACCTGCAGGAGATTGGGCTTGTCAGTGGAGCCGGGCTTCCATGTAGCGAGGAGCAGAGTACCGTCTGCGGTGTGGACCTGGATGGTATCAACACAGGCAGCGCCGGTGGAGCTGAGCTGGATGTGATCTTCGCGGCCAACGACGAGGCGGGTTGCATCTGCTGAATCGACCGTCCACTGCGACGCGGGGAGAGGCTGCAGCAGGAAGGCGGGGCCAGTGTAGGCATCGAAGCCCCACATGCCTTTCACGGTGCCAGTGACATCGGTTGTGCTGGTGAGGTCTTTGGCGGCGGCGAGATCGAGGATGAATCCTCCGCGAAGCGCATCGGCGACGAGTGGAAGGCGCACGGGATGGTCGCCGGAAATCTCAAGCACCAGGTTGTGCGCGAAGGCAGTGGAGAAGATGAGCGGCGCGCCTTCGACAGGCAGCACGAGGTCGGGGTTGCGCAGGCAGAGGACGCGCTTCGCATCGACCGCGCGAAGGGGCGGCATCTGCGCGGATTGTACGGCGGGCAGGCCGATGACGAGGACGGACTTGGGATTGTGGAACGAGGGCGGGTTGTTCAGCTTCAGGTTGAGGTCTTCGTTATCGGGCAGGCCAAGCGCGGGAATGTACTGATACTTGGCGGAGTGAATGCCGCTCATGATGCGAACGACGTCGACGATGGCCCCGACGTAGGCGGAGTAGTAGCCGCCCCCCATCATCTGGGTGGCGCTGGCGTTGGCCACGAGATCAGTGGCGGGGCCGGAGGTGAGCTGGGTGACGAGCGACGTGTGGCCGTCGTCCATCACGACGGCGTTCTCGCCGGCGGTAAGGCAGATGATCTGCTGGCCACTGCTGCGAAGGAAGCAGTCCTGGTTGATCTTGATATTCAGGCTGCGGGCGAGGAGGTCAGAACGCTCCTTGAGCTGCTTGGTATCGGAGCTGGGAATCTTTTCGATGGCGGCGACGAATTTTTCGTAGCGAACGCGATCATAGGCGGCGGCGTTAAGATCCTGCACGGCGCGGATGAAGGCTCCGGGACGGCCCTGGACGGCATTGCGCAGGGTGGAGAAGTCGCCGCCGGTGCTGGGCGCCAGGAAGAGCACAGCCTGCTGCGCGCCGTCGGGCACAAGCAGGGTAACGCCTTCCTGGGTGATGTGTTTATTCCAGATATCGGCGTGCGTGAACCATTTGTCGGGTGGCGGGTTAGTGGTGCCGCGGAGGAAACATGCGACGAGGAGATAGTGCTCGGACTGGGAGGCGGGGAAATCAACGTGGACCCAGAGACGGTCGCCGGGGGCGAGGTTGGGCACCTGTGCGATGGGGAGCTGCTGGTTGCCGCGCGTGACCTTGATCTGCAGGCGGGGCCCGCTGAGATCGAAGTTGGCGCCGTCAGCATAGGCGGGGAGACAGCAGAGCGAGGCGAGAAGGAGCGCGAGGAGCTTTCCCATATGTATAGGTTAGTTGAGAGGGCGGGGTTGGGGGTTGCACTGGGGGGTTCGGGGGTGATGCGGTTGAATGACTTCGATTGAGTGGATTGAGGTTATGGATGGCGAGAGCGGTTCGCTTGGTGGAGCGATTGGGGTCCCCGGCCAATGAGCTCAATGGCGAAAATGTAGCTGGATGGCCGCACTGATTTCAATCAACAAGAGCACGCCCGTCAAGAACAAATACAAGATTACGGGAAAAGTTGAGATTGGCCTGGAGGCAGTACTCGGAACCAATTGCTTGCCACACTTCCAGGCAAAGAATCCTGCAGCCAAAACCAGCAATATCGCCATGATCGCACTGGTCCAGATTCCGCTCTTGTCGGTGGGAGATGGCACTAGCGTCAGAAGGCTTACCAATAAAAACAGGCAAAGTATTTCGCCGACAAATAAAAGGCCTGTTTTGATTTTAGAAGGTGGCATAAATTTTGACCTTTTAGGCTACGTTGGGTAGCTGCCTGTACATCTCCACAGCCACCCATTCTAGCTTGACTAGTGTCTATATCTATCTCACCGCTTTGCCATAGCACTAATACGTCCCAGGCGTTGATGGGATTGGTTAGGGCGTGGTGAGGCCGAGGGCTTTGAGGTAGCCGGGGTTGGGTTTGCTGTGGGTGAACTGGATGTTCTGCAGCAGGCCATCGAAGGCGGCGTGAATCTCCGCGGGGGTGGGGCGCTCTCTGAGGGCGGAGTGCTTCACGTCTGTAGCCCAGCCATGCGCGGCGAAGTAGGTGATCTTGTCCCACTGCGGCGGCGCGGAGAAGGTGACTGGTGATGAGCCACTCTCCATCTTCTTGTAAGGCCAGAAGGCCCAGTTGATCTGATTCTTCTCGAGGAGTTGGCGGAAATCCTGCACCCACTCGTCGGTGTTTTCGCCGGATTCTCCGAGCCAGAGGGGAACATTGTACTTATCGCGGAAGTCGAGGAAGGGCTGGATGGCGTCGGTCTTGGAGGGCATCCAGTACTTGTGGAAGGTGTACATCACATTCTTGTCGAAGGGAGGGCCGAAGACGGTGAAGTCCGAGTCCCAGTTTGCGCCGCCGAGGATGATGACATGGTTGGGGTCGACGGTGCGGACGGCGGCGGTGGCGCGCTTGTAGAGCGGCTCCAGCAGGGAGTGGAGGGGAGCGAGGGTATCGACCGCGGGGATGGGCTCGTTGAGCAGATCGTAGCCGAGGATGGTGCGGTTGGTGCGGTAGTGGCGCGCAATGCGGGTCCAGATGGAGAGGAATTCAGCCTGGCTGGGTTTGGATTCGTAGATCCAGGGGTAGCTGGCACTGTCGTCGATGTTGGCACCGGTCTGGCCGCCGGGGGCGCAGTGCATGTCGAGGATGACGTAGAGACCAGCTTCATGCGCCCAGGCGATGACTGGGTCGATGAGGGCGAAGCCTTCGGTATTGCCGTGGGCGAAGAACTTGTAATGGAAGGGAATGCGGATGGAGTTGAAGCCAGCGCGATGGATGAACTGGATGTCGTCGCGGGTGATGTAGTTGGCGCGATAGCGCTGCCAGAAGTGGAGGGATTCTTCGGGACCGAGAAGCGTCTGCACGAGGGCTTCAATCTGGGTGGAAGATTGCGGGCCGCCATCAAATTTCAGCATGTAGCCTTCGGGGACGAGCCAGTCGCCAAGGTTCGTTCCACGGAGCAGCAGCGGCTTGCCAGAGCCATCGACCAGCGACTTGCCCTTGGTATGGACGAAGCCGCTTTGCGCACCAGCCATGCCGGTGAAGCCGAGCAGGCAGAGCAAGAGGAAGCAGGGAAGGAGCTTGCGGATGCGTGAGCTAGCGGGTTGCGTGGCGTGCATGGGTTTCTCCGAGGACGAAGGTAGAGTGCAGCGATGCGGTGGAATCAGAACCTACCCAAAGATCGAAGGTGCCGAGCTCAGACTGCTGGCGGCGTGTAGCTGGGCTCCAGAAGGCGAGGTCTGCCGGTGTGAGAGTGAGCGTGACGGTGCGTTTTTCTCCCGGCAGTAACGATACTCTACGGAAGCCCTTGAGTTCACGTACGGGGCGGGTGGCGCTGCCTGCACGCTGGTGGGTGTAGAGCTGAATGACTTCGTCGCCCGCGATCTTGCCGGTGTTCTGCACATCCACGCTGACCTGCATGGGAGCATCGCTATTGAGGGTGGCGCGGTCGGTGCGCAGATTGGCGATGGTGAAGGTGGTGTAGCTCAAGCCGAATCCAAAGGGATAGAGCGGGGTGCTGGGCATATCCCAGTAGCGCGTGGCGGCATCTTGCGGGGCCTGCGAGAGGGAGTGGTTGTAGAAGAACGGTTCCTGGCCGGCGCTGCGCGGCCAGGTGATGGGAAGTTTGCCGCCGGGGTTGGCATCGCCAAAGAGAAGATTGGCGGCGGCGAGACCGCCATCAGAACCGGGATACCAGAGTTCGAGGATGGCAGAGACATGCTGGCTGGCCCAGCTGATATCGAGCGGGCGGCCATTCAGCAGGACGAGCACAATGGGCTTGCCGGTGGTGACCACGGCTTTGAGCAGGTCGAGCTGGCGGCCGGGGAGGCCGAGCGTGGCCCGCGAGGCGCTCTCGCCACTCATGTTCTGCGCTTCGCCGAGGACGACGATGGCAACGTCAGACTGCTGGACGAGTTCGATGGCGTGATGAAACTCGGCATCGCGCGCCTGCTGGGTGAGGAGTGTGGGTTCGGGGCTGGACATCTGCGGATCGAAGATGGAGGGATGGCCGCGATCAATCTCTACGCCGGTGGTGCTGAGTATCTGCACATGGTCGCCGAGCTTGCGGCGGAGGCCATCGAGCACGGTGATGGTCTCTTCCGGGTGGCTGCCGAGGCTCCAGGAGCCGAGGGTGTCGGGTTTGGAATCGGCTAGTGGGCCGATGACGGCAAGCTTTGCGATGGATTTGCTGAGCGGCAGCAGCGAGTCGCTGTTGCGCAGCAGGACGGCGCTGCGCTCTGCCGCCTGACGTGAGGCGGTGTGAAATTCAGGTGCGGAGAGAGCGCTCTCTGCCGCCTCAACGGAGATGTAGGGATTGGTAAAGAGGCCGAGGCGGTACTTCATGGTGAGGATGGGGCGCACCGCATCATCGATGGTCTGCATAGTGACGAGACCGCGTTGCACCGCTTCGGCGAGATGGTCGTGGAAGTCTTCGCTGGTCATCTCCATGTCGAGCCCGGCATTGAGTGAACGGACAGCGGCATCGAGAGGGGAAGCAGTGTAGCCGTGCGTGGTGAGGTCGTGGACTGAGTTCCAATCGCTGACGACGAAGCCCTGGAACTTCCATTCGCCGCGCAGAATATCGTGCAGGAGAAAACGATTTGCTGTGGCGGGAACGCCGTTGAGATCTTCATAGGCGCTCATCACGGTGGCGGCGCCAGCGTTGATGGCTGCATGGAAGGGCGGGAGGTAAACATTGCGCAACGTCATCTCAGAGATGTCAGACTCTTCGTAGTCGCGGCCACCAACGGCGGCACCGTATCCGGCGAAGTGCTTGACGCAGGCGAGGACGTGGCCGGGGCTGCCGATGTATGGGCCCTGCAGGCCGCGGACCTGCGCAGAGGCCATGGCGACGCCGAGGTAGGGATCTTCGCCGGCGCCTTCCATGATGCGGCCCCAGCGGGCATCGCGCGCGATATCGACCATGGGGGCGAAGGCCCAGTGCATGCCGTCGGCACGCGCTTCTTTTGCGGCCATGGATTGCGTGTGCTCAACGAGCGCGGGATCCCACGATGCGGACATGGCGAGCGGAATGGGGGCGATGGTGCGGAAGCCGTGCACGACGTCGTACCCGAAGAGCAGGGGGATGTGGAGGCGCGATTCCGCGACGGCGAGATGCTGCAGGCGATTCACTTCAACGGGATCGGTCGCGAAGATCACCGAGCCGAGCTCACCGTTGCGAATACGCATATCGATTAGATATTTGCTGACGTCTTTGCGCGAGAGCTGGGAGAGCTGGCCGATCTTTTCCTGCAGGGTCATGCGGTGCAGCAGGCTCTCGACGAAGGGCACGCGCGCTGCGCTTGCAGGGGGAGCTTTGGGGGCAGTGGAGGTCTGTGCGAAGGTTGCGAGGGACGACAGGAAAACAAATTGCAGTGCGAGGAGGACGTGCCGGGCACGATCTCCCCTGCGAAATTGATTCATGGGTGCTGCTCCTTCACCTGCTGCATGCGGTTGCGGCGTTTGTTGCGATGTTTATAAAACCCTTTAGACAAACGATTATCTTGCAACAATGGTATCGCGAAACGTGCTGTATTGGAGAGTGAATGCGGAGATATTTTGAAGCAAAAAAAAACCGGAGTACCGGCAAAGTCGCCGGCACTCCGGGAGCCAAAAAGTTTAGAACAAGATGCGTCCGCCGACCTGGATGATGCGTTGAACACCGCCACTGCCGGTGATCTGGCCGTAGGTGGAGCTATTCATCGCAGCCGATGGCGTACCAAGGTTGACGAGGTTGAGGACATTGCTGACTTCACCGCGGAGCTGGAAGCGCAGATCGCGGTATACACGGAAGTCGCGGAAGAGCGAAGCATCAACATTCCGGTAGCCGGGTACGTCAAGCTGTGCAGGCCGTTCGTTGCCGAGCAGGTTCAGCGGGCCGAGGCCAGGGCAGCTAGGGTTGGTTGGACCCGGGATGCAATAAGCCGTCTTGTCGAACCACTGAGCCATTTCTGCAACACGCGACTTGTTGGGCAAGGTATGAGGACTCGAGCCCGGCACGATGCTGGGACGATTGTTGCCATTGCCGGAGAAGTAATTGTCGTTGCCGGTGGTCACGGTGAAGGGTTGACCGCTATTTGCTGTCCAGATACCTGCAAGCGACCAGCCGTTCAGGGACGTTCTGATGACGCGGTTGTAATGGGTGAAATAATCCGGCTTCCAGACGAAGGACATGGTCATCATGTGACGACGATCCTGGTCGGAACGCTGACGGTACTCAAGCTGCGGGTAGGTGGCATCAAGGAAGACGCCGGTCATGTTGCCAGTGCTATCGAGCGAGTTGCTCTGCAGCGTATGGCTCCAGGAGTAGTAACCCTTGGCGCTGAGGTGATGGGTGAGGCGCTGCTCCACGGTGAGTTGGAGGCCGTTGTAGTTTGAGTTCTGGTTGGATTTGATGATGTAAACCTGAGAGTAGATTGGGTTCGCGGCGGATACTCCATATGCTGCCGAAGGTCCAAGTCGATCATTCAACGGGCGACGGTTATTGACCGTGTTGCTGGTGTTGGCATAGCCGCAGGCCAGAGTTAGATCTGCGCAACTTGCGCCGCTAGCACCAGATGAGTTGATGTTGAACTGTGGAGGATTGATGTCGTTATAGAGCGGCGACTTGCGATTGAGAGAGGCAACATAGTTGACGCTGAGGGCGAGGCCTCTGCCGAACTGCTGCTGGAATCCGAAGTTGATCTGGTACGAATACGGCCAGCGGTAGTTCGGATCGAATGCAACGACCTGATTGAGAGGAAGGAAGGTCGCATTACCTGAGCCACCCTTGAACGTCAGAGTCGGATATGGATTGGTGCCACCGGGGAATTCAGTTAAGTCACCCGTGTACGGATGGGTGAGGGAGACGACCTTGTTATATGTGTTGCGCACTGCATAGGGCGCGAAGTTCGAGGGGAACTCCCACTGGTTGCCGGAGATGCCGCCGAAGAAGAGGCCGGCAGCGCCATGGAAGACCGTCTTGCCGGTTCCGAAGGGATCCCAGGCAAAGCCGACGCGGGGCGAAAAGTGATTCTTGGGGGTATTGACGCCACCTGTCGGTACGCCAGGGTCGCCGGGGAAGAGCATGCCGATGGGGGCAAGCTGCGGACCTGTTTTTCCGACGATCGATACATTGGGGAATGCGTGGGACTGCACACCGGGCGAGAAGTTGGTCTGCATATGCTGCGGATCAGTTGGCGCCTGCTGCCAGTCGTAGCGGATGCCGATGTTAACGGTCAGGTTATGCAAAAGCCGCCAGTCATCCTGCGCGAAGAGGCCGTAGTTGAAGTAGTTGGCATTCGCATAGAGGCCGGTGTCTTGCGCCATGCTTACGGGCGTGCCGGCGAGAAAGTCCGACAGACCATTGGTGGTACGTGCACCACTGGCACCGTTAGTTGTGGAGAAGGTAAAGACACCATAGTTGCTGAGCGAAGTGAGCTGGAAGTCTTTTTCGAGGCCAGCTTCGCCGCCGAGGTAGAGGGAGTGATGACCTCGCGTGGTGCTGAAGACATCACGTATGCCGTAGAGGTTGGTACCTGCCTTGGGACCTGTGATGGCCTGGCCGAGAGTGAAACCTTCGACACCGCCAACGCTGATCTGGGCGCGTGAAGGCGTACCGGCTACGCCAAAGTCTGAGCCGAAGTCAGCCAGCGTGCTGTTGCCGGGGACTGGTACACGTCCGCCGTTCTGGCGGGTGTAATTGACCCAGAACTGATTGATGCTACGTGAATTGATGGTCCATACATCGCTGAGGTTGGCGTTCTGCTGTTTGTTTTCGTAGTTGGAGTACGACCAGTCCTGCGTCATCGTGGTCGGGACAACGCGGTTCTTGTAATGAAGCAGGAAATAGCTCAACGTGAGGCGGTGCGACGCGGTGAGCTGGTGGTCGGTCTTGATCAAATACTCTTCATTCTGCTCTGGCGTAGGTTGAAGAACCCGGTAGGTGTAGGGGGTATCACCTGTGCGGAATGGCTGCTTCGGTTCAGCAAGAAGGGTGTTGCGGAGATAGGTCAATACATTGACCGCAGTAGGATCAACTGATGGAAGCGTGTTGTTGGCATAAGGAGTATGCGTGGTTGGATTGCAGACCAGGAAGTGGATCGCAGTATTTGCGGCACTTGTAGGGGCCGTAGTGCAATTTGGCTGCTCAGCGGTGGTGGGCATGTTCTCGGAGAAATTGCCGGTAAGTTGTGCCGCACTGGGAAGAGAACCGCTATAACTCGCAGCGGTCCTGAAGCGGTAAAGCCCCCAGCTACCGAAGAAAAAGTCTTTGTCACGCCAGACCGGGCCGCCCAGAGTGGCGCCAGCGTGATGCATGTTGTATGGGCTTTTTACAGCGTTTGCCCCGGAATTGTGCCCGACTGCATTGAAATTTCTGTCGCGGAAGAACTCGAAAGCAGAACCGTGAAACTTGTTGGTGCCGCTTTTGGTTACTACACTAACGACCGCCGAGGAGTAGCGGCCAAGCTGTGCACTAAAGTTGTTGGTAACGACGTTGAACTGGCTCACGGCGTCGGGGTTGGGCATTTGGTTGCCGCTATTGCGAAGGCCGGTCATGTTGAGGCCGCCGTCAAGATAGTACGAGACCTGGCCGACAAAACCATCCGTCGAGCCGTTTACCAGCACCTTGACTTCCTGGTAGCCGAGGTTGTTGATCGTGCTTACGGTCTGGACGCCGGGGACAAGCTGGAGCAGACGATCCACATTGCGGCTCACAAGCGGGAGGTTATCTACCTGGCGGTTGTCGACGGTATCGCCGAGGGTGGCGCTGCCGAGGTTGACCAGGGGAACGTCTGCGGTGACGGTGACGGTCTCGCCAGCCTCGCCTATGTCGAGCTTCAAGCTCAGCTCAGCAACCTGCATGACGGAGAGGACAATACCGGCGCGCTGCAGGTTTTTGAAGCCGGGAGCAGTGACCGAGATTTTGTAGGGACCGATGGGCAGGAATTCGTCGCGATATGTGCCGTTTTCTTTGGTGGTGGTGACGCGGGTGAAGTTGGTGTCAGTCTGCGTCAGGGTAACGGTCGCGTTGGGAATCGCCGCTCCTGTGGGGTCGGTGATCGTGCCGAACATGGTCGCAGTGCTGAGCTGCGCATGTGCTGCCGCGACTGCGAACAGAAGCAAAGCGAGAGCAGCGATCCTTGTCAAAAAATTGCCTTTCATTGAAACCTCCTGAGAAATACCGCGAAACCATGGCTACTTCGGTTCGTCCTGAAAATAGTGCAAGACAAACGATTGTCTTGAATAAGTTCGAAGAGTAGATTTTCTAGCCGCAGGAGATTAAGCATGAGGCAGGAGGCTACTGTCAAGGGAAATTAATCTATGAAAATGCGTAGACAAGCGTTTGTCTAAGAGGAATTCGTAAACCCGTGTATTCGCTGGGGATTTATGGATTGGTACTACCATGCACGAGTTATGAGTAAACTGGGAGGAACACAATGACGCCACGCAAGCCCAAAGGGCCGAAGGAGATCAAACGCGTCAGCCTGAGCATGCTGGCGGAATACCTGGACCTGAGTCCGGCGACGGTCTCCTTTGTGCTGAATAATGTACCGGGGCGTTCGATTCCGCCGGTGACGCGGGAGCGGGTGAAGGCGGCGGCGCGAAAGTTCGGCTACCGGCCGAACCTGATTGCGCGGTCGCTACAGGGAAGCGCGACGCGCACCATTGGCGTTCTGCTGCCGGAACTGGGCGAGGGGTACCACGCGGGCGTGATGAGCGGCGTGGGGGAACTGCTGATGAAGGAAGGCTATTTCTACTTCACGGCGCACCATCGCCACCGTCCTGACCTGATTGAAGAGTATCCGCGGATGCTGATGTCGCGGGGCGTGGACGGCATTCTAGCGATCGATACCAAACTGCCGGCAAAGATGCCGCTGCCGACTGTTTCCGTGGCGGGGCATGCCACGATTGCTGACGTGACCAACGTGATGCTGGATCACCATAAGGCGGCGCAATTGGCGTTGGGGCATCTGTATGAACTGGGACACCGGCGGATTGCGTTCATGCAAGGGCAGCCGTTCAGTTCGGATTCGCAGAGTCGATGGCGCGCGACGCTGCTGGTGGCGCGGACGCTGGGGCTGGAGGTATCGCCTGATTTGACGATCAAGCTGGACCAGGACATGACGTCGCCGGAGCTGGGCTATCCCGGCGTAACGCAGTTGCTGCAGAAGCACAGGAACTTTACCGCAGTGCTGTGCTTCAACGATATTTCGGCGATCGGTGCCATCCGCGCGCTGCATGATGGCGGGCTGACGGTGCCGAAGGATGTATCGGTGCTGGGGTTCGATGATATTCAATCGGCGTCGTACCATGTGCCGAGCCTGACGACGATCCGGCAGCCGTTGAAGTCCATTGGCAGCACGGCGGCGAGTCTTCTGCTGCGCAAGCTGGCGGGAGAAAGCCTGCCGGCGGTGGTGAAGATCGCGCCGGAGCTGATGGTGCGTGAATCTACTGCGGCGGCCAGCAAGCGGTAATCGTTTTTCCTTTCTTCTATTGCGCTCCACGGATGGCATGGATGTGACGCGTGTGCGTTGGAAATTGCGCGTCCATGCAGTATGCGTGGCAGAAATTGGTCACACCAAAAACTAATTGTGGAAAATCAGCTGTTATCGAATAACAGCTGAAGTGGGCAGATTTTTTTCGGCTAATGGCCAGTAATTGCTTTCATTTAACGGGAATTTCCCCAATGGATATTTTCTTGACAGGGTTCAGTCTGGACGGTTATTGTCCCTGTTGTCGTAAATTTCATTAACACATTGTTCTAAAGTGGTATGACCTTTCAGGCGAAATGTCAGGCTTGGGAGCATGTCTGCTGCTTCGGACCATCTTTGAGGCCGTCCATGAGCTCTTTGCGCCACCGCCTGCCAGTCGTATTCCTTGCTCTTTCGCTCATCCGTGTTGCAGGCGTCGCCAGAGCGCAGACTCCGGTAGTGCTGCCCAATACCATCACCACGATTGCCGCAGGGACGCCGACGGCTTCGAC
>JARLFX010000390.1 GCA_031296355.1 Acidobacteriaceae bacterium
CAGACACGAACAGAAGAAGAGGAGCGCGGGCGTCGGGACAATGTGTAATACGAATGGTGTATTGGGCAGACGTCATGAAGGACGTCGCAGCGTAATATTACGTATGTAAAATCCGACTATGTGGCTGTCCGCGATATAAATACAGACTTATCCATATGTGGCAATAGCAATAATATCATTAATAAGGAAGAATATGAGGCTAACCATTGCGTATACGTCACTTTTGGTGGCAGCCCTCTTCTGCTGCCAGGGCATCAACGCGTACACCCCGTACTCCGGGCTGCGTCTGATGCTGAACAACGACTTCTTGAAGAGCACCGCGAAGACGCTGATGCCGAAGCTTTTCACGATGGTCCACGAGATGATCCAGCCGCCCAACAGTACGCGGATATGCGCTCCTTGTAGACTTCTCCCTCAACTTCAACTTCTGGCCAGTCGTCGTCAACCTCTCCATCGTGAACCTGACCAGCAGCTCGCTTTCTCAGGATGCGTCGACCGCAACCTTTGAGACAGTTCCCTCGGAGGGCACGTTCCTTTTGCGCCTACGTAATCACAAATGCTTATTAATCCGATCGTAGCCAAAATCAACAAGTGGACCATCGACTTCGCTTACGAATACGGCTCCGCCTTCACCGACAATCTGAAGGACACCGCGAGACTGGAGCTGGTGAACTTCGGGTTTGAATTCCAGTTCAAGTTCTCCGCCGACGGCACCACTGAGCGCTTCTACCCGGAGGCACTGTACATCGACATGGGCAGCAGCAAGCTGACCTTCAACAACTCGCCGCTCTTCCTCAGCCTGGTTTCCTTCGGGTTCAACGTAAAACCTCTCGCAATCTCATGCATGTTCCGCGTAGACCCTTCTGCCGCTCTACACCTCCAACTTCAACTGGTCCACGCTCTGGATCATCAACATCTTTATGAGGTTCTACTCCCTCACCGTCCCAATCAGCGTCTTCTCTAACTACGCTCTGGATGTGACCCCCATATACGATATGATCTTCGACCAGAGTTACACCAAGCTGTTCCTAAGATCCGAGTTCTACAACTCGGTCCAGGACATCAGACCGGACGTGTCTGAGCCCAAGGATCTTCGCTCTGCCACCTACATCCAGCCCAGCAGCTTCGAAGTGGCTCTCAACGAGCACATGATTGCCAGCCTGTTCTCCGCTATGTCTAAGAGCTCTGAACTGCGCCTGGTGCTGACTGACGAGATGGTGTTCAACGCCACCCAGTTCCTCCACCTGCGCACCACCGACTTCAAGTACTACATCCCGGGCCTCATGCAATTCGGCGACCTCCCCATGCAGATCGCCATCACCTGCCCCAACGAACTGCCGAAGCTGGTTCTGGACACCGAAGGACAGGTCAAGGTGACCGCGAAAGTGGAGTCAGAATTCATGGTGGAAGGCCAGGGGTCGCCCATCACCATGGATATGGGCATCCAGCTCGCCCTCAGCGCCGCCGTCGACGAGAAGAAGCTCCTAACCGCGAAGGTTAACGCGATAACGCTGAGCGACCTGACCATCAAGGAGAGCAAGATAACAAAGCCCGACGTGGACGCGATGAAGAAAGAGTTCAATATACTGTTCAAATTCCTGATGAACGCGGCGAACATGTACGCCCTGGGCGCACCGATCCAAATCCCCGACGAGGTCACCTTCAGCGGAATCACCGCGCGCATCCCTGGCTTCAAGCTCCGCATCAACAGCGGCTCCATCGGCATCGCCGCCAACATGACTCTTCTGGCGTAATTCTTGCCCCCTGATATTTGAGCCAACACACACTCTATTCACTCGAGTCTGCGATAGCGTTAGTTACTTATTGTAAATACTGCTCGCTGTGAATAAAGCCACGTAGCAACAATAATAAACCACATACCCTTCGCATTGAATTTGTGCCGCACAATCACAGCGCCGAATCCTTGTGGGGTTTTGGGGTTTTGGGGTTTTGGGGTTTTGG
>JARLFX010000391.1 GCA_031296355.1 Acidobacteriaceae bacterium
AAACCCCAAAACCCCAAAACCCCGGCGAAAACGAGTATCAACACTGAGAGAATGTGGAACATGTGATACGATGCAATGGTGACAGGTAGTGCCGGATTGCGCCTATCGTATCCGTTCCCGGGCGGCTACAGCAAGTATTATGCATCTCCGCACTAACTCGGCGAGCAAACGTAACGATGGCGATGATAGTATAGCATGGTCCATTATATGGCCAGCACATTGGGCGCGGAATTATCACACCCTATATGGATCAATGTGGGCACCATCAATATCCGGTGGCTGTCTCGATATTATTTATATTAAAGGTAATAGCAGCAAGGAGGACAATGGCCGAGCTTAACGCCTATTTGAAGAAGCGCGCAGCTGAGACCGGCACCACCGGGCTGGAACTCCACCCAGGCTCTGAGAAGGATGCTTCCAAGGTAAATAGGTCGCAATATCATCGTTAGAAGCCCGCAGGCGCTGACAGCGAATGGGCGAACCCCGCGCAGGCCGAGACTATGCCCAAGAGCAAGGCAGTGGTTGACGTCTCGTACGGAATATTGCGTGCGACAGTGTAGTCTCATGAATGAGAAGAAGAAGGCTGAGGAGGACCAGAAGATGACCGAATTGTCCGCCCCCGCCGCGACCACCGACGCCGGGAAGAAGAAGCCAGCCAAGACTGGCTCCAAAGACATCAAGTTCGGCGCCGCCGCCCCCAGATTCATCGGTTCCCAGACTTCTGAGTTCCCGTCCATGGAGGAGGCGAAGAAGATGAAGAAGGGTCCCAGGAAGGACAAGAAGGCACCCGCCGAAAAGAAGGAGCCTGAGGCTGCCGAGACCAAGCCTTCCGAGCCTGTGGTCATGCCCACCAAGTTCACCAATACCAAGAAGAAGGAGGAGACGCCAGCATTTGCGAAGCTGGAGCCCGCACCCGAAGAGAAGGAGCACACCCACGCGGTTGAGCTGACCTCGGTCCCTTACGCCGCCGAGAAGGCCCCTCGCGAGTTCGCGATCGCCGGGCTGGAGAAGCCCAAGGAGCCCCACGAGCACAAGCCGTACTACAACAAGCCCAGAAGGCACGAGTGGGACGAGGAGCGCGAGAGCAAGAAGGAACTAGGACACGGCGGGAAGAGGGAACAACACGGAAAGGGCGGCTTCAAGAAGGAGTACAAGAAGGACAAGGAAAGATTCTCTGAGAAGAGAGGAGATAAGAAGGAGGAGAAGAAGGAGGAGAAGAAGGAGAAGAAGGTGACGAAGACTGGCGACGCAGTGGCCAAGTTCACGACTGTCGCTCCTACCGGAGTAAGTGCATGTCGATAATGTCGGCTTAGGGCGCCGTGTGGACTCTGGATGCACTGAACGACAAGTAAAGCTGCGAAACCTAAACCCCATAATCCAGACGCAACACATCGACAGTTGATATTATGCGTGTTGAGTATATCGCTTTCGTTCTTAGTTAGTTACTGTATAATATCCCTCTCACACAGATCGATACAGTGCGCTATTACTAAATGCAGGAATAATAGTGGCCGATATCGCGCTTCTAACAACTAAGCAAATAGTCGGGACACCCACGGGAAGCGAGACTCAACGCTTATAGGTGCGTAATGCTGGTGTTAGTGAGGGTCACCTTATGCCTTAACAGCGGGGGCGGGCTCAGCGGCGACGGGCGCGGCAGCGGGAGCGGCAGCTGCGGGGGCGGCGACGGCGCCTGCGGCGGCAGCCTCGGCCTTCTCGGCGGCGGCCTTGGTCTCGGCCTCAGCCTTTTGCTTCATCATTCTCCTTCTCGCCATTCTGATTTGTTCCTCCTTCTCCTCGGCCTATTCACACGTTCTCCCCTCGTGAGACTTACGGTGAATCTCTTCTTGGTGGTGAAGCGGATCTTGCGGACCTCGTGGTTGCGCACACGGACGATCTTGGCATGGATGGCGCAAGAGATGCAGTACAGAGTCTTCAGGTAGAACTTGGGCAGAGTGTATTCTATGCAGGATCATGCCGGGGGACAAACCATCGTAGACGCTGGCATCCTGGATATCCTTCTTGGCGGAGGCGTCCACCATGTTCTTGACCTGGTAGCGCTTCACTGCCTTGTCCTACGCACACTCGCCCCGGTTGCTTGCCTTGCCGACGCAACGCTCGCAATTTGCGCACTGGAAAGGCCTGCTGCAGCCTCCGTTAGTTCTGCTCCTTCCATTATTTCTTCTCTTCTTTGCCATCCTCTGGTGATTAATTAATATCAAATAATGCTTTACTCTTATTTATCCATGGGTACATTCTCTGCTGTATAAGATCCACATGCACCTATGTGCACACTCTCGTTCTCGGGGCCG
>JARLFX010000392.1 GCA_031296355.1 Acidobacteriaceae bacterium
CATGGAGATTACCACTGACCAGTTTCGCTTTGGTTTCTCTCGCGGCGCGGTCACTGTGGCGGCTCCGCATCCGGAGAGTGGCATCCTCGTTGGCGGTGCTCCGCTGTCCGCCGTCACGCCGGGCGCCTGCTCCGAGACCCGTTGCAACTTCACGGCCACCTCGGCTTCCGGCGAGCCGGTCGCCATCGCCGTCGAGCTACTTCCGGACGACTGCTCCCTCACAATCTCCCTGACCAAGCCAGCTTCGGTTCTGGTGCGCACGGCCGGCATCGCACCGGCGTACGGTTTTTCCGACATGGCCTACGCCAAACGCCATTACGATACGGATCTTACTGGAATCGCAGAAAACCACCTGATCACCGGATCGAGTCTCGGACGCCTTGCATCCAACTTTGCTATCTTTCCCCGTCAGGGAATGGCCGAAGTACTACTCTGGCCTAAAGTAAAAATCGCGCACTTCACCGCCCAGGAGAACGCGCAGGGAGCGGCTCTGGCCGATAGCCCCATCGTCACACACTTCTTCTTCGGTGCGCCCCGCACACTCTACGCGGCCTTTGCCAGAGTCCGTCGTCAAGCCGGCTATCCGCTGATGATGCCCAAATACGAGATGTTCGGTGTGGGCTGGGAGGCCTTCGGCGCGCTCGGTTGGGAGACCAATCAAACGACGATCCGTGATAGCGTCGACCATTACCTCAAGCTCGGCTACCCGATCAAATGGTTGGTCATTGGTTCCGGCTTTTGGCCCAACCAGCCCAGCAACATGCAGGCGACCACCAGCTTTGGCCTGTGGGACAGTGTCCGCTACCCCTCTCCCGAGCCGTTCCTTCAGCATTTTCACGATGAGAATCTGAGAGTTCTGCTCGGTCTGCGCATTGCCTTCATCACAACCGGGCCCTTTGCCCAGGAGGGAGTGCGCAATCATTACTTTCTCGAGGAAGACGGCAAGCCGCAAGTCTTTAACATCGGCTTCCCACACTCGCCCTGCTATCTGCTCGATGCGCAGAAGCCACAGGCCGTCGACTGGTACTTCGATCTAGTCGCCAAATGGAAGAACTTCGGCGTCGACGGCTTTAAGGAAGACCTGTATGGCTATGAAAAGTACGACCTGCGCGACGACAAGGTCAATCCGATTAGTGACCGCCTAATGACGCTCGGTTTCGACCTGATCGAGCGCAACGGTTACTTGGCCTCCGACGGCGACATCCAACGCATCGATGACTTCAACTACAACCAGAATCAGGATCGCGGCCCGGTCAACGCACTCTCGTTCGCCTACTCCGGCCTTCCACTGGTCTATCCGGACATCGTCGGCGGCACCTTCGGCGAGGACAGGTTCGATACGAACGAAACCGCCATCATGGACAAATATATGATGCGCAACGTGCAGTGGGCCGCACTGCACTCCTCTCTGTCGATGGGTCAGCCACCCTGGTTGTTCAAGAGCACGGAAGTGGGCAAGGTAATGCTCAAGGCTACTCAGACGCATGAGCGGCTGCGGCCCTACATCTACAGCCAGGCGGTGCGCTTCATCCACGACGGCTACCCCTGGACGATGACGCCCTTGCCTGTGGCGTTCCCCGAAGAGCCCGGAGTATACGGCCGCGAGAATGACACGGTTCGCGGTTACGAGTGGATGATCGGCGACGCCCTGCTGGCTACGCCGCTCTACGGCAACGACTACGCCACGGCAACCACGCGCGACATTTATTTGCCAGGCGGAAGCTGGATCGACTACGAGACCGGTGAACGCTTTGAAGGCCCAACTTTACTGAAAAGTCATCCGATTCCAGTTGAAAAGACACCACTCTTTGTTGGTGGCACAGGCATTGTTATTGAGCAACAGGAGTCAGGTCTGGTGGCACGCATCTATCCGGTCGCGAAGACAACAGAAACGGAGTTCTGGTCTTCCGACGGCCGGTCGCGCTCTGCCATCGTACTGCATGTCAGCGACTGGAAAAAGCTGCGCGTGACTGACACGACGACGCATCAGGCGGTTCCCTGCACTGAGACACGGTTTGCCATGCAGTTTCTGCTGATCGCTGGGCACTCCTACCGCGTGGAGTAAGAAAGCAGGCAATGTGATATATCCCGCGCCAATGATGGCTCCTTAGAACCTTTCCGGATTCCCAGACTGATCTTCTACAATCAGGGATGCAGTTGCCGGAGCGGAACCACCCGCACGATTCGAGGACAATCATGGCAACCATCTACGATGTTGCGAACGCCGCACAGGTATCTATTGCTGCTGTTTCGCTGGTGATGAACGATTCCAAAACACCCAGGGTTGGTGCGGCAAAGAAGAAGATCATTCTCGATGCCGCCGCCAAGCTGGGCTACGCGCCAAGTGGCTTGGCGCGCGCGTTGAGCTGCGGCTCGACGAAGATTCTGGGCCTGGTCGTGCCCATGCGCGACCCAATCTTCTTCAACAACTTTATTGCTGGCGTGCTGGCCGGCATCCAGAGCTGTGTGATGGAGCGCGGCTACCACCTGATGATCTACTCACACAGCGCCAAAAGAGGGCGCATCACCAAGGGCGAGCTGACGCAGAGCCGCTTTGTAGATGGTGTGGTGATGTTCAACACCCGGCTCTGTTCGCTGCAGGACATGAAGGACTCAATCGAGGATCTCAACAAGGCGCGGATTCCTTTTGTGATGATCAACTGCTATGCGGGCGACGACAAGATCAACTACGTGGGTGTGAACGATTTCGAGGTGGGCCGCCGAGGCGCGGAGTATCTGATCGAGCGGGGACACACGCGCATCGCTCTGCTGAGCGGCGCGTCCAAGAGTCCCATGACGCCGCACCTGCTGGCAGGCTTCAAGGAAGGGATGGCCAAGGAGGGCAAACACTTCGATGCGCGGTTCCACGCTTGCAGCGAGTACAACGTCGCAACCATCCACGAAAAGATCGTTGCCTGGTGCAAGCTGCCGCATCCGCCCACGGCGATCTTCTGCGTCGATGACCAGATAGTGCCGGATGTGTACAGGGAACTCGATGAACTGGGACAACGAATTCCGGAAGATGTAAGTGTTCTGGGCCGTGGAAATCTGCCTATCGGTATGGCGTTGAAGCCGCAACTGACTACATTTGCCATCCAGCCCTTCGACATGGGCAAAAAAGCAGCCGAACTGCTGATCGAAATCGTCCAGACGCGGACGTCCAAGGTGCGGCGCATCTACCTGGATGCTCCGCTGATCAAGCGCGAATCCGCCTAACCGCTCACGGTGCTTAGTCGCAGACGAACCTACCAACCTTTAGCTCATTTTTTCGCACCGCGTGGAGTCAGGTTCTAGCGAGGGTCTAGTGTTGAGCCACGGCGACCCGCTGCCATTGTGCGAGGCCGAGCACGAGATCAACATGATGAGCCGATTAGCCGCCTGCTTTCTCTGTCAAGAACCGAGTAAAACCAGGCAACTGTGCCCTAGTTTTACACCAGCACTCATAGCCCGACAAACAACACCATCAATCAGCAACAATCTGAGCCGTCCCACCGGTCATGACCGCTGTTGTGTCAGATCTCTATGCCGCAGAGTTTGAGCCAACGAGCTTAAGTGCGGGGAGAGAGTGCGGTGACTCTCTCCCCGATCAAAGTGCCGTTAGGATAGTCCAAGTTACGACGATCAATCTATTTTCGGAGACTCCCTCAATTATTCCTTCTGTGATATTGGTTGGGCGCTCCGGGTGTTGGAACGTTGTCGGAGACCTGCGCTCCACTGGTGTGTGCCTTGGTCAATGCGGCGGTGAGGCTGATGCCGGTGCCGGAAATCAGTGAGCAAGCCGCGTGTACACGAGTGAGCGGCGCTGCGACTGTGATTGCGGCGCCGAAGCGTCTGATTGAGGAGACGACCGCCGTCTCGGAGTTTGCGCCACTGTCAATCGTGATCGTTTGGCCCTTGCTAAAGCCGTCTACATTGGCAGCGGGGATCACAGTTGCTCCTACGCCGGTGGCAGTGCGCACCGTAGTAGCGCCCGCGGTGCCTACTGTAGCAATGACGGCAGTCTCAAGATTTGCGCCCGAGTCAATGAGAAGCGTCTGGCCGACGTGAAACTCTTCCACGCTGGTGACCTTGATGTTGGTTGCACCGGCAGGCGAAGAGGCCGATAGAGTGGAAGCGGCCTGCGCCAGGAAGTC
>JARLFX010000393.1 GCA_031296355.1 Acidobacteriaceae bacterium
AGGTGCAAGCGTGCCATTGGCACCCAGCGCGGCGGATCCGACCAGAGTGGCGCCTTCGTAGAAATTGATCGATGCGGAGGGGGCGGAGACGCCCGTCCAGCTTCCGACCGTTCCACTGAAGGAAGTTTGCGACATCGCGGGCTCAACCATCGCGTTGAGTGTTACGGAACCTCCGGTGGAGATGGTGGCTGTCTGTAGGTTAGTGGCCGATGCCGTGGAAAGATAGAGTTCGCCGACGATGTAGGGAAATACATTGGCGCAAGTGGATACACCGCCTGTCGCGGTAGAGGTTGCAGAGCCGGTGTAGCTGACACCGGTGCCTGTGAGTGTCTGCAAAAACGCAGGATAGACGTTGCCCGCGAGCGCAATGGTGATGTCTTGCGGAGCCGGCTTTACATTGGCCAAGAGCAACTGATCAAACACGACATTGTTGAATGTAACGGTGGAAATATGGTTGGCATCGTAGCCCTGTAGCTGTAGTAGGTATGGGTATTTGGTGCCGGTGGGCGCGAGCACGTGAACGTTCTGATACACGATGTTCTGGAATTGTGGAAGCAGCGTGCCTGAGTTCGTGTTGTAAAACGGGTCGAGCATGATGGGGTAGTGGGTATCGCGGAGACAGATGTTCTTGTAGGTGATGGTATTGAGTAGTCCGCCACGATCGGCTGCAGATTTTAAGCGAAGCCCGGTTGCGTTGCTATCAGAAGCCGTTCCCGCCATGTTTACGTTTTGGACCAGCATATTGTTAAGGCCGCTGGAGGTATAGCTTCCTACAGAAATACCATGGCCGCTATAGGTGTTGATATTGGAGATAGTGATGTTGGCAGATGTACTCCCGGCGCCGACTGCAATGTTGTCATCGCCATTCGAAATGGACGCATTTATGATGGTCACGTTTGACCCCGATGGATCGATGCCATCAGTGTTGTGCGCAGTGAAGGGTGAAGATATTTTCACGCCCCAAGCAGTGAAGCCAGCTCCTCCCCAGCCAACGTGAAATACCGGCGAATTACGGAACGTGATTTTATACAGCGTGAAATTGTTAGCGTGGGATGATTTCAGGATGATTGGATTGTCCTGAGACATGCCTGCGGTATGTGCTTGGTCGGCATTCGTCCACCAACTTATTCTGGAGTCGACACCGTTTTTCAGGAGGGTGGAGCCTCCGCGTCCATCGATAATGCCGTAGCCATAGATGCCGTTATTGGAACTGGTCCCGTTGTTATTCAGCTTAATGAGGGTGGTGCAGCCGTTGCCGCTGGCACCGTAGCCACCGCACAATTCAGTAGATGTGGTCTGGTAATCTGCCGGGTTACGGGAAGCGAATACGGTGACGCCGCCATCAACGATCAGGCCAACACCGCTTGGAATGTTGATTGGCGCGATCAGGAAGGCGTAGTTCGTACCGGAGGGCGCCAGTTCAACTGCTTTGCCGGACGGACACGCGGTGAGTGCAGTCTGGATGCGGGTCGTATCATAAGCTGTCTCTGAGGCTGGGCCG
>JARLFX010000394.1 GCA_031296355.1 Acidobacteriaceae bacterium
CCCTACTACAACTACAACCGCGACGGCGCCATGCGCTTCGACGGCAACTTCGGCAAGCTGCCCAACTACGAGCCCAACTCGTTTGGCGCGCCGAAGGAAGACGCGAAGTACAAGGACCGCCCGCTGGCGCTGCACTCTGACAAGGCAGCACGCTACAACCACCACGACGGTAACGATGATTACACCCAGGCCGGCGATCTCTTCCGCCTCTTCGACGAGACCGAGAAGAACGCGCTGGCAGCGAACATCGCCGGCTCGCTCGGCCAGACGCCGCTGCGTATCCAGAAGCTGACGCTGTCGCACCTGGCCAAGTGCGATCCTGACTACGCCGCCCGTGTAGCCAGGGCGCTGCCCGGCAACGAGCATCCTGAATGGGCGCACGGACCGAACGAGGCAGAATCCTCCAAGCGCAAGCCCGAAAAATAAGCCAGGAAAGCCGGGTCGCGAACCCGGCTTTCCGCATCTAATCTTTAATACTCCGGCCTACCTTTTGCACTTCCCCGCAGAAGGTAGGCCATTCCCTTTTTGGGCTGGTTTCTCTCCGCAGCACCCAAACACCCATTCGCATCGTCTAAAAAACATCCCCACAGCGGCAGGCATGACCCTGCCGCTACAATCGATATGCTGGTCAATCCGCAAAAGCAGGGAAGAATCATGAGCATCCGCACCACGTTACGTAGCCGGCAGAGCGCATTCCGCATCCTCGCGCTCTGCGTTGCCCTCGCCTCCACGGCTCTGCTCAGCGGGTGCGGCGCGTTCTTCCACGCTGTCACCACCACGACGACGACCAATAGCGGCACTGGCTACGATCTGGTCTATGCTGGCAAAAACGGTAGCAGCACGTTTGTTGGATACACGATGAGCAGCACCACCGGCAACCTCACCGCCGTCAGCGGCTCTCCCTACAGCATTGCTTCTGTGCCGCTCACCATGGCCATCACCCCCGCCAACACCTATCTCTACGTCGGTACGGCAGCGGGTATCTACGGTTACAGCATCGCCGCTGGCGGAGCATTAACCGCGCTCAATAGCGGTTCTGCCCTGGCTACTGGCCTCGCTAATAGCCCGGCCAGCCTGGATATTTCTGCTGATGGCAATTTTCTGGCCGTGCTCACCAATAACTACATCACCAGCGGCACCGCGACCATATACATCTACCAGATCGCTTCTTCCACCGGACTGCTGACTTCGAACGGTGGCTCCGCCACTGTCACCATTGGTACCAGCGCACTTGTACATACCGTGAAGTTCTCACCTAACGAGGATCTAATCGTCACCGCTCTCGGCAGTGCCGGAACGGACGTCTATAGCTTCAACTCATCCAGCGGTGCGATCTCAGCGCTGCCCGTTTCCACCGCACCCGCGCCCACGGGAACGGCGAGCGATAACGCGGCCATTTTCAGCTATGACGGAGCGACCCTCTACATCGTCCGTGGCAGCGGTGCATCGCTGCTGCTGGCCTACCCCATCGCTGCTACCACCGGAACTATCACTACCACCGCCGGTAGTACAGGCTCCTATACCCTGGGAAATAGTCCCAGTACGATCACGCTGAACAAATCCACCGCTTCGTCGCCCTATCTCTACGTCACCAACGCGGGCGATGGCAGCATCAGCGGGTTCAAGATCAGCTCTACGTCATCCGTTGTGCTCACGGCGTTGCCCAAATCGCCGTACAGCACGCTGGGCACGACGCCCTATTCGATAGGGTATGACAACACTGGAACCTACATGCTCACTATGAACCAGACTGGCTCGCCTGACCTTTTGGAATACACCATTGACACCACCAGCGCTACCGCTGGCCAGCTGTACGTCACTGCCAGTGTTAACACCGGACTTAGCATCTCCAGTGGCACCGTGGGCCCGGGCATCACCATGGTGACCACGCACTAGCACCATATCTGGCACTCCCGCGCCGCTGTGCGGGCTGCTATCCTCTCACTACGCATCTCATCCGTTATGCGTAATGATTTACTTGCGAACACCAGAGAGGCCACACCGCAGTTGCCGTCCTATCGTTCCGCATGTCGCGCGTTGCTCCTGTTCCTGCTCGGGCCGCTGCTTCTGGGCCTGGCGGGGTGTTCGCGCCTGCACCACAAGCCTGCTGCAAACTTCGTCTACGTCACCGCCAAACAGGCTTACCTGCGCGACCGCATCGCCGCGGTCAGCACCCGCACGGCCACCGTCACCAACGGCCAGCGCCTGCAGATTCTGCAAACCGGCCGCCACACCCTGCAGGTGAAGACAGACAAGGGCGAGATCGGCTGGATCAAGGAAGCAGAGGTCGCGCCGGGGCAGATCGCTGAAGATTTTGACGCCCTGAAGCGCGCCCATGCGTCTGACGCGGTTGTGGCCACGGCCTCTGTCCGCGACGAAGTGTCGATGCACATCGCTCCCGGCCGCGAGACCAACAAGCTCTACCTGCTGCAGGAAGGCGACAAGCTGAAGCTGCTGCAGCGCGCCACGCTGGCCAAATCGGCCCTGCCCATCGCTGCGCCGAAGAAGATTCAGAAGCCCGCCCCACCGCCCGCCGCTCCTGCGCCTGCTGCTGCCCCAGCTACTCCTGCTCAAGCCACGGGCACGCCCGCGCCAGACGCCAACACCCCGCCACCCATCATGGAAGACTGGTGGCTGGTGCGCGATGCGCAGGGCCGCACCGGATGGATCTACTCGCGCATGATGGATGTGGATTCGCCCGACGTGCTCACGCGCTATGCGGAGAACCAGCGCGTAGTCAGCGCCGCCATCCTCACCACCATCAACGACCCTGACGCCGAAGCGGCAGACAAGAATATCCCGGTCTACGTGGTGGCCTATGCGCCGTACAAGGCGGGCCTGCCGTATGACTTTGACCAGGTCCGCGTCTTCACCTGGAACAAGACCAAGCACCGCTACGAGACCGCCTACCGTGAGCGCAACATGGAGGGCTTCCTTCCGCTGGTAACTGGCACGCAGTCGCTGGACGCGGTGAAAGACGTGAAGCTCGCTGGCTCCATCGGCACCGGGCCATTGCCCATCTTCAAGTACAAGGTGCTCTCCGGCGATGCTGGGCCGATCTTCGTTGACCCAGTCACCGGCGTCCCCAAACCGGGGCAGTTGATCGAGAAGGATTTCCGCCTGGAAGGGAACTACGTCCGCCGCATTTTGCTCCCTGGGCAGAGCACCACCACGCCGCAGGCGCACCCTGAGCCTCCGCCGGAGAAGAAGCCGGGTAAGAAGAAGCGGTAGTCGCTCTACTGCATGAGCAGAAACCCGATCCGCACTTCCTTCGACGGCACAAAATCCTTAACGTGCGACACAAAGTGCGTAGCATCCATCTTCGTTACCGCGCCATCCCAGCAGAAGCTCACCAGATCACCCTTGCTCGGCTTCTCTACGATCAGTGTGAAGTCCTCAATTGGCCGCTTCCACGCATTCGCCGTCGTCAGAATGAAATCGACATATTCCAGCCCAATATACCGGCCACCCTCCGCCGGTTGTTTCAGGGCATTGCTTGCAGCTGACTTCAGTACGCCGCTATCCGGGCACAACGATAGCAATATCCCCGCATCCCACTTTTGGTAATCAGCCAATG
The DNA here is from genome assembly GCA_031296355.1 of Acidobacteriaceae bacterium. Next base: position 3,578 of record JARLFX010000394.1, read on the forward strand.
TCGATTCCTGATGATGCAGGAGTGTGTCATAAATCTTCCCCTCAATCTGCATGAAGCCGATTGCTGGCGTATATGTGTGCGCGATATGCACAATGGAGTGCGCCGGAAAGGTTTGGCTCCAGTAATACTTCTTCTCTACTGTCCAAAGTGCCATATCGCTGTAGCTGTCTTGTTGAACCAGCCCCATATCAATCAATCGCTTTTGTTCAGCTTTTGGTAAGTGTCGAATATCCCGGCAGATAGAGTTCTTCTCATCCATGTGACCAAAGCTGAGCATGTCGATATGGTCGCGCCGTAGAAGTTCTGTTACATCTTCTTTGCCTAGAAATGCTTTGGCCTGGATCTGGAAGCTAACGGGTTTGCCTTCGATTGTCAGCTTGAAGTCGTCAAAGCGAGCGTCCTCCCGGCCGTCCATGGTGGGGCCGTCCCCATAGCTCGGTATCGGGAAGGCTACTTCGGTTGTAATGTTCTGGTCGGTATCGTTGCGGAACTCGTACTGGACCGCCACTTGCTTCAGCCCAATGGTCAGCACTTCCTTCGACATGGCGATGCGCGGCTCGCGTTTTGCGACCAGTCCGCCCATGGCAACCGCGACCGCCGTATCATCCGCGTGCGCACAAACCGCAATGCATAGCCCTGCCGCCAACACTGTGACAATCAGCCTTTTTCTCATGGCTGGAATTCTCGCATAGACGCGGCTACGCGCTATAAAATTCCGCCACCGCCGCCACCACAATCTCCTGCTCGTCTTCGCGCAGTTCGGCATACATCGGCAGAGCCAGCACCTCTTCTGCCGCGCGTTCGCTCTCCGGGAAATCACCGCGCTTGTAGCCCAGCACCTGCAACGACTCCTGCAGATGCAGCGGCACAGGATAGTAAACCTCCGTGCCAATCTTCCGCGCCGTCAGAAACTCGCGCAGCTCGTTGCGCCGCGAAGCCCGCACCACGTACTGGTGGAAGACGTGCTCGCCGCGTGAATCGACGAAGGGAAGCACCACGCCCTCGGCGTCATCGCCATCCTTGCGCGCCAGTCCGGCTTTGCGAAAGAGCGCGTCATAGTTCGCCGCCAGCTTCTGCCGCGCGGCAGTCCACTCTGCAATGAACTCCAGTTTCACCAGCAGCACCGCGGCCTGCATGGTATCGAGCCGCGAGTTCCAGCCCACCTCATCGTGGTAGTAGCGCCGCCGCATGCCGTGCGCGCGCAGCATGCGCATGCGCTCGGCCAGCTCGCCATCATCGGTAGTGGTCATGCCGGCGTCGCCCATCGCGCTCAGGTTTTTGGTGGGATAGAAACTGAAGGCCGCCGCATCGCCCAGCGAGCCCGCGTGGTGCCCCTTCCACGTCGCGCCAAAGGCCTGCGCCGCGTCTTCGATCAGCAGAATGCTGTGCTCGGCCTGTAGCGCGCCAAAGGCGTCCCAGTCAGCGCACTGGCCGTAGAGATGCACCGGCATCACCGCTTTTACCGCCTTGCGCTCAATGGCTTTTTCGCAGAGCTGCGCGCTCAGGTTGAAGGTCTTCGGCTCGATATCGGCCAGCACCGGCGTTGCCCCCGCCCGCAGGATGGAGCTCACCGTGGCGAAGAAGCTGAAGGGGGTGGTCAGCACCCGGTCGCCGGGGCCAATGCCGGCCGCGGCCAGCGCCAGCCACAGGGCGTCTGTGCCCGAAGCGCAGCCCACGGCAAACGCCGTGCCGCAGGCTTTGGCCGCATGCGACTCAAAAACAGCTACTTCCGCCCCCAGGATGAAGTGCTGGCTGTCGCAGACTTTGGTGATGGCTTCCAGCAGTCGCGGCCGCAGCCGGGCATACTGCCGCGAAAAATCGAGCATAGGTACAGCGGGTGTCGAGACTTTTTCCACGCTTTCATCGTACATCCATGCAGGCGCACGGTTCGCTATGCTCCTCTGCGCCCATACGCCGCAGGCAGCCCCGCAGACTTGAAATATGGCGGCAATACTCGTATCGTAGGACTTCCTCCGCAACTGTGAGGGCTGTCCGTACTGCATAACTTTTACCTCGTATTCTTTGCACTTTGCACCACCCGAAGCCAGACAGGAGATCGGCGATTCCCATGGAAAATAAATCCGCGCAAAACATTCAGGACACTTTTCTTAACACTGTCCGCAAAGATAAAAGCCCTATCACCATTTACCTGGTCAGCGGCGTCAAGCTCACCGGCAAGATCCGCTCGTTCGACAAGTACTCCGTGCTGCTTGAGAACAACAATCAGGAACAGCTCATCTTCAAGCACGCGATCTCAACGGTCGTGAGCGGGCGCGCCGGCTTTACCGAAACTCGCCCCCACGCCTCGGCGGCCGTCGCAAGTGCATCCAGCGCGTCGACTGAAGCTGCTTCCTAGGCGCTAAGCGCATTGCCCCATACTCCATCCAGCCTCGGTCACAACCCACCGCGTAAACCTGCGGCCGGTCCGGCTGAGCGCCAGACGCCGCCGCGCGTTCGCGGCACGCACAGCCGCAGCGGCAACTCGACGGACAATCGCGAGCGCGCCATCCTGATCGCGGTGGAGTTCACCAGCCACACCCGCGCCCGGCTCACCACATCGGCCATGCTGGCGCGCACGGCCGCTGCGCTCCGCGCCGGTGAAGATGACGACCTCACAGCGGACGATGTAATCCCCGCTGCGCCTGCTGCGTCGCTGGACTTTGAAGCCGCTGTCGAAGAGTTTCAGGAGCTGGCACGCTCCGCCGGAGCCCGCATCATGGAGACCATGGTGCAGCGCCGCGCCAAGCCCGACCCCGCCACGCTGGTCGGCCTGGGCAAGGTGGAGGAGATCATCGCCGCCATCGCCGCGCACAACGCGCAGGTGGTGCTCTTCGATCACGATCTCTCGCCCTCGCAACTCCGCAATCTGGACGAGCACTTGCCCTGCCGCGTGATCGACCGCACCCAGCTCATTCTGGATATCTTTGCCGGCCACGCCCGCACCCGCGAAGGCCAGCTCCAGGTAGAGCTTGCCCAGCTTGAATACCAGCTTCCGCGGCTGGCCGGACGCGGCAAGGCCATGTCGCAGCTTGGCGGCGGCATCGGCACCCGCGGTCCCGGCGAAACCAAGCTCGAAACCGATCGCCGCCTCATCCACCGCCGCCTCGATCACCTGAAGATGCAGCTGGAGAAGGTGCGCAGCATCCGCCGCCAGCAGCGCCAGCGCCGCGAATCCGCGCCCGTCGCCACCGTCGCTCTGGTGGGCTATACCAACGCAGGGAAGTCCACGCTCTTCAACGCCATTACCAGCGCGGGCGTGCTCGAATCGTCGCGCATGTTCGCCACGCTCGACCCCAAGCTGCACCAGTTGCGCCTGCCCTCGCGCCGCAAGATCCTGCTGTCAGACACGGTCGGCTTTATCCGCAACCTCCCGCACACGCTCGTCACCAGCTTCCGCGCCACGCTGGAAGAGGTGGAGCGCGCCGAGCTTCTGCTGCACGTCCGCGACGCCTCCAGCCCGATGATGGATGCGCAGAAAGCGGAAGTAGAAAAAGTTCTCGGCGAGCTTGAGGTCAACGCGACGCAGACCATCGAGGTCTTCAACAAGATCGACCTGCTGCCGCCACACGAGCGCGAGACGCTTGAGCACACTGCCGGAGCGAAAGCTGCGCTGGTAAGCGGCCTGACCGGCGAAGGCGTGAAGGCTCTGTTGCAGCAGATTGACGACGCACTCATCGCCGACCCCATCCGCAAGGCCACGCTGCGCATTCCGCAATCCGAAGGCAGTGTGCTGGCGGCGCTGGAGGCGGGCGGCGTGATCGAGTCGACGCGCTTCGAGGGCAACCTGACCTACGTCACGCTGCGCGCACCGGCCTCATTGCTGGGCCGCTACCGCCGCTTTCTGGAAAAATAATTTCGTCACAGCAAGTCTCGGACTCATCGCGTAAGCAAGGAGAGGACGGGCGCAGTTAGAAGGCTTGCGGCTTTCGTATTTGCTCGCGAAGCGAGCCATCCGCCGTGCGCGCAGCACCCAGACGCACGACAGGCCGCCTGTCGGGAGCGGAGGTTGCTGTCCCAAAGCACGCGGCCTGAATTGACCCTGAACCGGGTCCAGGTAGTGGTTCAATTCTAGGCTTCCCCTATCCAAAGTCAAGCCAAACTCAGCCGTGTTTGCTGTTTATTTACAATTGCATCAAACCCGCGTCAAGTATGGGCCTTGCGTTTGACACCTATTTTTGCGTCTGCTAAAAATAGGAGTAACGAAAAGCAGATAAAAGCTTGATTGCAGGTGTCCGCCCGTATCTTCCTCTCGGCGAGCTACACCGGGTAAGTTCAACAAAATGGATGAGATTCTAAATCAGCTTGGCGCGCTTGTGCTGGGTGCCGTCCCCACGATGGTGCTGTTCATCGCTCTCGTGGTTGCCTATACAACGCTCGTCCATAAGCCGCTTCTTCGCGTGCTGAATGAGCGCCGCGCCCGCACCGTCGGCGCCGTTGCCGCTGCAAACACCGCAATCGCCGCCGCAGACGCCAACTCCCGCAAGTACGAAGATGCTCTCCGCGCCGCGCGCGCCCAGGTCTACGCCGCCCGCGAAGCGCGCCTCAAAGGCTGGAACGCCGAGCGTGAAGCCGCCGTCGCAGAAGCCCGCAAGGTCGCTCAGGACCGCGTCAAGATGGCCCGCCAGGATATTGAAGAGTCAGCCAAGGCCGCCCGCGTTCAGGTCGAAGCAGGCGCCGCCCAGCTCAGCGCACAGATTCTGAAGGCCGTTCTGCCCACGGGCGCTACGCCCGGGGAAGGTGCCCTCTAATGACTCTGCGCCCCTCACTCGCCGCCATCGCACTTGCCGCCGCCCTCACCTTCGGCGCGGCCCCGCGCGTCCATGCGCAGGAAGCCACCCCTATTACCCGGCAAGACGCTCAGGCCTCCGCGCCAGCCGCAAAGCAGGACCTGAACGAGGCAAAGAAGGAAGGGTCTGGCGAAGATGAGAACACCGCCATGCGGCATTCCAGCATGGTTCAGAAGCTGGGCCATCTCCTTGGCCTCAAGACGGAGCCGGCAGCCAAGCTCTTCAACTTCTTGAACTTCCTGGTGCTTGCCGTTGCCATCATCTGGGCGCTCGCCAAATTTCTGCCCAAGACATTCAAGAGCCGCGTTAACGGCATTCAGAAGAACCTGGTCGAAGCGCGCACCGCCTCCGAGTCCGCCAACATCCGGCTTGCAGCCGTGGAAGAGCGCCTGAGCCGTCTCGATACCGAGATCGCCGAGATTCGCACCCGCTCCGAGCAGGATGCAGCGCAGGACGAGCAGCGCATCAAGGCTGCCGTGGAAGAAGACAAGCAGAAGGTGATTGCACAGGCTGAGCAGGAGATCGCCGCCGCCACCGTGCAGGCCCAGCGCCAGATTCGCCAGTACGCCGCGGAGATGGTAATTACGCAGGCCACCCAGCGACTGCAGGTTTCGGCCGATCTTGACCGCCAGCTCATCACCGAGTTCGCCAGCAAGCTCAAGCCCGGGAGTGAAAACTAATGGCAGAGTTCGCATCCCGCTACGCCCGTGCGCTTGCTGAAGTTGTAGACGCTGCCAAGCTCTCCACCGAAGACGTGCAGTCGCAGCTCAAGGATTTTGCAGAGACGCTGGCCTCCAGCGCACCGCTGCGCAACCTGCTCTCTGACCCCTCGTTCCCCACGGAGCAGAAGGTCAAGGTGCTGGACGCTATCTGCGCGCGCACCTGCTACGCGGTTCCGGTGCGCAACTTTATCGCCGTGCTCATCGCGCACGACCGCGTCAAGGCATTCACTGAAATCTCCGCTGCGTACACCGCGCTGGCCGATGCCGAGCACGGCATTCACCTGGCAGAGATCACCATCGCGCGCCCGCTGGATGAAGCCAGCCGCAACGCGCTGGAGTCAAAGGTTCGTGCCATGACCGGCGGCACCGTGCACACCAGTTACAAGGAAGACGCCACCCTGCTGGGCGGCGCAATTATTCGCATTGGCAGCACCGTGTACGACGGCAGTGTCCGTGGCCAGTTGCAGCGCCTTAAGCAGCAGTTGGCCGGCGTATAAATTTTAGATTTTGTCATTCTGAGCGAAGCGAAGAATCTGCTTTTCACCGAATGACGCGAATTGCAAAAGGAAGAACATGGCAAAGATACAGGCAGACGAAATAACAGAGCTTCTCCGCCACCAGATTGAGAACTACTAGCAGCGCGTCCAGGTCGACGAAGTCGGCACTGTGATCTCCCTCGGCGATGGCATTGCCCGCGTCCACGGCCTCGACAAGGTCATGGCCGGCGAGCTCATCGAGTTTCCCCACGGCATCGCCGGTCTCGCCATGAACCTTGACGAGTCTGAAGTTGGCGCCGTCATTCTGGGCGACTACACCGAGATCAAAGAGGGCGACCAGGTCAAGCGCACCGGCAAGATCATGTCCGTGCCCGTCGGCAAGCAGCTCATCGGCCGCGTGGTCAACGCGCTCGGCCAGCCCATCGACGACAAGGGCCCCATCGACACGCCGGACTACCTGCCCGTCGAGCGCATCGCTCCCGGCGTCATCGCCCGCCAGGGCGTGAAGGAAGCCATGTCCACCGGCATCAAGGCGATTGACGCCATGATCCCGATCGGCCGCGGCCAGCGCGAACTGCTCATCGGCGATCGCCAGACTGGCAAGACTGCCGTTGCTCTGGATACCATCATCAACTCGGCGAAGAACAACCTCATCTGCATCTACTGCGCCATCGGCCAGAAGCGTTCGTCCGTCGCGCAGGTGGTGCAGACGCTGGAAAGCTACGGCGCCATGGCCTACACCATCGTCGTCGCCGCCACCGCGTCAGAGCCCGCGCCCATGCAGTACCTGGCGCCCTACGCCGCCACCGCCATGGGCGAATACTTCCGCGACAACGGCATGCACGCGCTGGTGATCTACGACGATCTCTCCAAGCATGCAGCCAGCTACCGCGAAATCTCGCTGCTCCTTCGCCGTCCCCCGGGGCGCGAAGCGTACCCCGGCGACGTCTTCTATCTCCACTCGCGCCTGCTTGAGCGCTCCGCCAAGATGAGCGATGAGCACGGCGGCGGTTCGCTGACCGCGCTGCCCATCATTGAGACCCAGGCGGGCGACGTCTCGGCCTACATCCCGACCAACGTCATCTCCATCACGGACGGCCAGATATTCTTTGAGACGGACCTCTTCAACGCCGGTGTCCGCCCCGCCGTTAACGTCGGCCTCTCGGTCTCGCGCGTCGGTTTTGCCGCGGCCATCAAGGCCATGAAGCAGGTAGGCGCCACCCTGAAGCTCGACCTCGCGCAGTATCGCGAGCTCGCCGCCTTCTCGCAGTTCGGTTCCGATCTGGATAAGGTCACGCAGCAGCAGCTCAGCCGCGGCAGCCGCCTCACCGAGCTGCTCAAGCAGCCGCAGTTCCAGCCGCTCACGCCTGAGAAGCAGATCGCTATCATCTTCGCCGGCGTCAACGGCCTGCTTGACGAGGTGGAAGTCTCTGACCTCCGCGCCTTTGAAGACGGCTACTATCCGTTCCTCGAGGGAACCCATCCCGATGTGCTGACTGACATCGCGACCAAGAAGGCCCTCGACGATGACCTGCGCAAGCGTCTTACCGCAGCCATCAACGAGTACAAGCAGATCTTCCTCGCGGAGCACGCGAAGAAGTAGTTTTTGTTTTGGGTAGGTGCGGGCTTTAGCCCGCACGGTAGAGATTTTTTAGATTTGTCATTCCGTAGCGAAGCGAAGGAATCTGCTTCTCTACCGCAACAGTAACACCGCAACAAATAAAAAAATGGCAAACGTACTTGATCTTCGTCGACGCATCCGCAGCGTAAAGAACACGCGGCAGATCACCAAGGCCATGAAGATGGTCTCGGCCGCCAAGCTGCGCCGCGCCCAGGAGCGCGCCATGAACGCGCGTCCCTACGCGCGCATGCTCGCCAACGTGCTTGCTTCGCTGGTGCGCCGCACCGATGTATTCAACGACAACGGCGACGTGATGAGCCCGCTGCTGGTCTGCCGTGAAGAGAAAAACATCCTCGTCCTCGTCGTCTCCGGCGACAAGGGCTTCGCCGGCGCCTTCAACTCCAACATCATCAAGGCCGCGCAGGCGCTGATTGACGAGCGCATCGGCAAGGGCCAGACCGTCGACGTGGAGCCCGTGGGCCGCAAGGCGCGCGACCTCTACCGCCGCCGCTATCCTGAAGCAGTCTACGAGACCACCAGCGAGCAGTACGATAATGACCTCGCCACGCACAACGAGACTATTCGCAAGCGTACGCAGCCCATTGAAGTCACAGGCGATCATCCCGGCATCCTGCTCAAGCTCCACTTTGCTGAAGTGAATGCGCTCGCGAACACCATCGTCTCTCGCTACGAGAGCGCAGAGATTGATGCGGTCTACCTGGTCTTCAACGAGTTCAAGTCCGTCATCTCGCAGCGCATCGTGGTGGAGAAGCTTCTCCCCATCCGCAAGGTGGGCGAGCGCGATGTGACCGTTGCCGAAGAGATGACCGAGGAAGAGAAGGAACAGGCCGCACGTGCAGCCGAGACCTCCGGCATCGCAATCGACGAGCCGGAAGAGACTATCGCCGAGCAGGAAGCGAAGAAGTTCGGCACCGCTGAGGTCGAGTACATCTACGACCAGAAGCCCGAGCAGATCTTACGCAACCTGCTGCCGCGCTACATCGCCACCCAGGTCTTTCACTCCATGCTGGAGTCTGTCGCCGCCGAGCACGCCGCGCGCATGACCGCCATGGATGCCGCCACCAACAATGCAGGTGACATGATTGATGCGCTCTCACTCACCATGAATCGCGTCCGTCAGGCAGCCATTACGAAGGAAATTATTGAGATCGTTTCAGGAGCCGCGGCTCTGTAGTTTTGAGGTCGGTGCGGATTGGTAGGTGCGGGCTTTAGCCCGCACGCAAAGGGTTTGTTTAGGTTTGTCATTCTGAGCGCAGCGAAGAATCTGCTTTTCTCTCAATGACGTGAAAAATTTGCAGGGGCGCAGCTCGGTTCGCGCCAAATGAGTTTCAGAAATGCAAGGTCAGGGAAAAGGACTATGGCAGAAAACATCGGAAAAGTAATCTCCATCAGCGGCCCCGCCGTTGACGTTCAATTTGACGAAGCCAAGATGCCGCCGATCTACCAGGCGCTGCGCATCACCAGCGAAGGCTTCAACGTGCCCACGCCGCTGAACGTCGTCGTCGAAGTGCAGCAGCATCTCGGCGAAGGCCGCGTCCGCTGCGTCGCCATGACGGCCACCGAAGGCATGGTGCGCGGCATGAAGGCGACCGATACCGGCGCCTACATCACCGTTCCCGTCGGCCGCGAGACTCTCGGCCGCGTGCTCAACGTCCTCGGTGAGCCCGTCGACGAGCTCGGCCCCGTCAACGCCAAGGTCCACATGCCCATCCACCGGCAGGCCCCGCTGTTTGACGAGCAGTCCACCACCGAAGAGATGTTCGAGACCGGTATCAAGGTCATCGATCTCATCCAGCCATTCCTCAAGGGCGGCAAGATTGGCCTGTTCGGCGGCGCCGGCGTGGGCAAGACGGTCGTCATCCAGGAGCTCATCAACAACGTCGCCACCAATCACGGCGGTTTCTCCGTCTTCGCCGGCGTCGGCGAGCGTACCCGCGAGGGCAACGATCTCTGGCATGAGTTCCAGGAGTCCGGCGTTATCGACCTGAAGGATCTGCCGAAGTCCAAGGCTTCGCTGATCTACGGCCAGATGACCGAGCCTCCAGGGGCCCGTCTCCGCGTCGCGCTCACTGGCCTCACCGTCGCCGAGCACTTCCGCGACGAAGAGGGTGCAGACACGCTGCTCTTCATCGACAACATCTTCCGCTTCACCCAGGCCGGTTCTGAGGTCTCCACGCTGCTCGGCCGTATGCCATCTGCCGTGGGCTACCAGCCGAACCTCGCCACCGAAATGGGCGAACTGCAGGAGCGCATCACCTCGACCAAGAAGGGTTCCGTCACCTCGGTGCAGGCCGTCTACGTCCCCGCGGACGATCTTACCGATCCCGCGCCGGCCACGACCTTCGCCCATCTTGACGCCACCACCGTGCTCTCGCGTCCGCTGTCAGAGCTCGGCATCTATCCGGCCGTCGACCCTCTGGCCTCCACCTCGCGCATCCTCTCGCCGCGCATCATCGGCCAGGAGCACTACGACGTGGCCCAGGGCGTGAAGCGCATTCTGCAGCGTTACAAGGATCTGCAGGACATCATCAACATTCTCGGTATCGACGAGCTCTCTGACGAAGACAAGATCACGGTCTCCCGCGCGCGCAAGGTGCAGCGTTTCCTCTCGCAGCCCTTCCACGTCGCCGAGATCTTCACCGGCATCCCCGGCGCCTACGTCAAGATCGAAGACACCATCCGCAGCTTCAAGGAGATCATCGAAGGCAAGCACGATGCGATCCCCGAGCAGGCGTTTTATCTGAAGGGCGGCATCGAAGACGTTCTCGCCGCCGCCGAAAAGATGAAGCAAACGGCATAAGTATTTGTTTGTCATTCCGCAGCGAAGCGAAGGAATCTGCTTTTTGCGGAATGACAAAGCAGCATGAGGTTTGGAAGCGGCATAAAGGTTTGTAAGGTAGGTGCGGGTTTTAGCCCGCACACTACAAGCTCTTTCCGAATTGTCATTCCGTAGCGAAGCGAAGGAATCTGCTTCTCTACCGCAACAGCTTTTAGATTTGTCATTCTGAGCGCAGCGAAGAATCTCAAAAGCTCATCGCGGCACGAATGATTGCGGCGCGAATGATTAATGATTGCGGCGCGAATGATTGTTGAGCAAGTCTTGAAAGGGCGTGGCTTCAGCCACGCCGCCAGCAGTAAAGTCGCAAGGGGCTTTAGCCCCTGAGGTAAGGCAATGGCAGAAGCAGCAACACAAACCGGTCTTCTCAGCGTCCGTCTAGTCACGCCCGACCGCGTCCTGGTCGACGCCACGGCAGAGGCGGTCGAGCTGCCCTCCGCGAGCGGCTATCTTGAAGCGCTCTACGGCGCGGCCCCGCTGCTGGCAGAGCTTGGCGCCGGCGAAGTCCGCCTGCACGGCGGC
>JARLFX010000058.1 GCA_031296355.1 Acidobacteriaceae bacterium
CCAGCCCCAGGCCAGCCCGCAACCGATGGCGGAAACTACATAGAGAACAGCGGTCAGGCGCAGGGTTTCGCGTCCGCCCAGCCTTTGTCCTATGGTGCCGGCTCCCAGCGCGCCAATCACCGTGCCCACCAGGCCAATCGCGACCGTCAGGCCCTTCTCCTGAGGGCTCAGGTTGTACAGTCTCACCAGCGCATCGATCGCGCCTGCAATTACAACAGTGTCAAATCCGAATAGGAGCCCACCCAGGGCTCCGGTCAACGTAGCCTTTATCAAGTTGACGTTTGGACGCATACTCTCCGTTCTGTTCAAATCCCAAACCATCCTACAGACTGGCGGGGCAGTGGGCAAAACGGCAGCGCTCTTCAGCCCTCCGCGCGCGGCTCGCCGGGCATCACGGCCAGAACGCGGCAGCGATGCTTGTCGGCAGCGCTCCAGGCCACGGCCATCTCGCTTTCCATGCAGGCGCAGTCGCCCGCCTCCAGCACCTCCTGCATGCCTCCGGCATCCAGTTGCAGCTTGCCTTCAAGCACATAAACCACGCCGCTGGTCTCGCGAAGGCACTCCGCGGCGCAGGCTGCGGCGCCGGGCGCAAATTCAATCATCTGCGCCACCAGGCGCGGCTTTTCGTCGGTCGTATTCAGGGGTGTTACCTTTACCGGCTCCGCTCCGCGCCCCTCGCCCTCAAAGTGGGCCCTGCGCGTAATCGAAAGCGTGTGCCGCGCCGGCTCGGCAAAAAAGTAGCTCATCCCCACGCCGTAGACGCGGCTGATGGTAGCCAGCGTTGGCAGCGTAGGAATCATGCGGTCGGTTTCCAGTTTTGATAACAGCGCCGTCGACAAACCCGTTTCGGCGGCCAGCCGTGAAAGCGTCAGGCGCTTCTGAGTGCGTAGAGAACGCAGCTTCAGGCCGATACAGTAAGGCTCCAGCGACCACTGTGCGTAAGAAACCTGCTTTGCCATGGATAAACTCCTTCCGGCCGGCAACGGATTCCTTCGTTCGTAACCGGCTTCAATCTGATTCTCACCGGCTGCTCTGTTCCGGCTTTTGAAGGATTTCTGAAGTTTTTTTGTGGTTGACCAGGTTGTCTCCGCCGCAGCTTCGTTTATCCCCGCTTTTGATCAGGTCGCACCGGCTCTCCCTGCAAGCCTCTTCTTCCCCAACGCATTGACCTGCGCATTCAAATCCGTCTTCTGGCCAGGTTTTTCCTGACCAGAAAATCAACAATGCGGCAGGCATTTTTCGCCAGAGGCGATTCCGATTCTTAAAAGAACCACAGGATACCCGCGCGGTAACAACAAGCAGCTACATCCGTAACATGCTCATAATGTTAAAGATGTACAAGATTTTCCCTATTTACTATTCTGGTACTAGGTAACTGATTTTCATTACTTAAAGCTGAATTATTTGAATAGTTCCACACATGATTTCTCAAAGTTAGATGGATAATTGAGTCACGTAAAAATACTCTCTGCTCGTCTCAGTAACCGAAGCCAGAGAGAACTGCATGCTTTTTCTTTTCCCAGATAAACCGTTTGGCAGGGATTGCCACCCACCTGTCGGCGGTCTCCATTCGGCCTTGTCGAATGGCGCAACATCGGCGGACTGG
>JARLFX010000395.1 GCA_031296355.1 Acidobacteriaceae bacterium
CACCACTTTAACCTCGAGATGAAACAGGCGTGCAATCTTGCGCAATGTCGAAATCTGCTTGCCGATTCCCAAAGCGCAATGGTGTGTCACGCCGGATTCGCTCCACCGCTCCACAAACGTCGGCATGTCGGGGTTGAATTTGCACCGCGTGTTGGTGTTCCCCGTAGCCGGGATCGGCCCGTCCAGCGACTCGCCCTCCGCGGCTATCATTTCCATCTTTCCATCCTCGCCCACCGTGAGCGCAGCAAGGGTGATCGGCCCTTCCTTCACTTTGAACTCCACCGAAACTCCATACCCGAACTTGCCATGATACAGGCTCAGGCCCCGCAGTTTTGGCTGCTCGCTGCTGATTGCGGTATGTCCCGGACCATCGTGGCCAATAAAAATGAAGTCCTCGTCAAAGCTGGCAGGATGCAGTTCGGAGAACGATCCGCCCGCGTCGATGCGGTCCATCATCAACATCGCGACGCAGTTCTTCAGGTCGCCCTCGCCCGCCACCGGAACTCCCTTTGCCGTCAACAGCGATGCGCCCACAATAATGTTGGAAATTAGTTGCTCGTCTTCGTTCCCGTTGATGCCGCGATAGTAATGAGATAACCCATCGAGCTTGTAATCGGCCACCAATTTTTCAAGACCCACGGCGACCCGTGCCGACTTGTCCAGGGCTTCTTTGCTTACCTTGCCTGCAATCTGTCTGTCCGAGCCCGGTTCGGGAAACGAGAAGAACTTCTCAATGCGCTCGCGCATCGCGTCCACTTCTGCCGCAGTGGCCTCGTCCACGCGTTTCTTCAGGTCTCCCATCTCAATCCATTCCACGTGCGTGCCAAACGCCACAGTAAAGGAGGTTGGATCCACATTCATGTCCAACATTCCTTCCAGCGGGTGACCCAGCAGGCCGATGCGCGCATTGCGCAGCGTGTGCGCCGCCTTGGCCGCATAGGTCCATTCCTTGATCTGCGTCCACGCGCGCGGGTCGTCCCGCAACATCCCGAAGATTACATCCGACGCAATGCCGGCGCGCCGCAGCGCGTACATGATCTCCGGCAGTGAAGTGCTATTGTCGTGCGTCAGTTGGTCGAACATGGTCACTGTCGCCACGTCCATCGCCGCCGTTGGCTGCAAGCCAGCCAGCACCATGTGCGCCTTACTGCGCTGTGCAACCGGAAGTACAAACGCGGACTGCACATACGTTGTCACCGAGCAGAAAATCAGGTCGACGCCTTGTTCTGCAAAAAAGTCGCCCACGCGACGCCCTGAATCCACGTCGTCCACTAATCCGCCTGAAATCACTTCGACGTCGAACTCACGCAGCTTGTTTTCAAACTCGACGCGATAGGCTTCGAGCTGTTCCTTCAAGCCAGGAAATTGCGGCCAGTAGCGATGGAACCCCGCATTGAATACGCCAATGCGTGCCTTGCCTGACGAACGAGTCTTGATCGTGCTTGTATGAAAGTCGATTGAGCTGTCTTTATGAATCTGATTCATCAAAAATCCCCTTCGTGGGTTATAAGTTTTTGAAAAACGGTTTAGGTCTACCAGGAAATCAAGAGCGTGCCCGTGATGCCGCTCGCGGTTATGCGCGTGCCATCGGCACTCCTGGTATATGGAATCGACTGCTCGTTGTGCTCCCGCATGTCATTCACCACAAGAATTACGCGGCCCTTCCCTTCCGGGAAGAACGTGACTGTCGCATCCTTCAGGCCTTTCATCAGCAAGCGCCGCTCGATGCCCACCATGCCGGAGTAGTGCTCTGCGCAGGAAACCTCGCTGCTCTCCTTCTGCTCCACAAAGCAGCGCACCTCTCTGTGCCCCGCACGCGGCATGGCATATGTTGAGTGACCGTCCTCAACCCATGTTTCGGCGCCCACCGGAAC
>JARLFX010000059.1 GCA_031296355.1 Acidobacteriaceae bacterium
CATCATGCCAGGGGTGAAGCTGGCATGCAGGCCGATGAAAGTATCTCCTAGATCGCCCACGTGAAGCACGAACTGCTGGGTTTGCTGCGGGCCGAAGTTCTGCGTCTGCACCTGGCGGGAAGGATAGATGGAAATGCTCGTATCGGCCGAGTAGCGGGAAGTAAGAGTGTAACTGACCGCAGGGGTGGCCACGGTATACCAGCCCGTCGATGAGTCGTGAACACCTGAGAATGTAACTCCCGCATTGAATCCGCGCCAGTAGGTTGTGACGCCTGGGACTCTTGGCACATCCTCAAGATGGGAGGCATCCGGGACCTCATGCGATTTTGTCTGGCCGATCTCCTGAGCCTGTGCGCCACGCAATGAACACAGAACTAGCATGAGGCCCGCCAGACTATGAAAGGCAGAAGACACGTGCTGATCTCTCCGTTCCGTTCATTCTAGTCTGTCTGCACAGCTGAATAAGTCCGGGCCGAAAACCGTTACAAAACTTTACAAAAACGCGCTTCCTTTGGCAGCGTTAAAATGTCACTCTCACTGCCACAGTGGAATTGAAAGAGCTGAAGCAGGTGAGATAAGAGAGCGTACATGACTACTGAAACCGACACGACCAGCCGTGAACGGCTTATCAACTCGCTGAACCACAAGCAGCCCGATCGCATCCCCATCGATTTTGGTGGATCTACCGTCACCGGCATTCACGCCAGTTGCGTGGCTGCGCTGCGTGACTATTACGGTCTGGAAAAGCGGCCCGTACGGATTCACGAGCCCTCCCAGATGCTGGGCCAGGTAGACGACGACCTCAAAGATGCCTTGGGCGTGGATGTGGCTGGCGTCTTCCGGCGAGGCACCAAGTGGGGTGTCCCCGCGGAGCGATGGAAGCTATGGCAGTTCAACGGGCTGGATGTGCTGGTGCCAGGCGATTTCAATACCACAGTCGATGCGAATGGAGACACGCTGGTCTATCCCCAGGGAGACACATCGGTCCCACCCAGCGGGCGGATGCCGAAGGGGGGCTATTTCTTCGATTGCATTGTTCGCCAGGAACCGTTCGATGAGGAGAACCTGAACCCCGAAGACAATATGGAGGAGTTTCAGCCCATCTCACAGGAGGACATTGATTATCTTGCAACCGCAGTGAAGGAAGCGGCGGCCACGGGCCGTAGCGTGATAGCCGGCTTTGGCGGAACGGCCTTTGGCGACATCTCGCTGATCCCCGGGCCTGCGCTCAAACATCCAAAAGGCATACGCGACATTACGGAATGGTATGTATCCACCAGAAGCCGCCAGGACTTCATTCATAAGGTCTTTGATCGCCAATGTGAGGTTGCTTTGGCTAACCTGGAGCGCATCTATGCAGCGGTCGGCAACACGGTGCAGGCAGTAAACCTTTGCGGCACGGACTTTGGCACGCAGACCTCCGCATTCTGCTCCGTAAAGACGCTCCGCGACCTCTATTTCCCC
>JARLFX010000396.1 GCA_031296355.1 Acidobacteriaceae bacterium
CCAAAACCCCAAAACCCCAAAACCCCAAAACCCCAAAACCCCATCGTCCTCCAATGCAGCACGCATACGCAATGTGTGCACTGCTGAATGCGGAGAGCACAGTAACGCCGCTGCATATATTAATATATCCCTCAGTCGTATATCCGATCCTAACAACCACAATAACAATGATGCATTATGCACTGTTCGTCTTAAGAGAAGTGAATTATGCCGTGCTTGACATCGTTCTTGCGACTGACCATGGACTGTCGCATGCGGCTCACATCCTTGTTTCCCTGATAGTTCCCTTCCTTTATATCCACATTAGCGACGACCTTCTCCCATGGGTTGCTGCTCATGTTCTGGGCCTTGCGCTGCTCGTTGAAGGCGGCCTCTTCCTCCTTGTTCTTCTCCCTTCTCTCGAGGATCTCCTTCTTGTGGTCCCTATCCATGTAACACCAAAAAGTTTACTCAACCCACTGCAGCAGTTCGGCCTCAGCCTTCTCCTGCATCCCGCGCTTCTCGACCTGCTCGTCCTTCTCCTTCTGCTCCAGCATGGCACGCCGTTCCATGTCCGCCTGCTGCCGTTTCTGTATCAGTTCCATCTCGGTCACGTCGTAGTCCGAGGGCAGTCTCTCCCGTTTCTCCGGGTGTTCCTCGTCTTCGCCCAGGTCGAAGGCTGCGTTCTTCTCCGGGTTCTCCGCCTTCTCGTGCTCATCCTGTTCCGCAACCAGGTAATTCTCTATTTCGATCATCTCCCGGTTAAGCGATACCCTTGGCAGGTGGGGGCTGCGTCTCGGCTCCAGGTGCGGCTGCGGGCGGGGGCTGCTGGAATGGCGCCTTGTTTTCCTCTGGCGCAGTCATGGGCGGGGCCAGAGGCGCTTGCGGGATAGTCTGCTGCGGCATGGTCGTTATCGCCGGCTCCTGTCCTGCGGGTGGCGGCATCTTAGCGACCTCGGCCACTGGGGCCACAAACTGCTGGACCGGTGGCTGGGTCTGCATCGTAGGTGGAGCTTGTGCGGGTGCAGGAGGCGGGGCTTGGAACTGGGCTGGTCCGGTGGGAACCTGCGTAGGTGGCTGTGGCTGATATTGAGACTGCGGAGGGACAGGAGTGGGAGCTGGAGCGGGCATCGGGGCCGGAGCCTGCATCATAGGCTGGCCTGGGGCCGCAAGCTCCTCGGGCGAAGGTAGCATTTCCACGAAAGGCTGCGTCTTGGCTGGCGGTGCCTGGGCCATTTCAGCGGGCTGCGGAGCCGTTGCTGGCGCTGTAGCCGGATTTATATTTGGGTTGGCGCCCATCGGTGCGGGGGCGTTGAAGGGAACTGTGGGCGGCGCAGTGCTGACCGCAGGAGCTTGTGCTTGTACTGGCGGCTGAGCAGGAGCAGGAGCAGGTACAGGTACAGGGACCGGAGTTGGAGCAGGATATGAGGTCGGAGGCTGCTGGACGACTGGCGGCTGGGAAGGCGCGGTCTCGTGCATGGAGCCGCCATAGGTCTACAGTTGAGGTTTGAAAACAAGATTAGGTACAGTGGGGAGCGGGACGAACAGCGCCGGGGCGGCCAGACCTTCGACCTGACGCAGGACTGGGGCCACGTCTTTCGCCTCGGCGAACCTCCAATGGGCCTCGCCCGGCTTCTCGCTCGCGTCCTTCACGTTTCTCCAAAGGTTGTTGTCTATCATCAGAATTTGGATGGGCACAGGATACTGGGATCGACCTTGGCGGCCTCCATGTGCTTGTCGATCAGAGGATATCCCAGGTTATAGGGGGCGATAGTTATCCTCGTAGACTCTTCGATAATTGGATCAGAGTTGCAACAGAGGAAGAACGTGCAGCTAGATCGGTGTAACACAAAGTTTGAGCTATACTTGGTGCACTTGAGACACCTGAATTGCTTGCACGCCACGCTGACAACACAATTTTCGAGGGCCTGGAACTGGGCGAGGTTGGCCACAGGGCCGAGATACAGTTTGCTGTTCTCGCACTCGTCGCCGTAGACCTACAGGGTTTTCGGCAGATCTTGGTACGTTCGCGGTATAGTCAAGCAGGTAGGCTGTGCAGTCCGTGAGGAACGATATCTTGAAGCTATTCCCGCTAACTTCGCCAGGACGCTTGGTCAGCTCTTGGCCGGTCAGGTTGATAAACATGAAGTTCCTCTTGTCCGGCTTCGACTTCCCGCCCTCCGGCGATCCCGACTGTGCTCCTGTTGGTATCATTTACTATTATTAAAACAATAAGGAAGGGTGTCACATTCGATATTTAACTCTATCGTAGACTTTAAATATGGGTTCGCACCCAGTGTGGTATATCCATATCCCGTGCTGGGTGCGGATGAGGGGTTTTGGGGTTTTGGGGTTTTGGGGTTTTGGGGTTTTGG
>JARLFX010000397.1 GCA_031296355.1 Acidobacteriaceae bacterium
GGCACTCAGTTGGGACTGATTTGGACAGGCTGCAGAGTTTGAAACCGGAGACCTCCACCCAGAAAACTCGAAAACGCCCTCACAAGTCGATTCGTTTCAATACGGGTTGCTACAGGCCTGTCCTGTTTTGGACAGCAGTGCACCGCGCGCTGCCTGATGATAAAGGGGGGGGGCACATCGCGAAGAACATTAATCATTTCTTAATATAGTACGATAAATCTATTCGCAATTAAACGGTATTGTATCGATAAATGCATGATTACAATTACAGGCGTATATATTGCCCTAATCGGGGTAGTATGCGGCGGCTTCGCCCATTTCTGGCGTACCTTGGTCGGCTCCCGTCGATCCCACCGGCTGGATGGCAACGAAGTGCGCCCTACGCGACCTGTGGGAGCACAAAGACCTGGGCGTGATCGACGGCGGCTACACGTTTACCGTGCCGCCACATGCGTCGGGTCTGTACAAGCTGACGCCCGCGAAGTAGTGGCTTGAGTTTACGGGTTACAGCGGGCAGCCTCAGTTGACGCTCTGGCTTGCCAGCCGTAGCCTTGGCGAAGGCTGGAGGCGCGGGCCGGAGTTGAACCGGCGCATAAAGGTTTTGCAGACCTCTGCCTTACCACTTGGCTACCGCGCCCCGAGTGGAACGATATGCTGCCAATATAGCGCAGTCTTGCCACACGGCCGAGCCAGAGGCAATGCGAAGAGCTACCGGAGCGAAGGCACTTGGCTGGCTGGCTCACCCGCACCTCGATCATCACTCAGCCGGCATCTCGGATTCCGGCGGATATGTTCAAAATGAGCACTCTGCTCCTCGCCTTCGAAGTGTGGCTTCACCGGTTGGCGGCACTCGGGGCATCGCAGCCCAATATCGCCGTTCGGTGCATGAACCCGCACGGCAATCAGCAGAGTCTTCAGTGCGTTGGCCAATTGAATGTCGATTAGGCATTCGGTCATTCGTGGCATACGCACCATACTCGTCAACGCGAATTCACGCGTCAAGCGGCATCGTGAGGCGGTTCTCTGATTGAGGGGAGGAAGAAGGAATGATGGAGGCGCGGACCGGAGTTGAACCGGTGATGGAGGTTTTGCAGACCTCTGCCTTACCACTTGGCTACCGCGCCAGATCGTACAGCCTACTTTCGTACTATAGCGCAAGCTTAGAGAAACACGCAGGTTTCGCGATTACAA
>JARLFX010000398.1 GCA_031296355.1 Acidobacteriaceae bacterium
GGAAATTATCCCCGTGGATGACGTTACAGTCATAGCCTCCATGGCAAGTCTGCTGGGGAAGAAGGGCATTCCCTTCCGAGTGGTTGGAGCAGGGCAAGCTTCGCTCACCGATCTTAGGAGACAGCCGATCATTCTTATTGGGGCTGCAAACAATAAATGGACGCTCCGGGTGAGCCAAGATTTGCGATATCGGATTCAAGATGTTCATCCAGTCGCGTCGATCCTGGATTCTCAGCAGCCCGCCAGTGTTCCGTGGAGTTTCAACTTCACAACCCCGATGCACGATTGGAAGAATGACTACGCAATTGTGGCGAAATATGATGACCCTACAACTGGTGTTCCGGTGATCATTGTCGCTGGGTTAGGTAATGACGGGAGCCTGGCGGCAAGTGAAATGATCGGATCGGATGCCCTGCCTCAGGCGCTCGCCGCCGAACCGCAGTGCAGCGGAAAGTCTAATTTCGAGGCCGTAATTGGGACAGATATCATCGACGCCAAGCCTGGCCCGCCCCATGTCCTCCGCCTTCAGTGCTGGTAATCTGCTAGCTGAGGTCGGGTCCAGCCCCCTGCGCCTTAAGCTTACGTAGGTCGCCAGTGGTTATTTAGGTTCCGGTGCTCGAGCCTTCAGCGGCGACTCCATGCGCACTCTACGTAGCAATTGCAACGGCAAGAGAATGATCCTGGCATTTCTCGTAAATGCGAGGCATTCTTCAGTTAGTTCTTGCTGCGTAGCCTTCCGAGAGCTTGTCTACCGCGCAGTTGATGACTTGTTCGTTATTAATGCCGCAATCTTCCATAAAGCTGATAGTGGCAAATTCATCGACCACCAGCTTTGGGTATGTCGGTCCCGCATCGCGTAGCCTTAGCATCTCTTCCAGATGTTCGTTCTGAAAACAAACCGTCTTATGCGGATTGTCCCCCACCCATGGCGGGAAAAAGATCACGCCGTGTAGCCCTTTCTCGACTGCCACGCTCCAGGTGGCGTCCGTGTGAATTTCAACCGGATTGGTAGATTCGCCATCCAAAAGAAAGCCGATACGATCTGTGATTTGGCGTACCGGAGCGTCCTCACCAAAATTCCACACTATGGCCGAAATCAGGTTCTCCCCCTGGTGAAGCAGCGGCGCAATGTCGTAGGTCGTGTATTTCCAATGCTGAATGTCACTGTGAGATGGCCCAGTTCCAACATACTTCCCGTTCACCTTGAGTAGGTATTGGTTGTCTGCCGATACATGAATTTGAAAATGAGCAGGCGTAGCGCCGAGCTCAATTTCTTTTCTGAATTGAAGTACGCATTCATCCCAGCGCGGCGCTTCGGGGCTGGTAATCCAGGAAGCTTTCCAGACATGAGGCGGTTCCGCCGCGGAAGCCGTGTGCGAATAGAAGAGAGCGAAGAATGCAAACAGGCATGCAAATGCCAGCCACAAGGAAACATTCTCTACACACCCGTCGAGGGGTGATTCGAGTTCATGGTGTTTCAAAGATTCCAAGACCGTTGTTTTCGCCATCGTTTCGCCTCCTGCAATTTGAGCGCAAGGCAAACTGCCTCACGCAAACAACATTTCCATCTGGTGCGATTTGAAGTGAGGATTCACAAACTGCAGTACGCATCACTGAAGTTTCGAAACCACAGTCGCTCCGTAAAGATCAGGGATGCGTGATCCCGCTTAC